>JAEZCJ010000099.1 GCA_023433615.1 Bacillota bacterium | reverse complement strand
ACCGCAAACCGCACACCGCGCAAGTCATAGGGGGCTGCAGCACCTTTCGACCACTAACCTGTTCAATCAGGAACACTGTGGCGTGATTGCACCTTCTAAACACGATCCCGCTCAATCAGGAACGCATACCGCACGCTTGCTAACTGGCCCAGAACCCGCGCTTCTGCAAGAAGCAAACGATTTCGTCCGGAAAATTACAAATAAATAGAAAATTAATGGAAGGAATTTTAAAAAAAGAATCGAAAACATAAGAGATGCAACTTATATCACATCTATTGGAGGGATGATTGACGTGGCAGTGGCAATTATGCCGTTGGAAGAATTCATGAAGCTCGATGCAGACGGACAGGTCGAGCGATTGAAGCATTACAAAATCGAGTACACGCTCAAAGACATTCGCGAGGCGTGGGGCTTCAAGCATTCTGCGCAGTACTACATGCTCCTTAAGCGGCTCAGAATTTACGAGCGGGTCGTCAATAAATCGGACAAGTTCTACCCGGACCAGTTGCTCGGCGACCGTCAAGGGGACGCGCGGGCATACTATCAGCTCTCCGCCGGCAGACAGAACGGCGCGCAGCGCGAGGATCATTTTGCCTACCAGCTGAACGTTACGCTCGACGGACCGGAGCTGGCTGACAAGCTGGAGCGGATCGCGCACTTCTTGAAGGGCGAGAACAAGCGGATCAGCGTCAAGCTGCTGCTTGAGGCTGAAGACGGCGAGGAAGCGGCGGCAACAGAGGAGTCCTAATTCGAAATGAATCGCGCTTAACAATCATAAGGGATGCACCGGTCCGGCTAAGCCGGCGGGGCATCCCTTATCATCGCTTATGGTCGTAACGGGCTAGGCTTTGCGCATCTGGCCGAGCTCGGATACGAGCGCTTCGACCTCGCTGATGCTGAAGTTCTGCTTGCTGCTGACGATCTCGTATAATTCCTTGATGTCCTCATAACGCTCGATGCTGAAGTGCGAGGCTTGCATGGCTGCTCCCGTTGCCATTCGCAGCTTCGTCTTGATCGCTTCGATCATATACTCCACGTTAGCCTGTGTAGGCTCTCTCAGATCCGCCATCTCCATCTTCCTTCCTTCATCGGCTTCGAGCTGCAGGGCAGGCAATCACCTGGCCTCGATCCACCTGCAACTCATCCGCATTCCGCCCGCAACCGGGCCGTATTCCCGTATTGTACCATGAACGAAGCCCGCCCTGCCAACATTGCGGCGGTCCGACGATATCCGATACAATAAGAGGCAGGACGCGTTATATCGGGAGGGGACAATGGATCATGGCTCGAAGGCTGGCGAAAAAAGCGTTCGGCGAAGGTCGGATGGTCGTGGATGCGAGCGGTCTCGGCAGCTTCTTGGGCAGGATAGCGGCAGCACATCCGGACAGAGAGGCGCTGGCCATGCTATGCATCGGCACGGATCGCTCGACGGGCGATGCATACGGTCCGCTGCTCGGCACGGCCCTGGCCGCTCAAGGTTGGCCGTGCGTTATCGGGACGATGGAGGCCCCTTGCGATGCCAACCGTTTGCGTGAGGCGACAGCCTCTATTCCCGCGAATGTCAGTGTGATCGCGTTCGATGCTTGTCTCGGCAAGGAAGACGATATTGGACGATTCTCCATTTCGGAAGGGCCGTTGACGCCTGCAGCCGCAACAGGGGGGCTGCACGGACCGGTCGGGCACTATAGCATCGCGGCTATCGTCGGGCGAAGATCCGTCAAGCCGCTGTGGGAGCTGCAGAGCGCTTCGCTGCGTCAAGTCATGGCGATGGCAAGCTCGACCGCGCAGGCCATTCAAGAAGCGTGGGCAACGAATCAATAGAAAGGCAAGGTGAATCGAATGACATCGATGACAATCGCGAATCTTCAAGCACGCCTGCAGAATGGGGAGACGATCGCATACTACCGGCAAGGGGAGAAAAAAGCGCCCGGCGATTCTGTGATCGTGCTGCTGCACGGCTACTGCGGGAGCTCCTCCTATTGGGAGAAAGTGCTGCCTTATATCATGGAGATCGGCGAGGTGATCGTGCCGGACCTGCGCGGGCACGGCTCCTCGACGGCGCCGAAGGCCGGCGTCTACGAGATGACGGATATGGCCGATGACCTAGCGATGCTATTGGAGACGCTTGGGGAGAAGCAGGCCGTAGTCGTAGGCCACTCGCTGGGCGGTTACGTAACGCTGGCCTTCGCGGAGAAGTACGCGAGCAAGCTGAGGGCGCTCGGTCTCGTCCATTCGACAGCGCTGCCCGATGCGGAGGCAGCCAAGGCCAATCGCAATCGAGCGGCGGAGACGATCGATACGGAAGGGATAGGAGCTTTCGTCGAAGGGCTGGTGCCGAAGCTGTTCGCGCCGGCGCATGCGGAGACGATGAAAGCGATGATCGAAGAGGCGAAGGCGATCGGCCGAGGCACGGCACCGGAGGCGGCAATCGCTGCGGCCATGGGCATGAAAGCACGCCCGGATCGCAGCGACGTGCTCCGGAATGCGGCCCTTCCGGTGCTGCTCGTCGCCGGTCAAGCGGACGGCGTCGTGCCGCAGGAGCGCACCTTGGTGGAGCAGGCCGGGCCTGCCGCGCGCAAGGCGCTGATTGAGAATTGCGGGCATATGTCCATGTACGAGCAGCCGGAGCGACTCGCGGCCGAGCTGTCGGCCTGGGTCGCGACGATCTAACGATCGGCGGGACGAAGGGAGAGGGGAAGTTGTTCCAACGCGATTACATGATGCGCATGATTCAGCAGATGACCGAGGCGATCGCGGCGGTCATCGGGCTGCGGCAGCGCAAGGAGCATCAAGAGGCGCTGGAAGCGATAGACGAGCTGCTGGACCGTAAGCTTCGGCTTAAGGCAAGCCTCGTCCATGCGCTGTCCGAAGAAGATCTGATCGCGATGCTGACGACGAACGGCGTGGCCGATACGGTCTCGCTCGAGGCGATCGCGCGCTTATTAAGGGAAGCGGGCGATATCCACGACGAGAAAAGGGAAGAGCTCGAGGCGCTTGCGCGTTGGATGAAGGCGCTCAGCCTGAACCTGCGTCTCTCCTTGATCGGCGCGGAGCCGGTCATCGCCGATCCGGATGAGGAGGCAGCCCTATTGCTCGACAGGCTCGCGGCCTACGAGCTGCCCGCCCGCGCGAAGCAGCTGCTCATGTCCTGGCATGAGCAGCGCGGTCGGTTCGACCAAGCGGAGAATTGGCTGCATGAGCTGCTGGAGGATGGGGACATGCGGCAGGAAGAGGCCGCCGCCTTCTACAACCGGCTGCTGTTGGCATCGGATGACAAGCTGGCCGCAGGCGGTCTGCCCCGGGCCGAGGTCGAAAGCGGCCTTGCCGACCTATTACGATAAATTGCGTGTTCAATAAGGCCATAAGGGAGTGCGTGACAGCAATGGCAACGGAGAAGGACTGGCAGCAGGCCGTGGAGCAATGGGTGAACGAACGCGAGCTTCTGCAAGCAACGTTCAGCCAGCCAAGAAGCAAGAACGGCGACGGGCCGACGCGTACGGTCGTACGGCCTGTGCAGTTGAAGGCGGGCCTGCATTACCAGTTGGAGCATCATCGCAATAACCAAGCTTCCCACGAGAATCTCGCGCCTGAAGAGGCGGCAGGCCGCATCGTGCAGCTGCTGGCGGGTCATTATCGGCAAGCCTTGATCAAGACGGAGCAGGCCGACATTCAACTGCTCTTCAATAAGAAAGGCAGCGCGGCGATGCTGCGCAAACCGCCGTCGTCCCCTAAGAAGCCCGAGACGCTCGATCATAATCGGGTGAAGCAGCGGATCGTAGGGGAAGGAGAGCCTGTCCCGTTCTTGGTCGAGCTTGGGATCATGACCCCGGAAGGCAAAGTGCATGCTCAGAAACAGGACAAGTATCGGCAGATCAACCGCTTCCTGGAGATGGTGTCGGATATGCTGCCTGCCCTTCCGAAGGACAGGCAGCTTCGGATCGTGGATTTTGGCTGCGGCAAATCCTATCTCACCTTCGCACTCTATCATCTGCTCGTCGTCAAGCACGGGCTGGATGTGACGATCACCGGACTGGACCTGAAGTCCGATGTCATTGCCTTCTGCACGCGGCTGGCCGAGCGCCTGGGCTATGGCCGGCTGACGTTCATGCACGGCGATATTGCCGAATACGAAGGCGTCGACCAGGTCGATATGGTCGTCACTCTGCATGCCTGCGATACGGCTACGGACGCGGCGCTGGCCAAGTCCGTCCGTTGGGGGGCGTCCGTCATCCTGTCGGTGCCGTGCTGCCAGCACGAGCTGTTCGGCCAAGTGGCGAACGAGGCGCTTGCGCCCTTGCTCGACCACGGTATCCTGAAGGAGCGATTCGCGTCGCTCGCGACGGATGCCGTACGTGCCCAATTGCTGCAAGCTGTCGGTTATAAAGTGCAGCTGCTGGAATTCATCGACATGGAGCATACGCCGAAGAACATTCTGATCCGTGCCGTTAGGCCGAGTCGTCCCGCGTGGAATCAGCGCAAATGGGAGGAATATGCCGTTTTTCGGGACTCGCTAGGCTTGAATCCCTATCTGGAACGGGAATTGGCAGGATTATTTCCCGAAGAACGTTGAAATGAATAGGACATTTCTAATGGCAATGACGGGAAATGTCGATATATTTTACATAATCGATTGTCTGTCAAAACTTGTCTATGTTAAGATAAGTCTGATGTACGAGATTTGAAATTAGAAAGTAATAGGGTGACCTCATTGGAACACGTGTTGTGGTTAGACTTTGGCCTGTTTACGGTCATGCTGTTGCTTCTTGTCTACGTTTTCATGAACAATACGGTCACTATATTACATAAGGTTTATTTGATTTTCCATGCATGCTTAATGCTGTGGCCATTATGTCAATTCGCGATATCGACGACGCAGGAACCGAGCTACCAGCTCTTCTATCTGAAGCTGGCCTACGTGGGATTATCGATCCTGGGATTCGGGTGGACCGTATTCTCCGTCTTCCTGACGGGGCAGTCCTATTATTTGAACAGGAAGTCGCTCTCGCTGCTGGCCATCCCGACGCTGCTGACCGTGATCGCCGTCCTGGTCAATCCGGGACAAACGTTCGTGAGCCCCGTGGACGGCCAATATACGAATCGCGAGTACGGCATCTTATATTGGATCATGGTCGCGGTGCTGCTCGGGTATGTCGCATTTTCCCTGCAGATCATGATCCGTACGCTGCGCGGCGACGTCGCTCCGCGCCATCGGCGGCAGATCCGGATGGCAGTGGCCGGCATGTTCATCTTGACCGGCTTCGCGCTCGCGGACCTGACGATCAATGTCTACCTTGCCGAATGGCTGCCGGTCATACCGGGGCTGACTTCGCTGGGAATCGTCCTGTCCACTTACTATTTCGTAGTGTCCATTCAGCGTCACCGCGTATTCGATATCGTGCGAATCGCGCAGGTGAACATCATCGACAGCATGTCCACGGGAATTATCGTGCTCGATGAGCATGATGTCGTGCTGGAGACGAACAGGGTGCTGCGCGGACTGCTCGATATTCGGGCCGGTGACCGGTTCGTTATCGAGACTTTCCTCGAAGCGCTCGAATCGGAAGGCAACCCGCGAGACTTCCTGGAACAATACCGCATGCTGCCGCCGATGCCTGCATCGATCGAGGTCCGAATCCTGAAGGACGGCGATCCGCATTATCTCGTCGTGCACGGCGAACCGATCATCGACAAGCAGCAGCTGATCGGCCGGGTATTGACGTTTCAAGACGTCAGCGAACTCCGACTGCTGGTCGACGCCTCGCATCGCCAGAACGATGCGCTGCAAGAACGCAATCGCGCACTGATCTCGATGCAGGACGAGCTGTATAAGGTGAACCAGAAGCTGGAGCAGATGGCGGTGACGGACAGCCTCACAGGCTGCTACAACAGGCGCTACCTCATGCAGCAGTTGGAGCACGAGGTCATGACGAACATTCGTTACAACATACCGTTCGCCATTTTCCTATTCGATATCGATTTATTCAAGTCAATTAACGATAATTATGGGCATCTGATCGGGGACGAGGTCATTCGAAGCACGGCCGATGTCGTCAAAAATTCGCTGCGCCGCACGGACATTCTTGCCCGCTACGGCGGCGAGGAATTCACCGTCTATCTGCCGCATACGAACCGCGAGCAGGCAGCCATGCTGGCGCAGCGAGTGAAGGATATCGTGGAAGCGAATCGGATCGCAAGCGATTACGAGAGCCAAGGCGAGACCGTCAAAGTCACGATCAGCATGGGTGTTCTAACGGTCGAAAGCAATAGCGGTTCCCGAATCGACAATCCGAAGGTTTACCTTCGTGATCTGTTCGCCAAGGTCGATTCCGCGTTGTACGAAGCGAAGAACGGGGGAAGGAACCGGATCGTGATTGCGGAACCCGTCAACGAGTAAGGAGGTTCGGTCATGACGTTCAAGGGGCGAATTACGGCATCGGCGCTCGCAGCCGGCAGCGGCATCGCGATGCTGGGTATCCTGACAGCGGTACAAGGCAGCCTGCTCGGCACAAGCACGCTCATTCTGGCGCTTGGCCTGTACCTGCTTGCCGCCCTGCCCGCAGGATGGTACACGGGATACCAGTATGATAGACTGAAGAGAGAATCGGATTTGGACGGATTGACGCGGATTTGCAATCGGCGGTTCGTCTCGAGAGTCTTCCCGCGCCTCTCGTCGAGGGCGATGAAGGTGAAGAAGCGCATGTCCGTTACGGTAATCGACATCAATGATTTCAAGCTTATCAACGATGATTTCGGGCATCAAGCCGGTGATCAAGTGTTGATCATGATCGCGGATACGCTTCGGAATTGCGCGGCCAAGGGCGAGATCGTCGCGCGATGGGGAGGCGACGAGTTCGTGCTCCTCTGTCCGTATGGTATTAGCCAGAGCAAGGAATCGCTGGCTCTAACCGTAAGGAAGGCGCTGGAGAAGCTGTCACTGAGAATCGGCGTTCGCGTGTCCGCCTCGATCGGCACGGCTGTATTCCCGGAAGACGGTACGAACCTTATGGAATTGTTACAGACGGCTGATAAGCGAATGTATATGGATAAGGAACAGAACAAATCGACTACCTATGAGAACCAACACATGCTTCAGGCCTAATCCATCGGGTCCAAGCTGTCAAAGGCGGGAATTTCATGAGAAGAGTACATATTAATTCAGTGAAGTCCGGCGACAAGCTCGCACGGCCGATTCTAAGAGAGAACGGCAACGTGCTGCTGGGGGTCGGAATCGAGCTGAACGATCGTTTCATTGACCGTCTTCGGGGCATGGGTATCGACATCTTATATGTAGAAGACGGACAGACGCAGGACATCATGCCGGACGAGGTCGTACGGGACGATACGCGCAAGCAGGCCGTAGACCAGATCTACAAGACGGTCGGCGGGTTAATGGACATGCCTGCCAATAAGGGACGCGCAGTGGCGCCGGAGATGGGGCGTACATTCCGTTCCGTGTTCGGCTCGATCATCCAAGACCTGGTCAATCGCAAGGATGTCATGTATAGTCTGACGAACATCCATGTCGCGGATGCCTACCTCTTCAACCATTCCGTGAACGTCGCGATTCTCGCAGGCATCATCGGGATCGCCAAGGGCTATAATCGCAACCAGATCGAGGACCTCGGGATTGGCGCGCTGCTCTTCGATATCGGGATGACGAAAGTGCCGAAGGAGCTCCTGTCCAAATCCACGCCGCTTACGCCCGAAGAACGGATCGTGATCGAGCGCCATACGACGGACGGCTTCAACATGCTGAGACAGCAGCACGATATTTCGCTGGTATCCGCGCACTGCGCGCTGCAGCACCATGAACGTTACGATGGCACTGGCTATCCGCGAGGGTTGAAGAAGAGCGAGATCCACGAATACGCGCAAATCGTTGCGATCGCGGATGTATACGACGCATTGACTTCACCGCGTTCGTACCGGAATCGGCACACGCCGACGGAGGCGATCGAGTACCTCTTTGCAGCAGGCAATTCCTATTTTGACATTGAGCTAATCCAACTGTTCTGCAAGCATATCTCGATCTATCCGGTCGCGACAACCGTGCTGCTGAACACGGGACAAGTCGGGGTCGTATCCTCGAACAATCCGCTGGCCGTTCATCGGCCCGTCGTACGGATCCTGCGAGAAGCGGACGGAACGCCGACGGCATCGCCGTACGAAGTCGATCTGAAATCGGATTTGAACCTCATGATCGTCAAAGAGCTATAACCAAGGATGACAATAAGAGGCAGGCTGCATCCGCAGCCTGCCTTCACTGTGTTATCGGTCGCGTTACGCATATCCCCGCTTAGGAGCTGTTAGAGGTCTCTCCGGAGCGCACGCAGCACGTCGATGCGGGTAGCGCGGGCTGCAGGACGCATGCCGGACAGAATCGCGACGATCAAGCTGATGGCGACGCTGACGACCGTCAATCCTACGGGAATCGAAGAGAACGTGAATCCGGCCGGCACCTCGGAATCGATCACGCTAGAGAGGATCGGCGGCAGCACGGCATTGACGAGATAACTCAAAGCATAAGAGACTGCGCCGCCGAGAATCGCGCCAAGGATGCCAATCCAGGCACTCTCGAGCAAGAAGATCGAACGAATGGTCCGCGGGCTGGCCCCGATCGCTTTCATGATCCCGATATCTTGCGCGCGTTCGGTAACGGCCATCGTCATCGTGTTGAAGATGCCGATCGATGCGATCAGGACGGCAATCGTGCCGACGAAGCCCAGCCCGATCTTCATGACCGTGAAGAACAATTCCATCTCCTCGATCTGATCGGAAGGCGAGTAGAGCCGGTAGCCTTCCTCACGCATCGCTGCGGTCAGCTTCGTCAGATGGGACGCGTCATCCGCGTACACGTAGACTATGTGGAGAGGCACGTCAAGGCCTTGCGCCGCGCTATGGGGCATGAGCGCTTCATACATGTTCCGATCGAGCATGAGCTCGGTATCCACGACGTATTCGCGAGCCGGCTTCTTCGCGACGCCAACAATCGTAAGCGCAGCCTGCGTATCGCCCAATGGCTGCGCTTCGCCGCTCTCGCCGTCTGCTTGCATCTCGCTGATGGTCAGCTCCAGCTCCAAGCCCAGCAGCTCGCCCTCGTATCGCGTCCCGTCTTCTCGAACGAGCGCATCGCGATAATGATACCCGACGATTGCTTCGCCCGGCCGTTCGGGCATGCGGCCTTCGGACAGCTCAAGGCCGGCAGCCTGCTCGGATGCGAAGTCGACGAGCATCGCATTCGTATGCGCCTTGTATTCGGCAACCTGGATGAGAGGCGTCGGGACGTAGCCGCGCGGGGTAACCGCTCGAACGTAAGGCATGGCCTCCAACACGGCGATATCGGATTGATCCGGCTGTACATATTCATCGCCGTCCGACTTTTTATCGTAGAGCTCTACGCGCGTTAACGCTTGTCCTTCCGTGATCTCCTTAATCAAGCTGTTCTGCAGGCCGAACGCGACCGAAGCCAGCATGATCAGGAAGGAGCAGCCCATGGCCGCCGCCAGCACGGTCATGAGGACGCGAGACTTATTTTTGGCCATATTCTGCCTGACGAAGCGCATGCGATCGATCCATTTCATGGCCGCACCTCTTCTTTCCCCGCGGCATGCGAATCCGATACGATAGTGCCGTCTTCGATGCGCAGGACGCGATCGGCGGACGCAGCGACGTTGTCGTCGTGCGTAATGATCAGCTGGGTTAATCCGCGTTCGCGGTTGAGCTCGCGCAACAGCTGCAGGAAGCGGGCCTCGTTCTCGCTGTCGAGACTGCCTGTCGGCTCGTCCATCAGCAGAATCGGGGGGTCCAGCGCCAATGCGCGCGCGATGCCGACACGCTGCTGTTGACCGCCGGACAGCTCGCCGGGGTAATGGTCCGCTAAGGCATCGATATCCAGCCGTTCGAACAGCTTGCGGACGCGCTTCGTGCGGACGGACGGCTCAACCCCTTGCAGGACAAGCGGGAGAGCGGCATTATCCCAGGCCGTCATGCTCGGAATCAGCTGGAAGCTCTGGAAGACGAAGCCGAGGCTCTGTCGCCGAAAGTCTGCCCAACGGCTCTCATTGAAGCTTGTCGCGTCTTGGCCGCTGATGCGGATCGAGCCGCTGGACGGCCGCAAGAAGCCGCCGACGATATGGAGCAGCGTCGACTTGCCTGAGCCGCTTCGTCCCACGAGCGCGACGATCTCGCCCTTGGCAACCTGCAGATTGACGTCATGCAGCACCGGGATCTCGCGTTCCTTGCCGCGCTTGCCCAAGCGGAACGAGTGATGGATGCGTTCGATTCGAATCATTGCCTATCCCTCCGTTATTGGCATTCCTACGATCCTGACGATTGGCGAGGCGAAAAAGATTCGGCGTCCAAAGGGGACAGGGCGGTATAATCTACTTAAGCGCGGGTAAAGGCTGTTAGCGACGCGTTCGGCAAATTTGTCGCTGCATCATGCACGGAAGGAGGGGCTTATAGGTGAGTGATCGTGCGGTTGGAGATGACCGGCGCATGGGGAGCGGAAAGCGCGAGCGGCCGGTCGAAAGCGAGACGACGGCTGCGGGGCAGAGCCGGCGCGGGCGATTCCATGATGTCGGCGTAGCTGCATTCGCCACAGCCGCGGCTGGATCGGCGCTTATCTATGCTGCCTACCGGAACGGCATGTTCTACGATACGTCTTATTACAAGCTGGAGCTTCTCCTGTTCGGCGCATGCGGAGGCATCGGCCTCTTGATTCTGCTGGGACGATTCTTCCATGGCGGAGAGAACTCGAGGCTTGTGCCGATGCGGGAATCGTTCTTCGCACCTTGGCTATGGCTCTTCGTATTGGCCGCATTCTATGCAGGCAGGCTGTTCATCGGCCCTCAGCCTGCTTCGATGCTGGGGACCGTGAACGAGTCGCTGCGTTATGCAGCCTTCGGCTGCTGGTCCCTGTTGCTCCATGCGTGGCAGGCGTACGACGATCGGCGCTTCCGAGAAGGGCTGAAGGCCGCTGTCCAAGCCGCAGCCGCTGTTCTCGTGCTGGGCTCGCTTGCCGGCTGGCTCGGCTGGATCCGGTTCCCGTTCATCGTGATGGTGAGTGCCGATGAGAGGCTTAGCGCCGTAGGCGCCAGACTGGCGGGATTCTTCCAATACGCGAACACGCACGGGGCCGTCATGGCCGCGGTTCTGCTGCTGCAGTTGCTTCTGCTCTCGCGGGCTGCATCCATGCGGCAAGCTTGGCTGCCTGCATTGCTAGCCGCTCCGTCGGGCATTGCGCTGCTGTTGACCGAATCGCGCGGATCGTGGCTTGCGCTGGCAGTCGGTATCGTTGCCGCTGTAATGCTGGCAGGCCGCGATCGAACAGGCTGGCTGCTGCACGCGGCCTGGACGGCTGCGATGTCGGCAGCCGGGTACGCGATTGCGGCCAGAATGGCAGCCGGGGGCTGGCTGCCGTCCGTCGACGGATTGCCTTCCTTGGCGGCGGATCGGGGAACGGTCATCGCGCTTGCTGCGGTGACGATTGCTGCGGCGATCGGACATGCCTTGCTCCTGCCAAGAGCGCGCGGCTTGCTTACGGCAGGCATTAGCGCACGAATCACGGCGCATGCGCTGGTCGCAGCCGCATTCGCCGGCAGCTTCGCCATCGTCGGGAATCTGGCCGGCGGGAGGGTCAGCGGCCATTACGAGACCGCGTCGGCGCGCGGGCTGTTCTACGCGGACGGCTGGCGGCTGTTCAAGGAATCGCCATGGTTCGGCCACGGCGGAGGCGCTTGGCGGGCGCTGTTCCAGTCCATTCAGCGCGAGCCGTACGTCGGCGGCGAGGTTCACAGCGGTTATCTGGACGCGGCGCTCGACAGCGGCCTCATGGGGCTCATCCTGCTGCTGGCGATCATCGCGGCCGTCTCCTATCGCGTATGGCGGCGAGACCGCACGGGACTGGCGCCGCTAGTTGTAATGCTGCTGCACGCGGCCATCGATTTCGACATGTCCTACGCGTTCTACTGGCTGCTGCTGCTCTCGCTCGGCGCGCTGTTCGGCGCGCCGGAACCGAGCGGCGGCGCAGGCGCAGCCGCCC
>JAEZCJ010000096.1 GCA_023433615.1 Bacillota bacterium | reverse complement strand
CGCGCCGGTGAAGCCTTGGTCGAGCAAGACGCCGCCGCGCTTCGTCTCCACGTGCTCGTCGGACATCCGTCCGGCATCCAGCACAGGCCCGATCGCCGTCCATGCAGCGCCGTCGGCGGAATAGTGGAACTGCGCGCGCTCATGATCCAGCGTCAGCTTCAAATACACCCGCTCCCAGCCGTCCACGCTCACTTCCCGCTCCAGCGGCTCGTCGTACTGTCCCTGGTCGCTCGTCATGATCGTCAGGCTCTTGCCAATCGTCTCATCGCGGCTGATCCGCAGGTAATACCAATTCTTCGCATTGTAGTAGTACACCAGTCCGGCCATCTGCTGATGGGTGTCAGGCTCGAATGCCACGACCGTCTCCGCCTCGGCGGCGAACGCTTGCTGCCTGCGCGCGACCAGACTCTGGCCGTGCGCCGAAGAGAAGGAGTCCCTGCCGAAGAGGCGCAGATAACCCGGCCGCTCGCGCAGCGACAGCCACGCCTCGTCCGCCGGCTCCCGCAGCGTGTTCAGATGGATGCCGAGCGCCGGCTCGTCAAAGTGATCTACGCCGACGCCATGCGCATGCTCGTCGAACGGCTGCTCCGCGAGGCCCGCCGGCGCTTCTACCTCCAGCTGCGGCGCATTGCCTCCGCCCGCCAACCGCAGCCAGCCGTCAGAGGTCCACTCGACCTTCTGGATCGCGGTCTCCCTGCCCAGATTGCAGGTGCGCGACGAAGCGAGCGGTCTGCCGCACAGATGAACCATGTACCATTCGCCGGACTGCGTCTCCACCAGGTCGCCGTGGCCGGCCCGCTGCAGCGGCAGCTCGGGGTTGTCCTTGGACGTCAGCATCGGATTCGCCGGATCGACCTCGTACGGCCCGAAGAGCGACTCCGACCGCGCGATTGTCACCGCATGATTCCAGCGGGTCCCGCCCTCAGCGGTCAGCAGGTAATAGTACTCCCCTCGCCGATACAGATGCGGTCCCTCGGTCAGTCCCAGCGGCGTACCGCCGAAAATGTTCCGGATCGGTCCGACCAGCTTCCGTTCCTGTGCATCGTACTCCTGGATCAGAATGCCGCCGAATTTATTGCGGCCCTTCCGATGATCCCACACCAAGTTGACCAGCCACTTGCGGCCGTCCTCGTCATGGAACAGCGACGGGTCGAAGCCGCTGCTGTTCAAGAAGACAGGGTCTGACCACGGACCCGTGATGTCCGTCGCGGTCACGAGGTAGTTATGCGTATCCTTGAACGGCCCGATATGGCTCTTCACGTCGGTATAGATCAGGTAGTACGTCCCGTCGCTGTAGCTGAGGCAAGGCGCCCAGATGCCGCCGGAATTCGGATTGCCGAGCATGTCGAGCTGGCTTCGCCGCGTCAGCGGATGCGTGAGCAGCCGCCAATTCCGCAGGTCGCGGGAATGATGGATCTGCACGCCCGGGAACCATTCGAACGTGGACGTGGCGATATAGTAGTCGTCGCCGACGCGTATGATGGACGGGTCCGGATTGAAGCCGTTCAGGATGGGGTTCACGATCCGATTCGAATTCGTGTTGGTATTGGCATTCGTATTCATGCTTCGCGTTCCCCCGTCCTCATGACATTGTCAGCCGCCCCGCCCGCTTCCTCTGCCGCCAGCGCGCGCATGCCCGCTTCGAGCGTCCGGATGATGCGGTCTGTGTCGTAGACGCAGCCCTTCCACGTGCCGCCGCTGGCGGCTTGCAGCGCCGCCCACAGCCGGGTATCGTCCGGCAGGTCCGGGTCCTCCGCCAAGCCGGGATGCGGCGTGCGCGCGGCAAGCACGGCCGCGCCTGCTTCCGGCGTCTCCGGCGAGTCGCCGCAGCCGACCATGTGAATGCTGCCCTCGAGCTGCCGGGTATCGATCCGAATGTCGACCCAGTCGCCGTCGCGCAGGAGGCCGACAGGACCGCCGGCCAGCGCCTCCGGTCCGACATGGCCGATGCAGGCGCCGGTCGAGACGCCGGAGAAGCGCGCGTCGGTCAAGAGCGATACCTGCTTGCCGTAGGACAGATGCTTCAGCGCCGAGGTCAGCTGGTAAGTCTCTTCCATGCCGGTGCCCGAAGGCCCGCGGCCGATCAGCGCCAGGATGTCGCCGGCTTCGATGCCCCCGGTCTTGATCGCGCGAATCGCCGCGCGCTCGGTCGTGAACACCTTCACCCGGCCGACATGCCGGAACACGCCGGCTTCGTCCAATACGGACGGATCGATGGCCGTCGACTTGATCACGGAGCCCTCCGGCGCGAGATTGCCGGTCGGGAACGTGACGGTCGGAGCCAGCCCGGCCGCCTTCGCCCGTTCCGGGCTGTAGATGACCGTATCCGGGTCGATGCCTTCCTGC
The DNA here is from genome assembly GCA_023433615.1 of Bacillota bacterium. Lineage (GTDB taxonomy): Bacteria > Bacillota > Bacilli > Paenibacillales > Paenibacillaceae > Paenibacillus_I. Next base: position 17,976 of record JAEZCJ010000096.1, on the reverse strand, counting down.
TCCGCAAGGTAAGCCCGCATGCGCTGCCGCCGCTCGGACGTCTCCCACCAGTCCAGGTTCTCGCCCAGCGTAACGCCAGTCGCCGTCAAGACGGATTCGTCCAGGACGCCGAGCTTGCGAAGATGGAGCATGACCTCCGGCACCCCGCCGGCGAGGAACAGGCGAACGGTCGGATGCGGAATCGGTCCGTTCGGCAGCACGCTGACGAGCCGCGGCACGGCGCGGTTAACTGCCGCCCAATCGGCAACGTCCGGCACGGCAAGACCGGCGGCGGCCGCGATTGCCGGGATATGCAAGAGCAGGTTCGTCGAGCCGCCGAACGCCGCATGGATCACCATCGCGTTCTTGATGGAGGCGTCGGTGAGCAGCTCCTTCATTGTCAGGCCGCCGGCCGCGAGCGCCATCGCCGCGCGCGCGGATTGGCGCGCCATCTCGGTCCATACCGGCTGGCCGGACGGCGCAAGCGCCGCATGCGGCACGGTCAGCCCCAATGCTTCCGCGACGACCTGCGCGGTCCCGGCCGTGCCGAGGAACTGGCAGCCGCCGCCCGGCGTCGCGCACGCGCGGCAGCCGAGGTCGGCCGCTTCCTCCAGCGACAGCTCGCCGTTGGCATACCGCGCGCCGATCGTCTGGATCTTGCCCGCGTCCTCGCCTTGCGTAGGCGGGAGCGTCACGCCGCCCGGCACGATGACGCCGGGCAGGTTCTTCATGCCGGCCAGCGCCAGCATCATCGCCGGCAGGCCTTTGTCGCAAGTGGCCACGCCGACGACTGCCGCGCGCGTCGGCAGCGAGCGGATGAGCCGCCGCATGACGATCGCAGCATCGTTGCGATAGGGGAGCGAATCGAACATGCCGGACGTGCCCTGCGAACGGCCGTCGCACGGGTCGCTGACATAGCCCGCGAACGGAATGTTGCCCGCTCCCGTAATTTCCTCGGCCGCCGCTTTCATCAAGAGGCCGATCTCCCAATGTCCGGTATGGTAGCCCAGCGCAGCAGGCGTGCCGTCCTCATTGCGGATGCCGCCCTGCGTGCCGAGAATGAGCACCTCCCGGCCCTTCAGCCGCTCCGGCTTCCAGCCCATCCCGACGTTCTGGCTCCACCCGAACAGGTCGCCGCTCGGCGCGTTCAAGAGCATCTCCGGCGTCAGCGGCAGCGAGCCGGTCGGACCCGCCGCGTGCGTCTCGACTTGGAAGTACGCTTCGTCGTCCTTCCCCATTACGTTCCTGATCCGTTCATTCATCCCGCGTTTCCCCTCCCGGTTACGGCTTCACGAACACGGTTTTCACAGATGTATAGAATTCGATCGCGGCCTGTCCCTGCTCGCGCGAATGGGAGCTGGAGCCCTTCATGCCGCCGAACGGCGCCTGCAGCTCTACGCCTGCCGTCTCCGCATTGACCCGCACGAGTCCGGCATCCGTCTCCTGAATGAACGACAGCGCGCTGCCAAGGTTGCGCGTATAGAGCGAAGCGCTGAGGCCGTACTCCGTGTCGTTCGCGAGCGCGATCGCCTCTGCCATGTCGCGGGCCTCGATGAGCGCCAGCACCGGGCCGAAAATCTCCTCGCGCGCGATCGTCATCGCCGGCGTCACCTTCTCGAACACGGCAGGCGTGACATAATAGCCCTCGGCCAGCGCCGGATCCTCCGGCTGTTTCCCGCCGATCAGCAGCTCCGCGCCCTCTTCGATTCCCTTATTGATGTAGCCCATGACCGTCTCGTACTGCTTGCCGCTGGCACAAGGCCCGAGCCAGGTCTCGGCGTCCATGCCGTCGCCGACACGCAGCGCCTTGACCTTCGCGAGCAGCTTCTCCTTGAACGCTTCATAGACGCCGCTCTCCACGATGACGCGGCTGGTCGCCGTGCATTTCTGGCCGGTCGAGCGCAGTCCGCCGCTGATCGTCGCGTCGACCGCGAGATCGAGATCCGCATCCGCCGCTACGATGATCGGATTCTTGCCGCCCATCTCCAGCTGATATTTCGCTCCGCGCGCCAGCGCGGCCTGGCCGACCTGCTTGCCTACGCGATTCGAGCCCGTGAACGTGACGCCGTTGATGCCCGGATGCGCCGCGATGCCCGAACCGATCACCGCGCCGTCGCCCAGCACCATATTCGCCACGCCTGCCGGGAATCCGGCGTCATGCAGGCATTGCATGACTAGCGATGCCGTCAATGCGGTCTCGACCGCCGGCTTCCATACGACGGTATTGCCGTAGATAAGCGCGGGGGCCATCTTCCAGATCGGAATGGCCACCGGGAAGTTCCACGGCGAGATGACGCCGACGACGCCAAGCGGCGCGCGCGTCGTGAACATAAGCGCTTCCGCGTCGGTCGACGGAATGACGTCGCCGATCGGGCGCATGCCTTCGCCTGCATAGTAGCGCAGAATCGCGGCGCCGCGCGCCGTCTCGCCCTTCGCCTCGCCCAGCGTCTTGCCCATCTCGCGGGTCATCGCCCGGCCGACGGTGTCCATGCGGCTCTCCAGCAGGTCCGCCGCCTTGAACAGCATCGCGCCGCGCTGCGCGCCTGTCAGCTTGCGCCAAGCGATCCTAGCCGATTCGGCTGCCTGCACCGCCGCGTCCAGATCCGCCGTGCTCGAAGCCGCCGCCATTGCTACGACCTCGCCCCGCTTCGCCGGATTAAGGCTCGGCATGCGCTCGCCCGACGCCGGTGCCTTCCACTCGCCGCCGATATAATTATCGATCAATACCTTCTCTTGATTCTCTTGAACTGCTGCCATGATCCATTCTCCTCCTTCAATTCCTTCGATAGGCTCGTTACGCCTGCTCCAGCTCATGCGCATAGGCTGCCGTATTCACCAACGTGCCGATGCTTGCAATCTCGATCTCGATCCGGTCGCCGGACGCCAGCGTGAATTGGTTCGGCGGCACCAAGCACGTGCCCGTCAGCAGCACCGTGCCGTCGTACAGCTCATTATCGCGCTTCAAGAAGCCTGCGAGCTCTTCCAGCCTCCGCTTCAACTGCCCGGTGCTGCCCGATTCGTCGACCACCTTCGCGCCGTCCCGGTAGATGCGGCAAGAGATCTTCAGATCGTACGGGTCCGCTACCGTCTCCGCCAGCCGGACGTAAGGCCCGATCGCGCAGGAGTTTCGCCAGATTTTCGCTTGCGGCAGATAGAGCGGGTTCTCGCCCTCGATATCGCGGCAGCTCATGTCATTGCCCGCCGTATAGCCGATGATCGCGCCTGTACGATCCAGCACGAGACCGAGCTCCGCCTCAGGCACCTGCCACGTCGAATCGCTCCGCAGGCCCACCTGCTCGCCTGGTCCGACCGTACGGGCCGAGGTCGATTTCATGAACAATTCCGGACGCTCCGCATCATAGACTTTGTCATAGAACGTGCTCGCATCCAGCTTGCCTGCCGTCGCCTCGTAATTGCGAGCCTCGCGGCTCTTCTGATACGTCACGCCGGCCGCCCACACTTCAGGCGCATCCACGGGCGTCAAGAGCGCCAGCGACTCAGGCGCCGCCTGGATCGGAGCGAGCTCCGAGAGGAGCGACTGAACGTAAGCCGCGGTCGAAGCGCCTGCCTTGCGGGCTTCGCCCACCAGCGTCATCAAGTCCGGCGCGTTCAGCCGATAAGCGGTGCCATCCTCCAACAAGACGCCTAGATAAGTGCGTGAATCCTCCAAATAACGAAAAATACGCATAATCGTTTCCCCTCCCCTATAGTTGTTCTACATTATAGAACAATGTTCTGCATGAATCTTGTAAGTGTGTTCAAAAAGACCGATTGTCAGCGCCTCCAGCGTTTCCGTAGGAAACGCAGCATCGGAAGCATACGCTTAGGTTGGACGACGGTAGAAAGTGAGGAGCGCAGTGTAGTCTAAGCTACATGAGCACCGGAAGTTTCGCCAGCGTTCAAGATTCGACGTCGAATTGGCTTCTTGTGTTACTTCGCGATCACAAATGGGCTTTTTGAACAACCTCTATAAGAAGATGCGGCAGATGCCGCTTCGTCCTCCAACCGGACTACGGACGATAACCGATCCCCTGCGAGATCCTCGATGCCGTCTCGCGCAGCCGCGCCGCCAATGACTCCAGCTCGCGGTCGTCGACCGTAGATACCATCGTCGAGATGCTGATCGCGGCCGATACGCGCCCGCCATGATCGAACACGGGAGCTGCCGCGCAGCGCACGCCCGGCTCGTTCTCCTCGCGATCGTAAGCGACGCCTTCGCCGCGAACGGCCATGAGCTCTCCGCGGAAGTCTGCCTCGCTCGCGATCGTCCGTGCCGTATGCGCCGTATATTCGTAGCCTTGGAGCAATCTGTCGAGCTCATGGTCCGGCAGGAAGGCGGCCAGCACCTTGCCTACGGCACTGCTATGCAGCGGAACGCGGCGTCCAATCCGGGAATAGCGAATCGCCGCCTTGCTGCCTTCGACCTTGTCGATGTAGACGCCCTCCGTGCCGTCTCGAACGACAAGATGGACGGTCTGCCCCGTCCCGCCGGACAGCTCTTGCAGCGGACGGCTTGCGATCTCGCGAATATCGAAGCCCGCGAGCAGCAGTTGCCCCTTCTCCAGGAACCGCACGCCGAGCCGGTACAGCCCATGCTGGTCCTGTTCGATATAGCCGTGCAGCTGAAGCGTCTTGAGGAGCGAGTGCACCGTGCTCTTATGCAGCCGGACACGCGCGCTGATCTCCGTAATCTTCAGCTCCCGGGTCTGTTCATCGAACAAGTCGACGATTCGGAGCGCTCTGTCGAGCGATTGTATAATCGGCATACCGCGATAGACACCTACTCATGTTTTATAATATAGAACTGCGTTCTGCAATTTCCATTATACCATGAATGACCGCGGATTGGATATACGTCCATACGTCCGTTCGGCCAGTTGCACGGAGAGAAGCGTGTCGAATGATGAAAAATCGCAACAAACGCGTATGAATTTCAATGTACGGCTTCATGAAAGCGGTTTACACTTGGGGCAGTCCAATATGTTGGAGGGGTCTTCTATGATGCTTCGAATCGGATTGCGGTCGATTCGCCATAAGCTGATCGCATCGTTCATCGCCGTCATCGTGCTCACCGTCCTGCTGGGCGGCGTGCAATCATACGTATTCTACGGCTACTTGCAAGAGTATAATGCGCTCGTCGACAGTACCGCGCGCGCCAATAAGCTCAGCGGACTGCTGAAGCCTGCGCTCGATCATGAGATACGCGACATCGTCTTCGGCATGCAGACCTTCGAGGAGGGCCGCCAGTACGCGTTGATCGACGAGATGAATGCGCGAATCGACGATCTGGAGCGGCATGAAAGCTCGGCAAGCGTGCAGCAGCGAATCGACGAGATTCGCAATACGATGGAGTCGCTCCTCCTTCAAGTCGATACCTTGAACAAGCAGACGGCAGAAGGCGCCTCCGTCGATCAACAGACCGTCTCCTACGAGCTGGCGGTCGACATCACGTTCCTGGTCGAGCAGAGCGTCCAAGACCTTGTGCGCAAGAAGCTTCTCGTCATGGAGCAGAAGGCGTCGCAGATGACCGCTGCCTTCACGCGCACGATCTATGTCCTGATCGGCGTCGCGGCCTTCATCGTGGCTCTCTCGCTGCTTATCGCATGGCTGATCTCCAGGTCCATCGCGAACCCGCTGTCGCGCATCCAGCGCAGTTTAACCCGTCTATCCGAGGGGGATCTCGCGATCGACGGCTTAAGGTCTCTGTCGCGGGACGAGATCGGCAAGCTAGGCAGCGCCTTCAACGCGATGCTGGGCAGCCTGCAGCTCATCGTCTCCAGCGTGCAAGAAACCAGCCGCCAGGTCGCCGCCTCCTCGGAGCATATCCACTACGGGGTGCAGGAGAACAATCAAGCCGGCGAGGAGATCGCGCAAGCCGCGCAGCTCATTCACGAAGCCGTGCTCGAGCAAGATTCGTTCGTGCAGGCTGCCGTCCGTCATTGCGGATTCTTGACCGCGTCGATCGAGCAGATTCTGCAGAAATCGGATCGTATCAGCCGGCGTGCGGACGAGTCCGTTACGCTTGCGAATGAGGGATGCATCGCGATGGGCGAATTCATGGCATCGTTCGGGCAATTGAAGCAAGCGATTGCCAAGGTCGAGGAGGATACCGGTCTGCTGGAGGGACGGATGGAAGAAATGTCTGCCTTGCTGAGACAGATCCAGAGCGTCTCTGCCGAGACGAATATTCTATCCCTGAACGCATCCATCGAGGCCGCGCGGGCCAGCCAATCCGGCGCAAGCTTCGCCGTTATCGCGCAGCGGATCAAACAATTGGCAGGACTCACGGACGGACTTGCCTCCACGGTAGACCTGCGGCTGGACGAAGTGCGGCAGAATATGATCTCCATTCGCACTCAGATGGCAGACAGCACGAGCCAGCTCGTGCTCGGCGGACACCGCGCGATCGCCGCGAACCGCATGTTCGAAGCGATCCGCGACGCGAACGATCACGTTCAGTCCGAGGTACAGGCATCCAATCAGGACCTGCAGGACGCGGCCCGGCGCATGGACCGCATGCAAGCGCATATCGAGGACGTGAAGGCGCAGGCGGGGCGCATCAAGCAGGAGATTCAAGGCATCGCTGCCATGGGAGAAGAGCAGGTCGCATCGCTGCAAGAAGTGGCAGCAGCGTCGGACCTGCTCATGGATCGCATTACGGGCATGGACCGATCGGTCGCGAAGTTCCATCGGTAGGAAAAGCTGCCGTAGCCTTATTCGGAGACCGTCAATTGCGGTGAACGCTCGCAGGCAATTCCCATCATGTCGTCGCTCCTTGTTTCCACTTGATATAAGGCCGGAGCAGATAGCTCGCCAGCTTCACCGGGTTCAACGCATTCGCCAACAACAGCTTGTTGCCCAATCGGCCGCTGAGCAGACGAACGATGCGGTCCAGTCCTTCATCTTCCACGTTCTCCAATGCCCTTCGCAGGACTAGCGAATGTTCGTAGCTCTTGCGAAGGGGCTCCGACAACCGTTCGTAACTGCCCTGACCGCACAGATCGTAGGCCGCGAATACGCCGGTCAATAAGGCGTTATATTGGCCGAATCCGAGGAAGGGCATCATCGAGCCGAAGTTGTTGCCGACGTAGAACGTATTCCCCACCCGAGCGGATCCGCAGATGCCCATCGGGTAGCGCCTGATCTGGAAGCGGTCCGTAACCGGAAGACCTTGACCAAGGCGCCTCTGCGCCTTCTCGTGCATTGCGGTCCAGATACGCAGCAGATCATCCTCCCCGCCTTCTATTCCGGGTTGATCCGGAAGCGCGACGACGACATTCGCTTCCGACTCGGAATACGGCACCAGGTAACCATAACCGTGCGGCGCGATCGCGTAATCAAGCCACGTCTGGACCTCGAATCGATCGAATTTGCCCTCCACCGTTGCGCCGCTGATCGAAACCGTCAGGTCCTCCCGGAAATTCCGGCTGCGCTTCGCGTCGGCGGCATCGCCCGTCGCCAGGATGACATGCGTATATTCCTTGACCAGATCTTCATGCGTCAGGTCGGAATCGTAGCGAATCTTCGATCGGACTTGGCGCTCCAGCTGCGCCTCGAACGATTCTTCCTGTCTGCCCCTTATATTGATGAATCCCAGAGGACCTTCGATGACCGCGGTTTCGTGCTGCGATTGTATGGTCATCTTCTGAATCGGAGCGGTCGGCTGAAGGTAGATGCCGTACTGGTCCGACAAGGATGCAATGCAGTCTCGCACGGGATGGACGAGCATGGATAACAACACCTCGCCGTTGACGAATCGGTCGCCCGCTTGGCTGCGCTTCTCGAATATCGCCGGTTCGATGCCGTGCTTCTCCAGCGTGATTGCGCTAGCCAACCCCGAGAGTCCAGCACCCATGATCGCAATCTTCATTGCCTGTTCTTCTCCTTCGGAACGCCTCAACCGGGCTTTGTTCCCTCATTATTCCAGAAGGAGGAGATTTTATTCCAGTTAGAGGCGATTGAATGGCCTCCGCGTTCCATTAGGACTTGCTACCCCACTCCGCCATCCGCAGCCGGTCTACCATCCGCACCCCGTATACGTTACCTGCGACTGTCCCGGACTCCGACTTGAACGTGACTTCCACGCTCTCTAGACCGTTCAGCAGCGCTTCCGGAAGATCGTAATGGACGTTGAATACCTGTTCCGGCTTGCCGGCCTCCAGCTTCTGCCGGGCAATCTCGGTGCCGTCGATCAGAATCGCGAATTCGCGCTTGTGGAGGACGCCGTCGATCCATTGCGCGCCGTCCGTGCCGAAGTAGGTAACTTCCAGCGTCATCGGGCGATTCGGCTTGACGGCCATCCGATAGCGGAAGTATCCGCCTTCTCCGACTGCGTTCCTGTATCCCCGCTGCGCATGAACGGAGTACCCCGATCTCGATTCATGGGACTGAATCGCATGCTCGACCTCCGATTGCTGCTCATGCGGGCTAACGACGTCTACCGTAACGGCCTGCAGGCGATCCCGCTCTGCCTTCTCATGGTCCGAGTAAGACGCGAATTGCTCCTGATTCATCAGCTTCCAATACAGCGTATACCGCTGATGATGCAGGGCGTAGAACGGAATCAGCTTCACGCTGACATTGCCGGGCTGCCCGACCGCGTCGGTAACGAAGGTCAGCGCCTCGCCTTCGACCGGCCGAATCCAAGCTTGGATATCCGGCTCATCCGTTACCAGAATCGGCACGTCGATCAACGGATGATGGTGAAGACTCATATGGTTGCCTACGATATCATGCTCCGGAAAATGGTCTCTGCCGAGCGCTCCTGCGAGAACGACAGGTCCGTACAAAAAGCCGACCTTACCCGCATCATCCTTGGACCGGTACATATGCAGCTTCATCGGCAGCGTCACGTCGACACGATCGCCCGCTTGCCAATTCCGTTCGATCTCGAGGTACCCGTTCTCGGAGGATGCGTACGTATCGGCGCCCACGACAGCCTTCACCTCGCCGGCAGCCCAATAGGGAACCCGAATGCGCAGCTTGAAGCTCTCCCCTGTCGCCTCTTCCACTACGATTCTCGTCCGGTCCGTGCGAGGGAAATCCGTCTCCTGACGAATCGCGACATGCCGATCGGCGAAGACGGCTCTCGATCCGATGAACAGATTGACGTAGATCGCTTCTTGGTCGGCATGGTAGATGTCCTTGTTATAGCGGGCAGGGTTCTCCATCCCCGTACCGGTACAGCACCAGAACGACTGATCCGGCGTCCCGTACACCTTGAAGTGACCGGGCTCCGTCGAGACGAAATACATTTTCATTCCGGAATCCGGATCCTGCGAAGCGAGAATGTGATTGTACAAAGCGCGTTCGTAGTAGTCCATGTATGCGGCGTTCGGCGACCAGCGGAACAGGTGGCCCGTCAGCTTCAGCATGTTGTACGTGTTGCAGGTCTCCGCCGTCTCGACGCCCAGCTTCTCGCTGCCCCGCGCCCTGAAGTGCTCGAAAATGCTGTTGCCGCCGATGATGTAGGAGCGATTCTGCGTGACCTCCTGCCAGAAAAACTCCGCCATTCGCCGATATTTAGCCTCACCCGTGATCTCGTACAGCTTGGCTGCCCCGATCACCTTCGGGATCTGCGTGTTGGCATGCTTGCCCTCCAGCTCGTCGATGCCGTCAGCAAGCGGGGCAAGAATGGCTTGATGACAGAATCGGATGGCCAAATCCAAGTAACCTTGATTGCCCGTGATAAGATACAGGTCCGCCATCGCCTCGTTCATCCCGCCATGCTCGCAGATGAGCATGCGCTGGAATTCGGCATCCGACATCCGGTCGGTGCCCTGCTTCGCCCAATTTGCAAGCTTGACGACGACTTCTAGCGCTTGTTCGATCCCGGCCAGCTTATAGGCATCGATGAGACCTGCATAGATTTTATGAATGCTGTACCAAGGTACCCAAGAGCCGCCAAGCCCGAAGTTATGGACCTCGAACTCGCCTCCCGCGAACGCTTTGTCGAAGCAATCGCGCTTGAATCCGCTGACATAGCCGTCCGGATCATGCGACTGGATGAATGCCAGCTCGTCGACGGCATAAGTCAGCTTCGCCTTCAGCCCTTCATTGCCGGTCGCCGCGATCATCGCCGCGGCGGCCGACAGCCAATGCCCGATCGAATGGCCCGCGATCTGCGTCGCTTCCCAGCCGCCGTAACGCGGCTTCTTCGCCGTTAATGACGCCGCCTCATAACAAGGCGCAGTCAAGCGGTCGACATCCAGCTGAAGCAGATAAGCTAATCCCGTCTCTTGCGACTCTCCGAAAATCCCGTCCAACAGCGTAACCTGATGCATCTTTCCCCATCTCCTTTTAGTGCGTGTTCAAAAAGACCGGTTGTCAGCGCCGAGAAGGTTGGACGATGGTAGAAAATGAGGAGCGCAGCGTAGTCTAAGCTACATGAGCACCTCCAGCGTTTCGCAAGAAACGCACATCGGAAGCATACGCTTCATTTTCGCCAGCGTTCAAGATTCGACGTCGAATTGGCTTCTTGTGTTACTTCGCGATCACAAATGGACTTTTTGAACAACCTCTTATACACACGAATTGATTATTCGACTCTATCAGTTTATCCTTGCTATGTAAGATCAACTACGAATAAACCCACCCGATTCTTATAGAATTTCACACTTGATACGCGAGGAGAGTCGCGCTATGAACAAGGTCGTGCTCGAACTGCCGCCGATGCCCTATTACATCACGATCGGTCAGACCCGATACAAGCCCGGCGAACAGCATCCGAACCGCCGCAATACCGGCCTGTTCGATTGGCTGTTCGTTGCGCAGGGGACGCTTGCGATCGGGGAGGAAGACAAGCAGTGGCAGATCGGACAAGGGCAATCGCTGCTGCTCCTGCCCGACCGGTATCATTACGCAACGGCTCCCTGCCGGGAAGATACCGTCTTCTACTGGATCCACTTCGTGTTCGAAGGCAAGTACCACGCCGCAAGCGATTCCGAGCATGCACAGCCGATCCGGCATGCTTGGGCGAACCCTTACCTGCTCAAGCTGCCGCAATATGCGGCGCCCAGGCAATTCCCGCGCATCGAGCGGCTGCTGGAGGAGATGCACGAGCTAGCCGAGACGAACGGAGCGGATACGTATTGGAAGGAGCAGCAGCAATTCATGGACTTGTGCCGCATCCTGGAGAAGGATGAGCAAGGCGCTACGCCGCCGACCTCGATCATGAAGCTTGCGGAACGGACGGAAGCGTACCTGCGCCAGCACTATCAGGAGGATTTGACGAACGAAGCGCTGGCGGATGCCCTGCATTTTCACCCGAACTATATTGTCCGATGCATGAAGGAAATCTATCGCTGCACGCCGATGGATTACTTGCTCAAGATTCGGATGGAACAAGCCAAGCTGCTCTTGATCAAGACGGAGTGGCCGGTCTCGGCCGTGGCCGAGCAGGTCGGCTTTCACTATGCGCCGTATTTCTCGTCCTGCTTCAGGCGCTACGCGGGGATGCCGCCGATGGCGTTCCGGAAGCAGCATGCGGAGTGAGCCTCGATAATCACTTTTAGGGGGAATATGCGTGACCGATTACCGTGAAATGAACCGTTTGAATTGGAACGATCGTACGGCCATTCACGCGAAGTCCGCGTTCTATATGGTCGATGAATTCATTGCAGGCAGCCGTTCGTTGCCCGACTTGGATCAAGCGGAGCTCGGGGATGTATCCGGCCGCACGATGCTTCACCTGCAATGCCATTTCGGCCAAGATTCATTGTCTTGGGCTCGATTGGGTGCGCGGGTAACAGGGATTGATTTTTCCGAAGAAGCGATCGCGCTGGCCGGAAGGCTGAACGATCGGCTGGGGCTGGATGCCCGGTTTCTGTGCTCGGACATCTATGACGCCAGCGAGGCGCTTGACGGAGCGCAGTTCGACATCGTCTATACGTCATATGGCGTACTATGCTGGCTGCCTGACCTGACAAGATGGGCGGCCTTAATCAGCGCCTCGCTCAAGCAGGGCGGAACATTCTATATGGTCGAGTTCCACCCTGTTACGTTCATGCATGAAGCTGTGGGCGGGCAATTAGCCATTCGTTATCCTTACTTCGATCGCGAGGCGCGAAGCTATGAATCCCGCACAACCTATACCGGCGATGATGACGAGTTGGCGCATCCCGTCAGCTATCAATGGCAGCATACGCTCGGCGATATTATCAATGCGCTAATCGGAGCAGGACTGACCCTGGAATACGTACATGAATTTCCGCATACCGTATACGACATGTTTCCTGGACTTATGGTCCAGGACAATCAAGGGCTGTGGCGCATCCGAGAGCATGACCATATGCCGCTGTTATTCTCGGTTAGAGCTAGGAAATGAGGACGTTCCATTCCTTGAGAGCCTCTCGACAGCCTACCGGTGCATTAGAGAAACAATTACGTAATTAAGTACGACGGAGCGCTATTTTTCAGTTCCTGCCCCAGTTAATCCAGCTTCAGTCTACGAATTCTCTAATCAGAGAATGGACGTTCGCTAATATGCGAATAGGATCCGCTATCTGGAATATGAACAGCCAATGATTCAATTTAGCGCATAATAGTACCTTATCAGCGAAAAAGCTGCGCTATCGCTTTCAGCCTTGCTGCCCCCAACGAATCAACTTTTGGCGCAGCCGATCTAGTGGGGATAGAGCGCTTCGAACTCAACGCCGCAAGGTCCTCCGTCCGGATTCAATTCCAGATTCACTTCCGTTCCGTCCGAGCGATACAAGGGCTTGTAATATTGGCCGATGTGCGTTGCGGATTCGTTCGCGTAATGGCAGATGAACGCTCTGCGGAACCGATCTTTCGTCTTGTTCCGATAAGACCCGTGAATGAGGTTGCCGTTGAAGAACAGCACGTCTCCCGGCTCCATGACGACAGGCACCGCTTGGCGATCTTTCGGCGGCTTGACGTAATGGGTCGTGAACGATTCCTTCGCATCGGCATATTCCGGACACACGATATCATATTCCTGCGTCTTCGGCACCACCAACAACCCGCCGTTCTCTTCGTCAGCTTCATCGACGGCCGTCCACGCGGCAATGCAGTTCCCGGGCTCCACCTTCAGGTAGAAGTTGTCCTGATGCAGCGCTTGCCCCCTTGCGCCGGGAGGCTTGTAATAGTACATGCTCTGTGCCGCGAGCGGCGGCTCCTCGAATAAATCCTCCAAGACGGCCAATACCGGCTGATGAAGCATGTACTGCTTCGCCTTGTCATTGAATCGGTGCGGATGCATCACGCGCGGATACCGCTTCAGCGGGTCGTCTGCGCCGACTGTCAGATCCGGCTCGTAATAACCCGGAACTCCCGTGCGGCCGATCTCCTCGAAGAGGTCTCTAATCTCCTGAAGCTGGTGCGCATCGAATAACCCTTGTACGATGAGGTATCCTTCCCTCTCAAAATGCTTCTTCTGCTCCTCGGTCAAATATTGAACTGAATCGGACATGCGATTCTCCCCTTCCGAATGCGGCAGAATGGATTGCCGTTCTTGAATCAAGTATAGGTTCTTCCCGCGCGGCGAGGGAGTAGCAATCCTGCTTAATATTCACACGATCCTGCTAACTGCTGGATATTCTGCCTGACCTGGTGCTATGCTTAGGCGAATAAATGTCATAAGGAGTCTAATCCATGCCACAATACGACGAGCCTTCCCACTATGACGGCAGATCGGTCGGTATCATCATCTCGGGGCATTTTCAAGTCGACGACACGTATATCACCACCCGGCCCAACGGAATGGAGGATTGGCTGATTACCTATACAGTCAGCGGAAGCGGCTATTTCATTACCCCTGACGGGAAAAAGGTGTGTTCGAGCGGCGACGTTGCCTTGCTAAGTCCCGGTACGTCTCATACGTATGGTACGACCCATGGAGAGACTTGGAATTTCGTATGGGCGCATTTCGCCCCCGGCTCGATCGGCGACATGCTTCTGCCGACCGAACCGTTATCGATCCAACCGTTAGAACCCGGTTCCATGCAGACGAGAGTGTACGAGGCGTTCCGAAGGATCCTCTCCGATTCAAGAGAGCGCAGCGAGTTCTGGCATGACCTCTGCCTGAACGCGCTTCGCGAAATATTCATGCTGCTGGCAGCCAGGCGGCACCGGAAGCTCGATCCGAGGGTCACGGAGGCCTTGCATCTGCTATCAGTGAATATGCGGAGTCCGGTGCACATCGAGGCGCTGGCCAAGTCGATCGGGCTGTCCCCTTCCCGCCTGTCCCATCTGTTCAAGGAGCAGACGGGTTTCTCCGTCATCGATACGTTGAATCGGATGCGAATCCGCCAGGCCGCTCTGCTGCTGGAACATACGCATCGCAGCGCCTCCGAGGTCGCCTATGACGTCGGCTTCCATAACTACAACCACTTTATCAATCAATTCCGCAAGTGGGCCGGCACGAGCCCCAGCGCATTCATGAGGCATGTGCGCCAGACGATGGATGGCGGAACCGATTCGAACTCGTCTACGCGATAATATAAACAGGCCTCAATCCGGCTAAAGAAACAGTAATGGCTTGGATTCGATAATTCGACATCAATCGTGTTTCAGCCTTCCGCCCATCGGGTAAGGACCGTTGGACATCCAGGATTCATAGGTGTAAATTAAAGGATAATGCGATTAGAGAAGGAGAGAGATGATGCATGCTTATCCAAGAAATCATGAAGCACAACAAAGCATTCGTTGAACAGAAGGAATACGAGAAGTATCAAACCTCCAAGCTTCCCGACAAGAAGCTCGTGGTCGTCTCTTGCATGGATACGAGACTCACGGAGCTGCTCCCGAAGGCGATGAACCTGAAGAACGGCGATGCCAAAATCCTGAAAACCGCCGGCGCGGTCGTGTCCCATCCGTTCGGAAGCATTATGCGAAGCATCGTCGTGGCGATCTATGAATTGAATGCGCATGAAGTGTGCGTAGTCGGCCATCATGACTGCGGCATGTCCAGCCTGAATGCCGAAGCGACAACGAAGAAGATGATCGAGCGGGGAATTCCCGAACAGACGCTGGAGACGCTGGATTACGCCGGAATGAAGCTCAGCAATTGGCTGCGCGGCTTCGACTCCGTTACGGAGAACGTGCGTCAGAGCGTCGAGGTCATCCGCAAGAACCCGCTGATTCCGAGCAGCGTTCCCGTTCACGGGCTCGTAATCGATCCCGCGACAGGCGCATTGGAGGTCGTCGTCAACGGCTATGACAGCCAAGCGCAGCAAGGATGACAACAGGCGGAGCGGTCGACAAACCTGCTCCTCTATGATATGGTAACCCTACACAGGCATTTCGCTCCTCGAGCGAGATGCCTGTACAATTATCCGGGCAATTTCCATTAATTACTGCAAAGGCGGTGATGTCATGGTGCTCCTCTATCCCCCGCGAGGGGGTGCAATCCATGGTCAGTATACTGGCGATCGATGAAGAGAGCACATCTATATAAGGGAGAGTTGTTATACATGAGAACGATTCTGCAAGCACACCAACGTCCGCATACGAACCGAACGGGACTGAAACGCCTTCGCCGGGAAGGCCGTCTGCCGGGCGTAATATTCGGAAGCGAGCAAGACAATGCCATGATCCATCTGTCAGCGAAGGCATTCAGGCAATTCCTTCGAACTGGCGGTTCGGCCATGATCGAGCTTCAATTGGAAGGCAAGGGAAGCGTTCCTGTCCTGCTGGAGGGACTGCAGCGGGACCCGATCACGAAGGAACCCATCCATGTCGATTTCCTGCAGGTCAGCGAGAACAAGATTGTCCGCACCGGCGTGTTTATCGAGTACGTCGGGACAGCACGCGGCACCCGAATCGGAGGCGTCGTCCAGATCCAGAGCGCGTCGATCGAGGTCAGATCGCTCCCGGGCCGGGTTCCGCCATCCCTCACCGTCGATATCAGCCATCTCGATCTCGGCGACACGCTGCTTGCCGGCGACCTTAAGCTTCCCGCAGGCGTTGAATTGGACTCCGCCGACAATGAGCTTCTTGTCTCCATCACGAAGTAGCTGCGGAATCAAGATAGATGGCACTAATTCGATACGAATGAAAAAACAACCTCGTCCGGCACACCGGATGAGGTTGTTCCTTTATATCGTCATAGTACCACCCGCGACATCAATCCGTCCTCGTCGAAGCTCAACGGGTCGATGCAGACCTCGCGGTGATAACCCTTGCCTTCCGCATAGCGGGTAAGCGGCGTGACGAACCGATGATAAGCGATCCAATACCGATCTGTACCGGGTTCCTGAAGGATCGAATGGTGACCGGTGCCGAGCATTTCCTTGTCCTCGTTCTTGACCAGTACGGGATACCGGTACTCGACAGGCCCGAAGAGGTGCTCCGCCGTGCCGTAATGCACGCGATAGTCTTCGCTGCCCGTATCGTCGACGGACCATGTGAAGTGATATCGCCTGCCGCGTTTCAGCGCGGTGACCGCCTCACGAAAGTCATGCAGGCCTTCGATGTTCCTCATCGTATGCGCGTCGATGCTGACCATATCGTCGCCGATCCGCACGATCGCGGGATGCCCGTTGCCGAACAGCAGGTACGCCGAACCGTCATCCTCGAAGTACACCGACGGATCGATTGCCTGACCCATTGCGATGCCGAGGCGCTTCGTCAGGTCCATCGTAATGAGCGGCTGCGGTTCCGCGCGGAACGGGCCGACAGGCGTCTCCGAAGCGGCGACGCCGATCGCGCTTTCGCCATTCTCCATTTTTCCGCAGAAGTAATAATAGTAACGCCCGTCTTTCGCGGCAATGGCCGGTGCCCACGCGCTGCCGACTGCCCAGGGCACCTCGTCCGTCGCAAGATCCAGGATAACGCCTTCATCCTCCCAGCAGCGCAGGTCCGGCGAGGAGAATACGCGGAATTGCGTACCCGACCAGCCTGTGAAGCCGTCCGTCGTCGGATAGAGGTAATATCGGTCCCCGAACTTGGCGAGATCCGGATCCGCGTACTGACCAGGCAACGCCTGATGGCCGTCGCCGTAGGCCGCCAAGAGACGCGCGCTTTCGCCCGCGGTGATCGGCAGGACACCGCCGTGGCGCTTCTTCGTCTTCCCCAGATCGAACGAGCCCTCCGGCACGATCCGGAACTCGCCGGCATCCAGATCGGAAGTCAGCAGCGGGAGGTGACCCTTGCCTTCCGCAAAACGATCCGCGATCAAGCACCATTCTTCACGGTCGTTCAACTTGAATATTTGCGGTCCTTCGACGCCGAACAGCGACTCTAGCACAGGGGCATGGAGATCCGTGAATGCATCATGCGCAAGCGATGTACCCTTCTCGACCCGGATGTTCTTCGTCGTCTCGTCCTTGGAATAACGGTAATAATGCCCGTTATGGGCGATAATCGTCGTGTCGATTATATGATTATCCCTCTCGATGTACTTGTCAGGCGTCGTGAAGGTACGAAAATCCCGGGTACGGGCACTGTATATTTTCTGCTTCCGTGTCTGTTCGTGCGGTTCTTGCTTCGCGGACGCCCAGAACACCAAGAACTCCTCCGAAGCCTCATCGTAGATGGCCTCCGGTGCCCAGACGCAGCCTGCTTCCGGAACGCCGCCGGTAACCGCCCACGGCGACGACCACTGGCCGAGATCGGTCGATTCCCAGACAATCATATCGCGGCTGCCGGCATTTACGGCGGCTTCCCACCCTTTGCCGTTCGCGATGCGAAGATCCGTTGCCATGAAATAGAACGTATTGTCTAAAGGGGAACGTACGAGGAAGGGATCGCGAACCCCCATCTCCCCCTGCTCGGACCGCAGCACCGGCAAGCCCGCGTGCAGATCCTTCCAATGCAAGCCGTCCTCGCTGTAAGCGAAATAGATCTGCTCCCCATCCGGCTGTTCCCCGATGAAGTGCGCCAATAGGTATCCTGAGCATTCGCCTTGCTTCGCGGTCA
The DNA here is from genome assembly GCA_023433615.1 of Bacillota bacterium. GTDB lineage: Bacteria > Bacillota > Bacilli > Paenibacillales > Paenibacillaceae > Paenibacillus_I. Next base: position 117 of record JAEZCJ010000096.1, on the reverse strand, counting down.
AGTGCCTTCCTCCTCTATCGCAAGCTAATCTATTCGTTGCCGTTTCACACGACCGTGATTCGAGCTGCCGCCTTGCGTCCGGCCGCATCCAGCCTCCAGCCCGGCTCGCCGAAGTAC
>JAEZCJ010000046.1 GCA_023433615.1 Bacillota bacterium | reverse complement strand
CGACATTAAGCCAAAAGCTGAAAACGGTCGGTCAGGGATAAGGCATCCTGACCCGACCGTTTTCATGTTTCGTTGTAGAGTTTAACTATCTCACAAAGACTTTTTCAACCTTTTGGGACAGCCTCTTCTCGGCGTAGATGACCTTGCTCCGCACACATATTCCAATGGATGATTCGGATTGCCCGGATATGGCTACTAATATGTGACGGAGTGTGAGAGAATGGGTATGATTGTGAAACCGCTTAACAGGCAAGCCGAATGACAGAACACAATTGGAGGTATCGCACATATGGCAGAGCACAACAGCATAGGGAAGCCTTACCGCATGAGGAACACGGATGTGGGCACCGGCGCCCTGGACTTCAGCTACTTGTTAGATGCGCCCGCTGGTAAACACGGGTTCGTAACCGCCCAAGACGGCAAATTCACGTTCAAGAACGGCACGACCATTCGCTTCTTCGGCGTGAATCTCGTGTTCGGCGGCGCGATGCCGGAGCGGGAGATTGCCGTCCAGATCGCCGACCGCTTGGCGGCATCCGGAATCAACATGGTTCGCATGCATCATGTGGATGGATACCAGACCGGAGAAAAGTCCAATACGCTCATCGATTACAGCGAAGGGCACTCGCGGAAGCTGCATGCCGAGAACTTCGATCGCTTCGACTATCTCGTGAACGAATTGAAGCAGAGAGGCATCTATCTCCATATCGACTTGTTCACGCTGCGCAGATACCTCCCCGGCGACGGTTTGGACTATGAGGATGAACTCGCAGGCGCGCTGAAGAGCGCCAATTACTATAATCGCCGTCTGATCGATTTGCATAAGGAATTTGCCGCGCTCTATCTTACGCATCGCAATCCCTATACGGGTCTTCGCTACATGGACGAACCGGCGGTTGCCGTCGTGCAGCTCTTGAACGAGAACGGCATCTTCTGGGACAATGCGGAAGCCCCGATGCCTTCCTACCGCAAGGAACTGGATACGCGGTGGAACGAGTGGCTCAAGGCCAAATATCAGACAAGAGAGGCGCTGGACGAAGCGTGGACGCGCAGTGACGGCAGCAAGGGGCTGGGCGAGCAGGAAGATCCCGCGCTCTGCAATGTTGCCAGGCCGCCGATCGGTGTCTGGGGAGAACGCAAAGTATCCGCGAACAACGATTATGCAGATGTGGAAGGTCCTGCTCGCTTCGCGGAACATATCGATTTTCTCTCGCAGATCGAGATGGCGTATATCCGGGAGATGACGGAGTACCTGAAGGAGCTCGGCGTGAAGTGCCCCATCAACGCGAGCAATCTGCCGTTCGGCGCGGCGGAGCTTCGTTGTCTGTCGCTCGGCGAGGTCGCGGAGAATAACGGCTACTGGAACCATCCGATGGGCGGCTTCCGCGTACCGGTGACGTTCCATGACAAGGAGATGCATCGTACCGATCCGAGGCAGAGGCATGCGGAAGCGTTCGCCCAGAACCTTGTGACCAAGCTGTCGATCGGCCGTGTGACGGGGAAGCCTTTTGTCGTGACGGAATGGAATGTCTCCTATCCGGCCCGCTTCCGTGCGGACGTGATGCTGATGCTCGCCTCGTACGCGGCGCTGCAGGATTGGGATGGTCTGCTGCTGTTCTCGTATGCGCATTTCGGCGGCAAGGAATTGAACGAATCGGAGAGCTTCTCGGGGTTCTTCAACTCCTACAACGACCCCGCAGTGTGGGGGCTGGCAGGTGTCGCCTCGGCGCTGTTCCAAGGTAGGTTGGTGAAGGAGGCCGCGAATGAGGTGGAGCTCGCGTACACCGCGTTGGATGCGCTGAACACGCCGCCGCAAGTCAATCTGCCGCTCGGCTACGTGCCGTTCATCAGCCGGATAGCCGCGACTTTCGTGGAGGATGAGCCGTACTCCGGAGCAGCGGATGTCGTCATCAGCTCCGGATTCACCTCGACGGGCGATTATACGGCAGCCAAGCATGCGCTGGTGTATGCGAGAAGTCCCTACAAAGATCGGTATCAGAAACAGAGAGGCAAAGAAGATTTCTTGCGGCTGCATGAGGAACAAGAGGGCTCGACGAAGCCGATTGCCCTGCCTGAGGGTCAAGAGATCGGCAAGCTCGGGAGCCGCAGAGCGGTTATTACGCAGGAGGAGACGCTGGACAGCCGGATCGGCGCGTTCGGCCTCGTGCTGGACCAGAGCATGAAGCATTGGGGCTTGCTCGCCTCGGACCGCGGGTATGTCGAGTCGCGCGGCACCTTCGTGTCCGATACGGGAGAGCTGACGTTCGGTTACGGCGGCAGCGGGTTCCGAGTGGAGACGGAACGATTGGTCGCATTCGCCGGAGAAGTGAACGGCTCGATCGGCATAGCGGGCGTGCGATTCGACTTAAATAACCGTAGAGCATCGATCTCGCTCTTGTCCCGTGACAACCGGCCTTTAGCCGAATCGGAGCATATGCTGCTAACGGCCGTATCCGAATGCTGGAATGAAGGGATGGTATGGGAAGGGCAGACGCTGATCGATGAAGGCGAAGGTCCTGTCATGATCGAGCAAGTAACAGGCCGCGTGTTCATTCCGTCCCGGCAGTCGGCATGCCGCGCATACGCGCTGGACGCAGCCGGCCAGCGTATCCGAGAGCTCGATGTCAGCAAGGGAGAAGACGGATTCCATGTGGAGCTTGACTCGGAGCAGGCAGCCATTGCATTCGAGATTAAGCTGCGCTGATGCGTGTAATAAGGTCGAGTAAGCTCCCCTCAATCATACATGCAGACCCGACCTCTCGGTCGGGTTTTTGCATGAGGCGCAGCTAGGCTGGAGATGACCGAAACCCATTCAGCATATTGGCAATGATGATTGCGGTTTCTGCCAATGCTTGCTCAAAGTCCGGCTTTTGCGCAATCCAGAGCGCGGATTCATTCAAGGCGCCGGAAAGACAATGCGTCATGGCCTCAATCGACACTTGTTGGAGGCGTCCTTGTGCCTCCATGATCTGCAGTTGACCGCGCAGTAAGCGCATGGAATGCTGCGCGTCCATCATTCGCCAAGTCTCCCATCCCAGCACGGCGGGTCCGTCGACGAGCATGATGCGCCTGTTCTGAGGTTCGACCGCTGCAGCTACGAATGCGAGGCAGCCGAGATGCAGCTGTTCCCATACATCCTCGCTCTTCGATGCTTCGGTCTCCACGCGTTCAGCAATGTCTTTCTGTACCCTCTCCAGCACAACGTGGAAGAGGCCCTTCTTATTCTTGAAATGGTGATAAAGAGCCCCGCGCGTTAGTTCAGCCGCTGCAGCGATGTCCTCCAAAGCGGCGTCTGCATACCCATGCTCGGTGAAACAACCTCGTGCACCTTCGATCAGCCTGTCGATCGTTTCGTTCGTTTCTTCTTTGTTCCTTCTCATAGCCTAATCTCCTGTTATTGTAAGTGTACCGCTGTACGCAATCGCTCAATCTGGAGCACCGTCGTTCGCATTCAACCATACCTGATCGACGTATTTCGCGCGCTCTGTATCTGATGGGGGGATGATCTGTATGATATCAAGCAATACGCCATTGGGGTCGCTGGTGATGAAATGTCGCTGTCCGAATTCCTCATCGCGGATATCGAGCTGCAAGGGCAGCTTCTCGTTCTGAATCAGACGCTCATACACTGAATCGACATCATCGACTTCAAAATTTAGAATCAATCCCTGAACGCTTGCCTGATAATGAGGAGGTATGGTAAGGTGCGAGGCGTCCAAGAGAGCTAATTCATAAGGGATATTACCCGCAGTCTGTCTTAGGCTCACGTACCAATCGGCTTCATATACCGTCTCGAATCCAAAGTGCGTCGTGTAAAATGTTGAACTCGAGGCAACATTCTCCGTCATAATAACGGGGTAGAAACTGTTTGTTTTCATTCTCAAAAATCTCCTTTATCATTTGATGGCAATACTCTAACATACATACAGTATGTATGTAAATGATTATCGTCCTTCTTATCGGATATCCACATTCTTGATATCTATTGCAGCGATACGTATAGTTGAAATGAAAATACGTAAGAGCGTTCACGGGAGCGGGGGAAGACGACAGATGAGAAATGGACGCAAATCGAGTTACAGCGCGCGCTTGAGACGAAATATTGTCCTTGCTGCTGCCATTGCGCTGTTAATTGGGGCTGCCGCGACGGTTACGATATCCGGCGGATTCGCTCCGCAGCGCCATGAGGAGACGGTGAAGGTGGACGGATTGACGATTCCTGCAAACGTCGGGAATCAATATTTGCAGGTGTATCAGAATGGCGAGCCGCGCGACTTGCTGCTGAAGGGCGTTAATATGGGGATCGCGAAGCCGGGGCATTTTCCGGGAGAAGCGGCGATCACGAAAGCCGAGTATGCGCGCTGGTTCCGACAGATCGGCGAGATGCATGCGAACGTGGTGCGGATCTATACGCTGCATCCTCCTGCCTTCTACGAGGCGCTTGAAGAATACAACGCGGACGCATCGCATCCGCTCTATGTGCTGCATGGCGTATGGATGAACGAGGACAAGCTGCTCGAGTCGGGAGACGTATATGCCTTGGAGAATTCGCAAGAATTCGCCGAGGAAACGCGGCGCATCATTGACGCGATTCATGGCAACGCCGATATTCCCGCAAGTCCTGGCCATGCTGCCGGCTCATACACGGCGAACGTTGCGCCTTATGTGCTCGGATGGATCGTCGGCGTCGAATGGAGCCCTGCCGTCGTCGCCTCCACGAATGCCAAGCACGCGGGGCAGCCGGATTATGAAGGCACATACTTCCGAACGCAGGCTGCTCCTCCGTTCGAGACATGGCTTGCGCAAGCGATGGACGATACGGTCAAGTACGAGGCAGACACCTATAAGTGGCAGCGGCCGATCAGCTTCACGAACTGGGTCACGACCGATCTGCTGCAGCATCCGGCAGAACCGGATGCCCAAGAGGACGCGGCGACCGTCGACCCGAACGTCATCTGGCCGACGTCGGCGCTCCAGGCCGGCTATTTCGCATCCTATCACGTCTATCCGTACTATCCGGACTTCATGAACTACGAGACGAAGTACACCGAATACGTCGATCACCGGGGGGAGAACAACAATTACGCCGGCTACCTGCGGGAGTTGAAGCTGGCGCACCGCATGCCGGTCGTCGTGGCGGAGTTCGGCGTCCCCGCCTCGCGCGGGATGACGCACCGCAATGTCAGCGGCTGGAATCAGGGCTTCTTGTCCGAGGAAGAGCAAGGGGCAATCGTCGGCCGGATGTTCGAGGACATCTATCGGGAAGGAATGGCCGGCGGGCTCGTATTCGCCTGGCAGGACGAGTGGTTCAAGCGTACATGGAACAATATGGACTACGATAACCCGGACCGTCGTCCGTTCTGGTCGAACGTTCAGACCAGCGAGCAAATGTTCGGGCTGATGAGCTTCGATCCCGGCGCTGCGGAGATGATCGTGCAAGTGGACGGGAAGACGAAGGACTGGGAGAAGGCCGGCATTCGCCCGCTGACTGTCCCTGAGGCTAACGAGGCGGGCGCCTTTCGGCAATATCATGACGGCTATGACGGGCAGCGCCGAATCGAACGTCTATACATGGCAAGCGACGAGCGGTACGTGTACTTCCGCCTCGACTTCGGCAAGAGCGGCAAGCCGCTGGACTGGACGCGGACGAACGCGACGATTCTGCTCGATACGGTGCCCGGCCAAGGGCAGACGACGGTGCCAGGCGGTCCGGCAAACGAGGCGGGGTTCGAGTTCGCGATCGACTTGAAAGGGCCGGACGCCTCCCGAATCTGGGTCGATAGCTATTATGACCTGCATGAGCTGCAATACGGCCGCATCCTGAAGATGATTCCGCAAGCGCCTTACGCGGATCAGAACGACAACGGCGTATTTCATCGCCAGATGCTGACCTTGAACAAGGAGCTCACCATCCCGAATCGGGAGGGCGACGATCGGGTGATTCCGTTCGAATCCTACGAGACAGGCGCGCTTCGCTTCGGCGACGGCAATCCGGACAGCCCGCATTACGATTCGCTTGCGGATGCGGCGGTCAATGCCGAGGATGCGGTCGTCGAGCTGCGCATTCCCTGGCAGCTGCTCCACATCAAGGACCCTAGCACCTATGAAGCGGTGGGAGACATCAGGCTGAACGGGCTCGAGACGAGCGTGCGATCGCCGGGCTTCCGCGTGGCTGTCGTCACTTCCATGCCCGAGCCGAACGCGGGCATCGCACACCAGCCGGGCGGTTCCGCGATTGCCGGCACGTTCCCGGCCGCAAGCGGAGATGGGCTTCACGCAGCCGACATGCCGTTGTATCTGTGGGAGGGATGGGAATACCCGGAGACGCACGAGCGGCTTAAGAAATCGTATTACAAGTTGAAGGAGACCTTCGCTGCATTGCAAGCCGCATCCGAGTGAGGATGCGGTTTGCGGCGTCACTTGGGGATTCCCTTTCTCCGGATCATGGCGACGATGAGGAGCATAGCCGGCAGCAGCAAGCCGTTTATGTAGGCGAAAGAGGCCCATACCGGAACAAACTCCATCAGATTTCCGACGTTCCGGTACACGACGAGCGACATCACAACCGTAATGATGCCGAGCGGCAGCGTCAAGAATCGGTAATCGGCGGCCTTCATCAAGCGGGTAAAGCCGGTAACGGCTATGTAAAACAATATCGCCAGCCGGAAATAAATCGTAATGAACCAGATCGTCGCCATAATGATTTCAATCCGCTGCAGGAATCTTCCGACGTCAATTTTTTTCGCCAATTCGTAGGTCGGATACATCAGGAATGATGTGAGTTGTCCTCCGAAGACGAGAATCGTTAACAGCGTTGCGATAAACATAAGCAAACCGGCCAGCGCCAACCCGGTAACCATGGCGCGACCGACCTTATCCGGCCGTCGGACATGGTTAACGATCATCAGGAAAATAACGGGCTCGAGAAACGGAAAGCTGATGTACGGGAAGCTAGCCCGGATGACGGGGTTCCACCCGTTCTCAAGCACAGGCATAATATTCGTCTTCATAATCTGCGGGACGAGGAATAGGAATAGGACGGCAAATAGCGCGATGACCCACGGAAACAGGATTTCCGCCGCGCGCGCCATGGGCTCCAGGCCGAGCCGCACACCGAAAACGATGACGACGAACAAGCAGATATGGATTGCCTCGATCGGCGTTTCCGGCATGATCTGCATCGTTAAGAAATCGCCGATGTCACGCAGGGAATAGAAGCCGATTAAAAAAGGAAAGGTGACCAAAAACCAAAAAGATACGATCTTCCCAACCCATCTGCCAAGAATAATCTCGATGTAATCGGTCAGCGGGATGCCTGGGAAGCGGTTGGAGAGCCGAATGACGATCGGCAGCAGCAGCAGCCCGATGGCAGGCGAGAGCAAGGCCGAGATCCAGGCGTCCTGCTTCGCTTGGGAAGCAAGGGTGGACGGGATGACAATGATCGCGCTGCCGACGCAATAGAGCATGATTAGGATCGATAGCTGTCTTGCGCTTATTTTGTCGTTATCCATCCCCAACACCGTCCGTTCGGTTGATTACTTGAACAAGCCGAGCACAAATTCGCTCACCGGTCTGAAAGCGAACATTATCCAGTCGGTCGGATTCCAGATCGGGATGCGGAGCGCCCTGGCTATGGCCAGTATCGTCCCGATTATCAGCAGCGCGGAAAACGTCCAAAACTCTTTCCGCTGCCCTTGTCGCCACAGAGAAGGGGCCTCGAACAAAGCGATGCCTACAGATAGGGCTGCGACAGCCGCCGCGATCAACATTCGAATCACTCCTTTATTTTCATCAGGAGAGAATTGTTTATGGTGCCGGCCAACGTTGTCTCAACATCCACGGTGACGTGGATCGGCATGTTCGCGAAGTGCCGATCCCAATCGCCTTGAAGCCTCTTCCACAACTTCGGATCGGCGCGATGAACGGCATCGCCGAATCCGAAAATGTCCGATTTGAACTGTTGTTGCGCCTTGTCGATAGCGGATTCCAATATGCTTTCCAGCTTTTGAGCCGAACGTCTGTCGATCTCGGCGAACATTCCGTCGCTGGCCAAGTCGATCTTGCACAATACTTCGCTGACGTTCTGTTTGACCCGCAGCTTCACATCGATCACGGGCTCCCCATCCGAGGTGCGGGCCTTGATGTCCGCGTTGGAGCGAATGACTTCCACCGCTAATCTCCCGCCGTTCGGACAGGGCATGAATCCGACGGTGCTCGAAATTTTATTGATCATGTAGTTGTAGCCTTTGCTCTCTTTTTCGTTCAACCAACCGACAAGCTTATCTTTTTTAAAAGCGGCAAGACCTCTTGAGGTAACTCTGGCAGGCAACTCGATGTGCGTCAGATTGGACTTGTTGTTGCCCTCTCTGGCATCGCCTGTCAATTCGATGGAGGCGAGCACCGGATGCTTGCCGTCGCTGGTGAGATCGGCAATCAGCTTGTCCAGCGTGACGCTGAGCGAAGGGGCCCAATTTTTCTCCGAGGTTTGCATGGATCGGTAGATCATGGCGGCAGGCAGTTTTTCCAGCGGGGTCATGACCGCTAATATCTCTTTCGCTTGCCGGCCTTTGGCGATCGCGACGAAAAAATCGGTCCTTAGCTCATGCTCTCGGATCATGAAATCCAATGCTTCGCCGATTCCCTCCCGCGCTAGATCTTCGCCGATGACGAGCACCCGCAGATGAGCCGCGTATATTTTCCTCGGGCTCTTGGTCGTCATTTTCCGAATCGCTTCCATTACGGTGTAGCCGGTTTCGCTATACAAGACAACAGGCGCTCGACCGCCTCCTCCCTTCTCGGCAACTTCTCCCGGCTCTACGACTTGGGCGGACACCAAGTATCGGTCATCGCCGACTTTATCGATGCCGAGTCCGACGGCAACGGCCAGGTCGTTCAATTCGCGCCGGTTCCAGCAGCCTGTAGCGAGCGACAACAACAAGACGGTCAATATCGTCGCGACGACTTTGAACTTCAATCGGTTCATCTCCTTGCCTGGAAGCTGTCCATCACGGTTCTGCCGGAGGAGGCGGCTTCTTGCTCTGCCTGATTACGTTGTTCCGATTCAGCAGCCTAGGACGGGTGTTCATTAGCCATTGCGGCTTCCGAATCAGCGCGTCCTTCATATCGTCCGCGATGTACGGGGAGAACGGAGCCGTATAAGGCACCCCGAACGACTTCAGGCTGCTTATGTGAAGGAGAAGCGTCATGAGCCCGAGGAAGATGCCGAACATGCCGAACGAAGCGGCAAGCCCCATTAGCGGAAAGCGCAGCATGCGCATCGCTATGGACATGTTGATGGCCGGATAGATAAAGCTGGCGATTGCCGTGATCGACACGACGATAACCATCGCCGCCGACACGATGCCTGCTTCGACGGCCGCCTGGCCGATGACGAGCGTGCCGACGATCGAGACGGCCTGTCCGACCGCTCTCGGCATGCGCAATCCGGCTTCCCGCAATACCTCGAATACGATTTCCATCACCAGCGCTTCGATAAATGCCGGGAACGGAATGCCTTCGCGTTGAGAGGCCAGGCCGATGAGCAGCTGAGTCGGCAGCATCTCTTGATGAAACGTCGTAATGGCGATATAGAGGGACGGGGCCAACAACGAGATGAATAAGCCGATAAAGCGCAGGATGCGAATCAAGCTGCTTATATCCGCTCGCTGGTAGTAGTCCTCGGCCGAGTGAAGGAACGCAATGAATAACGCGGGTACGACGAGCACGAACGGCGTTCCGTCGACGAATATGGCTACCTTGCCCTCCAGCAGCTCGGCGGCGATGACGTCCGGCCGTTCCGAGTTGTATATGGTGGGAAAAGGAGTGAAGTCCGCGTCTTGGATGAACGCCTCGATATACCCGCTTTCCAATATGCCGTCGATGTCGATCTTAGCGAGCCGATCGTGAACTTGCTTCACGACTTGGTCGTCGGCAATGCCTTTCAAGTACATGACGCCTACTTCGGTTTTCGTTATGCGACCGACCGTGCGATTATCCAGCCACAGGTTTTGATCTTTGATTTTTCGACGGACTAACGTCGTGTTCGTTCGCAAACTTTCGGTAAAGCTTTCTCGCGGACCCCGGACGACGGTTTCGACGGCCGGCTCCAATATGGTGCGGTGCTCGTACTTGCTCACGTTGATGCACAAGCATCGGTTGTGCCCGTCGAGCAAAAAAATAACGTATCCGGACAACAGCGAATGAATCAAGGTGTCGAAGGTGTCCGTCTCGTTGATGCGATCGGCTGCGAGCACGTGATTTCTTAAGTAATTCAATATATTGGCGTCCGAGCGTATCGCTTCTTCCAATGCGTCTTGGTCAAGATCGGACATCAACGATTCGAGAATGGCATTCTGGAGCGATGTCGTATCGACTAGCCCGTCCGTATATAGGATTGCGGCATGCAACTGCTCGTTCGCGCCGATCGGCAAGTCCCGGACGACAAGGTCCCCGCTGTTGCCGAGCGTTTGCTGAACGTGCCGAACGTTATGCTGCAGATCCAAGTGCAGATGTGCGGTTTGTTGGGGCGTCTTCCGTTGTTCGGATGTGTGGTTGGGCTGCATAAGCACGTTCCTTTACGCCGTCAATCAACAGACTCGGATAGGTATACGCGTTATTCTGCGCCGAATTTGTTAGAATATTCCTCATAGGAGAGCGCCCTGTCTGTTTTGCTCGGTGAACGAGAGTAATCTGTAATGTGCTATAATATACCAAATCATGGAACAGGTGTTCAGGGGAATGGTGGACATGGATCAGGACAAGGATAGTGGACGTTCCGAATCAGCGCGGCTGGCGCAGCCGTTAAGCGCCATCGATGAGCGGCAGGATCAATTCATAGCTGGGCGAGACGAGCAGATCGCGCGCTTTCTGCGCCATATGACGGGCGAATCTCCCGACGGGAAGACGGTCTGGAACCTATACGGCACGGCAGGCGTGGGGAAAAGCTTTCTTCTTGATGCATTTCGCCGGCAGGCGCAGCGGGCCGGCGTCGTCATGCTGTATCTGGACAGTCGCGATTTCAATCATAAGAGCGATCTGTTCTGCCGTCAGCTGATCGCGCAGATGCCGATGCAACCGGGGGTAGAGAAGGGGCGGCACCCAAATTCGCTGGAAGCTTGCTTGACCAGGCTGGGGCAGTTAGCGGCGATAACGAAGGTTGTGCTGGCATTGGACACGTATGAAGAAATGGGAGATTTGGATGGATGGCTTCGAGACCGGTTCATCCCGTGGCTCCCGGACGATTGCCTCCTGCTGATTGCCGGCCGATATCGGCTGAAGGGAGCATGGAGCGTTTCCCCGGCCTTGCGTGAACGCCTATTGTTCATGTCGCTCGACAATTTGTCCGACTCGGATAGCATCCAATATCTAGCGCAATGCGGCATCGTGGATGAGCAGCAAGTCGAACGCATCTGCTCGGTTACGGGCGGTCACCCGCTTGCGCTCGCTCTGGCGGCTGACGTATCTCCTAATGTCGATTGGATGCGCTCGTCCTTAGACGAGAACGGTTGGTTCGATCAACTGGCTGAAGTGTGGCTGCGCGAGGTGCCGGATGCCTATCTTCGGAAGGTCGTCGAGGCGTCGTCGGCCCTGCTGCGAATCAATCGCGAAGTGCTTCAGGTTATCCTGGATCAGGAGATCTCCGAGGACGCGTTCAGTCAATTGATCGCCTTGTCCTTTGTCCGCAAGACGGAGCGCGGCTGGATGCTCCACGATCTGATGCGGCTTGCCATGCGCAAGCAGCTGGAAGAGCGTACGCCGGCCTACTACGAACGGCTGCGTGGGAGGGCGGCGCAGTATTATGCCGCCCGTATTCGCCATTCCGCCCCCTACCGGAGCACGGAATGGGAAGTGGGCGAGCTGTTCTATTATACAGGTATTCCGATGATGCGTGCGCTCATTCAATCCTATTCCAGAGGCCGGTATGTATGGGAGCCGTTGACGATGTCGAACCTGAGCGAGGGCGAAACCTATCTGGCAAGAAGAACCCATGAGGCCACGCCGCTGAAGCTTGCCGTGATGGACTTGGAGACGGAACATGCCTATGACGAATTTGAGGATAGGGATGACATGACGCTTACCGTTAAGTATTTGAATCTGCGTACATGGGTCGAGCTTGATCAGCAAGCCGCAATGCTCCTCCGTTCCACGGACGGAAGTACCGTCGGTCTGGCCGTCATCGTCCCCATCAACAAGGCGACGCTGCCCGTGCTCTGCGAGGATCCCTTCTCGAGCCCATACCTGGATTCACTCCCGCCGTCGGAGCGCAAGCGTCTGGAAGCAGAGCCGCCCAATCAGGCGGGATGGTTCATTCGCACGATCGATTACGGCGATTGGCAGAACGCCGATGTGGTCAGCGAGACGATGTATCTGATGTTTTCCTACATGTGCACCGGCGGTATTTTCGTTGCCTCCCCGCCGCCCTTGGCCTTCTTCCGCGATGCGCATCTGAACCTCGGTTTCCAGCTGGTACCGGGGGTCGTCCACGATCGTTATGACGGTGAGACGCCTACGCCGACCTTCGTGCTGGATACCCGCGAAGAGAAGCTGGAGCACTTTCTTCGCTTCCTGCTTAGGCGGGGAGGGTTCCCGGATGAGCCGCAAGGATCGGGCGACTACGAGAACCGGCTGTCCAAGCGAGAGCGGGAGATCGTGGCTCTCGTGCTGGAGGGACATACCAATTCGGAGATCGCCAGGAAGCTGTATGTAAGCGAGATTACGGTCAAGAAGCATGTCAGCTCCGTCTACAGCAAGCTCTCGGTCAAAGGGCGAGGCCAACTGATCAAGCTGCTTGCAGGCGGGCCGAGAATCAGCTGATCGCCGCTAGCGCTTCATGCGCGGCGCGCACCTCATGCATATGTCATGCCAGGCCCGCACCTTACCCGGTGCGGGCTTATTTGCTCTATTGGTATAGGGTCAGAATTATACGTTCGTATAATTCCTTAACCGAATCCGCCATGGTACATTGAAACGGCTGAACGATTAGTCGAAAGATGGGAGTGGCAGAACAAATGACGTGGCTTGTATGGATTCATGTGTTATCGGCATTTCTTGGCATCGGACCGACGTTCTTCGGTCATGTACTGCTCCGCAAGAAGCAGCAAAGAGCACAGCTGCAGCAGTCGCTGGCCTTATTCCAGCTGCTGAACTATTTTCCGAAAATCGGCGGTTCGATTGCGGTTGCTTCAGGCGTGGCGCTCGTTGCCTTAACGGGCTGGGCGTTCTCCGACCTATGGATACTGATTTCGCTGGTACTGTACGTCATCATTCAATTCGTTGTCGTGGGTATGCTGACGCCGATCCTGAACCGGTTGAATCAAGCGCTGCAAGCAAGCGACGAACAAGCGAACGTGCCGGATGCGCAGGCGAAGGAATCGGCGCTTCTCGCGAAGGCGAGCCAGCTGTACAATACGGCTTCGCTTCTGGGAATCGCTTTGGTGCTTATGATGGTCATCAAGCCGATGTAAGAGCGGCACGAAAGAGGAGGAGAACAGAATGAATCTTCATGGGAAAGTTGCCTTCGTATCGGGCGGATCCCGCGGAATCGGGGCCGCAGCAGCCCGCATGCTGGCCCGGCAGGGAGCGAAGGTGGCCGTCAACTATGTTCATCAGGCCGAGGCCGCCCAAGCCGTCGCGGATCAGATTCGCCAAGCAGGCGGAATTGCGGAGATCGCCCAAGCGGACGTGCGCGACCCTGAACAAGTGAAGGCGGCGGCCGCCTTGATTCAATCGAAGCTGGGGGATATCGACATTCTGGTGAGCAACGCGCATATGCCGTTCGAGATGAAGCCGATTGCGAGCATGCGGTGGGAGGAATTCGCCCAGAAGCTGAACGATGAGATGAGGGCGGCCTTTACGCTGACGCAAGCCGTGCTGCCCGGCATGACGACCCGCGGATTCGGGAGACTGATCTATGTGTCCAGCAACGCGGCGGATGTGGCGGTCCCTTACATGGGAGCGCATGGCTCGGCCAAGGCGGCGCTGAATGCCTATGTCCGAAGCGTGGCCTTGGAGAACGCCGCCTATGGCATAACGGCCAATGTGGTCTCGCCTGGATTGGTCGAGACGGACGCGTCGAGCGTTACGCCGGAAGCGGTCAAGCAGCAGCTCGCCGGGATGACGCCGCTGCGGCGCATAGCTGTGCCGGACGACGTGTCGGGCGCAATCGCGTTCTTGGCCAGCGTAGAGAGCGGCTTCATAACCGGTACTTGCACGAACGTGAACGGTGGCGCCTATATGGCATAAGCCTGCGGCTATCGGGGGCTGCGCGACTCGGCCCCGACTCGCAATCCACATCCGGACGAGGATGTGGATTGCTGCCGTCTCCTTAGCCGCGCAATGCCTGTCGCATCCACTGGCCTGTCAGCTCGGGGTGCTCGATAGGGAATTGATGGCCATACGGTATTCGCGTGATCGCGAACTTCTCGAAGGGCTGCGGAATCGAATGCGCCTTGTCCTTGTCTCCCCATAATAGCCTGACACGGTCCCGATCCCACTTCTCCGGATGCAGTCGAATCGTCTCCGGTCGCGTTAACGCTGCCATGACGGCTGCATTCGTCTTGCGTATGCGCGGCGAGCGTAGATCGCGAATCACGTATTGCGCATAGTCTTCCAACGAACTGCCGGCCGCCAGAAAGCTATTGCTCCTCAGCAGCTCTCTTCGCAGCCGGGAAGGGGACATATGGCGCAAGATCATGCTCGTTAGGCCGCTCAATTTGTATCGCGATTCGACAGGCTGCAAGACCGGCTGCAGCAGGATGAGTCGATGGACCAGAGCGGGATGTCGCTCCATCACGCGGGCAGCAAGGAATCCCCCGAAAGAATGGCCTGCCAGTATGACGGGGCGGTTCAACTCGGCGATCATGTTGGCTATGCAGTCGACATAGCCCTCGACCACGGAAGGAGCATGGTGATAGGGCGTGCGTCCGAATCCCGGCAGGTCGACGAACCATGTATGGACATCGCCCAATTCGCTTGCGATAGGCAGCAAGGCATCCGCACCGCTGAACGTCCCATGCAGGAAAATAACGGGCATGCCGCCGGCGTTCTTCTCCAATACTACGATATTCGACCTTCTTCGCTGCGAGAAGCCTTCCAGCCGAGTCGCGCCGGCGTGGCTTAATCGATAATCAAGATCGGTGACGATAAAGGGCAGCGTAGCAGGCACGATGGAGAAGTCCCGCTCGCTCATTCGTTCCATCTCCAATTTCGTGTCCACGGGAAAATCCGAGGTGACGAGAAAGTTCATGGATTCCTTCGGAATGCCGAGCAGCTTGCCGAATCCCATGCCAAGGACGGCTTTCAAGAGCGGAAGGGACACCTTGCCCAAGGGCTGGGCGGTCCGCAATTCCCTCGCGATGCGCGCAATCAGGCCTCGTACGGATGGACTGGCTGATTGGGGATCCAGCAGGTAGTAGGTGTTGCTTGCTAAGCCTTGCTTGTTCGCAAGGTCGGCGATGAACGAGGCGACATGATCGATATGGACCATAGGCAGCCAGTGGTCGTCTCCGCCAGGCACGAGCGGCATGAGGTTGCGTCTCACGGCATCGACTAGGATGCTCAGGCCTCCAAGCTGTTCCGTCTCCCCTGAGGCGGAATCGCCAACGACAACGCTGGGATTGACGGTCGATAACGTGATATTCGAGGCATGAAGCGCCTTGCGAACATAGGAGTCGGCAAGGAATTTCATCTTCTCGTAAGGCGGCACTTTATCCAGCAGGCGATCCAGGTCCGACAGCGCGTTCTCTTCGCGATATGGACTCATGAAGCCTACGACGTGGATGAACTGCCGCAAGCCCTTCGTAGCGTGAATATCTTGTGCCAGCTGAACAAGGGACTTCGCGGGATAGAGGAAGGACTGCTCTGCTTCGCGATGGCTTAACGCGATATTCATCGGCCCGCCTGCATGAATGATGAGGTCGGCGGCGAGAGCCAACGCATAGCCGGCGTCGTTCAGACCGAGTCGGGGCTGCGTCAGATCGCCGATGACGGGTTGGATGTTACCCCGTTGAACGGACGGCATACTGCTTACGATGGCCTGCAAGCGGCTTGCGTGGCGGACAAGCACATAGATTCGATGCTGCGAGGCCAGTTCGGCAAGCAGATGCCTTCCGATAAACCCGGTACCGCCTGTTAGGAAAATGTTCATGATTCATCCGCTCCTTCGTCGTATGTAGTACTATTCGGTACTATTCAGGTTAAAAAAATCACTTTAGCAGGGAAGCTAAAGCGGGATAGACGGCAGCAAGTATGTCGGGGTTAGTAGAGGCTTGCGCGACAAAGAGGGCACCCTCGATCGAGGAGACGATCAGCGCGGCTGTCGGCTTCACGGGGAGATCCGCTCTTAGCTCATGCCGAGCGATTCCGTCCGCCAATACCGCTTCGACGGCATGCAGCTGCCGGTCGAAGAAGCCTTTGATGCGCGCTCTCACTTCGATCGCTTCGGGAGGCGTCTGCGTGTACAGCGTTAAGAACGGACAGCCGCCAAGATAATCATGCTGTTCTGCGTTGTCGGTTAGGATGGTGAGCATCCTTGCCAATTTGTCCAGGACAGTGGTCTCGCTCTGCGAGAGGATGTGTTGGATCCGTTGCTCGTAATGCGCGATTAACTGTTGAACGATCGTGAGGAGCAATTCCTCCTTGCTCTTGTAATGGTAATAAATATTGGTCTTCGAAACTTTGCTGTGCGCGACGATGTCGTCCATGCTTGTCGCGAGAAACCCTTTCGTAAGAAACAGCTTGAAGGCGGATTGCAGCGCAACGTCTTTATTGCTAAGCGTATTTTTTCTCATGTTAGTACTATATAGTGCTAATCGGACGGAGTCAAGACGCGATGATGGCGGGACGGTAAAGTTCGGCTTAAGTCAAACATTACGGCAAGTATGTGAAGGAACTGCGGCCTTGCTCCCGAATAGGGGTTAATAAGCAGAAAGGATGGGAGCAGGCGCATGAATAGCGAATGGAAGCAATGGATCGTTGAAGCGAGCATCCTTGACATACAGCGGGCAATGGAGTCAGGAACGTTCAGCGGGGAGCAGCTCGTGCAGGCTTATCTGGACAGGATCAACAAGTATGATGCAAGCCTGAACGCTGTGTTGGAAGTCAACCCTGACGCGTTGGCAATCGCGAGAAGCCTGGACGAGGAGAGAAGGACGAAGGGCAGCCGAGGACCCTTGCACGGCATTCCGATCTTATTGAAGGACAATATCGATACCCATGACCGCATGCATACCAGCGCGGGATCGATTGCGCTGGAGCATTCGATAGCGCCTCGGGATTCCTTCGTCGCCGCGCAGCTGCGCCGTGCCGGGGCGGTGCTGCTGGGCAAGGCGAATATGACGGAATGGGCGAACTTCATGTCCTACACGATGTGGGCGGGCTATAGCTCAAGAGGCGGGCTTGTTCGCAATCCCTATGGACCGGGCGAATTGTTCGTAGGCGGCTCCAGCTCCGGCTCCGCCGTTGCCGCAGCGGCAAGCTTGAGTGCGGCAGCGATCGGAACGGAGACGACGGGCTCTATCATTAGTCCGGCGAGTCAGAACGGCATCGTAGGGCTCAAGCCTACTGTGGGCCTCATCAGCAGATCCGGCATTATTCCGATTACGTTCAGCCAAGATACGGCGGGTCCGATGGCCAGGTCCGTAGCCGATGCGGCCGTCCTGCTAGGGACGCTTACCGATATGGACGAGCAAGATGAAGCGACATTAGGGAAGCGCGAGGCATATCGAGACTATACGCCATTCCTGGATGCCGATTATTTACGCCATGCAAGGATCGGAATTCCCCGGCATTACTACAAGGATCTGGATCCGGACAGGCTTGCCGTTGCCGAAGCCGCGATTGAGGTGCTCCGGAACCATGGGGCGACGATCATCGATCCGGTCCATCTGCCGTGCGATGGAATCGCGTGGAGATGGGACGTGCTGCACTACGAGTTCAAACCTGCGATTAATCGCTACCTGTCCAAGCTGCCGCCGAGCGCGCCGATTCACTCGCTGCAAGAACTGATCGCTTATAACGAGGCGCATGCGGAGAGGGCGCTGAAGTATGGCCAAGAGGTATTGATCCAGGCTGAGAGGACGAGCGGAAGCTTGACGGAGCCGGCGTACCTGGACAGTGTCGCCCAGAACGCCGAATGGGCGCGTAAGCAAGGGATCGATTATGCGCTGCGCGAATACAACCTGGACGCCTTGATGTTCTTGGGCAATGAAGATGTCGGGGATCTGGCCGCAAGAGCAGGATATCCGGTCATTACGGTGCCCGGCGGTTATGCGGAGAACGGCGTGATTGCGGAAGGGGGCTATACGACGCGCGGACCGCAAGGGATTTCCTTCGCCGGTGCGGCCTATAGCGAGCCCGTACTGATAAAGATCGCGTACGGCTATGAACAGGCGACGAAGCATCGCGTCCCTCCGAATCTGAGAGGCGAGGCGTGATTCTAGGCACGAACAAACCCGACCTAGGGAGGTCGGGTTTGTTCGTGTGGACTCCTTGCTAGAATTGAATGACGCTTTTGTTCTCGCTCGACTTCGCGACAGCCTCGAGAACTAGCTGATTTCTGTAGCCGTCCATGAAGCCCGGCAGCGACGCTTCCGCTGTCCCGTCTAAGAGAGCGAGGAAATCGTCGTACTGCTTCACCTTGCAGGCATTCGGTACGTGGAGCGTCACCTTGGCCAATTGTCCCGGTGCTTCCTCGCGAATCCAGACGATCTGATCCGGATTCAAGGTTGAGGCATGCAAGGTGCCGGTGTCCCCGTAGATCGACACTTCATGTTGATTGTCCGAGCCGACCGCATTGCGGGAAGTGTGAAAGACGCCCATCACGTCGCCGGACATTCTGGCTTGGAAGCTGGCGTAGTCATCGACTTCCACAGTGACCTTGCGTCCGGTCTTGGGATCGAGGCGTTCCGGGACGATCGTCTTCAGCTGCGCCGACAGCTCCTCGAATTCGCCGAACAGGAACCGCGCCATATCGATCATGTGGGATCCCAGGTCGCCCAGCGTGCCCGTTCCGGTTATCGAGCGGTCGAACCGCCATACATAGGGGTGGCTCGCCGTTCCCCAGCTCTGCAGATACTGCAGGGAGAAGCTTCTGACCGCCCCGATCTTCCCGTCTCGAATGAGCTCTCGGGCATACCGGAACGCAGGCGTATACCGGTAGCTGAAGCCGATCATCGCCGGAACAGGCTGCTTCTCGTATAGCTCCAGGAGCAGCGCCGCTTCCTCGAAGGTGCGCGTGAACGGCTTCTCGCCCAGGAAGGGCTTGCCCGCCTCGAGGCAGGCGCGCATAATGTCCGCATGGATGCTGTTCGGCGTGACGGAGACGACCGCATCCACGTCCGGGTCATGGATGAGCTGGACGAAGTCGGCATAACGCTTCCCTTCCTCGATCCCGAGCCGTTCGCCGAACTGATGCATGGCTTCCGCGTTCACGTCGCTGAGCGCCGCGATCTCGAAGCGTCCGGCCTCTCGCATCCAATGGTCGTGCGCATGGGCCATGCCGCCGCAGCCGATTAATCCGATTCGATAGATCTTCATGTTGTCGTGAGCCTCCCATTACTTCGCAGATATTGGTTCCAGTGGCGCGGCATTGCCGTAGAACGGCCGGATACGGTCTAGAGGGGCAGCCCACTTCACGGCATTCGCGATGACGCGCTGAATGTCCGGGTTGTGGTAGGTCGGATACGTCTCGTGCCCCGGGCGAAAATAAAACACTTTCCCGTTGCCGCGCGCATACGCGCAGCCGCTGCGAAACACTTCCCCGCCTTCGAACCAGCTGGCGAAGATCAGCTCGTCAGGCGCCGGGATATCGAAATGCTCGCCGTACATCTCTTCCTTCTCCAGCTCGATATATTCTCCGATGCCCTCCGCGATCGGATGGCCCGGCGATAGGACCCAGAGCCGTTCCCGTTCGTCGGCCTCGCGCCATTTCAAGTCGCAGGACGTACCCATCAGCGCTTTGAAAATTTTGGAGAAGTGGCCGGAATGAAGCACGACGAGCCCCATGCCGCCGAGCACGCGCCGCTGGACCTTGCGCACGATCTCGTCCTTCACTTCGCCGTGGGCGAGATGCCCCCACCAGACCAGCACGTCGGTATGGCTCAACACGTCATCGGTCAAGCCGTGCTCCGGTTCGTCCAGCGTCGCCGTACCGGCCTCGAAGCCCGCTTGGTTCAAGAAGGCAGCGATCGCGCCGTGAATCCCGTCCGGATAGATCGCGCGAACGGCCGGATTCTGATGCTCATGCCGATTTTCGTTCCATACGGTAACCTTCAACATCGTCGGTGCACTCCTTCTTATTCAACATTCATGTAACGGGTATAAGCGTCTTCATAAATTTGGATCAATTTCGGAAGCCCCATATCGTTCAGCTGCTTCACGTAGGCATCCCAATTCTTATCGATATCGCCCTTGAGCACCCACTGGGCGCGTGTACTGGCGATGTAGCTGTTAATGTCCGCGGTAAGGGTCGGCAGCTCCTGATATTCCTCCGGCGTGTACATGACGTCCGGGAACGGCACCGTTACCGCATCCGCGCCGAGCTTATCGAGCTCGAGCTTCAAGCCGTCTCCGGAAGCGGGATCAAGCTTGATCTTTTCTTCGAAGCTTGGGCTCACGTATTTCGGGCCGAAGTCGCGCAGCGATTTCTCCCAATACCAAGCATCCGCGCTCGTGCCTTCCGGCGGTGCCATCAGCGAGTAGGTGCCGTCGTCACCCTTCTCGATCGAGGTGCCGATCGCGCCCCAGAAGTTCTGAATGCTGGCTTCGCCGGTGTAGAACTGGTCGATCCAACGGGCCGTAATCTCAGGATGCTTATTGAAGGTTGTGACGAGCACCTCGTTGCGTCTGAAGCTGAGACCGTCCGGTTCGCCCGTCGTATAGCCCTTGCCGTCCGGCCCGATGATCGGCGGAATCGTCACGTATTGATTGCTCCACTGCCCGAACACCGCATCCGGCGTCCATTGATAGGAGAAGCCGATTAGCGCCGCATCCGGGTTCTGGCGCTTCGCGCTCAGCATCGTCTCGTCCTGCGTGAAGGACTCGCGGTCGATAATGCCCTCGCTGTACAGCTTATGCATCCACTTCAGAGCCTCTTTATATTCCTCGGAGATCGGATAGTAGACCGGCTTGCCGTCCTGGATGATCATGTTGTTGCCCCGAAGGTCCGTAATTCCGAAGATGCTGAGCATATTCAAATCGATGTCGCCCGAGTTGCTCACCGGAATTTCATCCTTCTTGCCGTTCCCGTTCGGATCCTGCTCCTTGAACGCCTTAAGCACGGTATAGAGCTCGTCGATCGTAGTCGGCGCCTTCAAGCCCAGGTTATCCAGCCAAGCCTTATTAATGACCGGCTGGGTACCGGACTTAGGACGCGACGGCAAGCGCGCGGGCAAGGAATAGATTTTCCCGTCAGGGAAGGTGCTGATCTTGCGCATCATCGGCGTCTCGTCCATGGCGGCCTTTAGGTTCGGCATGTATGCGTTGATATAATCCTCCATCGGGAGGAAGAAGCTCGAATTGTTGATGATGTCGGAGTTCTCGAAGGCCAGGTTGCCGATAATGACGTCAGGAAGCTTGCCGCTGGCCAGCATGACGGACTTCTGTTCGCCCCAATCATTGGTGGACATAACCTGCCAGTTGATCTTGACGTTCGAATCCTTCTCTAAATTTTCAAGCCATGTGTTGGAGGCGAAGCTGTCTCCCATGTTGCCCCAACGAACCGTCAGCACATCCAGCGTGATGGGTTCCTTGACGATCGGCAGACCTTCCTTGTTGAAGCTCTCTTCGGTGCTCGTCCCGGCCGTATTCTCTTTCTTGTCATTGTCGCTGCAGCCTGCCAGAAGACTGCCCAGCATGGCGAACAGCGTAAGGTACAGCAATGTTTTCCTCATGGATAAGTTCCCCCTCGTCATGTTTGATAGAGTGTCGATGCTGATCTGCGGTATGCTGACTATTGCTTCACGGCGCCGATCATCACCCCCTGGTTAAAGTGCTTTTGCACGAAGGGATAGACGCACATGATCGGGATCGTCGCCACGATGATGACGGAGTACCGCAGCATATTCGCGAGTCGAAGCGCGATCTGCGCCGCTTCGCCGGTCCCCATATCCGATTGCATCTGGTTCGTAATCAAAATGTTGCGCAGCACCAATTGCAGCGGATAGAGCTCCAGGTTCTTGATATAGATCAATGCGTTGAAATAAGAATTCCAATGGCCGACCGCAATCCACAGCGCCAATACCGATACGATCGCCTTCGACAGCGGCAGTACGATTAGGAAGTAGTAGCGAAGATTGCCACAGCCATCCATCTGGGCAGCTTCCCATAGATCGGCGGGAATGCTGTTCTGAAAGAAGGTACGGGCAACGATAATGTCGAATACGCCGACGGCAAACGGAAGCACCATGACCAAGAACGTATCGTATAAGCCGAAGTCCCGAATGGTCAGGAAGGTAGGGATAAGCCCGCCGTTGAAGAACATCGTGAAGATGAAGAACAGGGTCAGCGTTCGGCGGCCGAACAGATCCTTCCGGGACAGCGCATAGGCAGCCGATAGATTGACGGCCAGCCCGATGCACGTGCCGACGACGGTGTACGCGATCGTGTTGCGGTAGCCGATCCAGATTTGAGAATGCTTGAGCAATTCCTTGTAGCCGTCCAAGGTGAAGCCTTGCGGGAAGAACCAGACCTTGCCGTTGCCGACGGCGTAAGGATCGCTGAAAGAAGCAATGACGATAAAATAAAGCGGATATAGCGTAACAAGGAGCACGAGGGCTGTCCAGACGTATAGCAGGATTTCGCTAACGGAATCGGAGGACCATCGTTGTCTCTTGCCGCGAATGATAAGCTTTGCTGTTGGTTCCATGCTCAACCTCCCCGCGGTCACCAGATGCTGTTCTCGTTGTATCTTCTTGCGATCTGATTAAACGTAATGAGTAGGACTAGATTGATTACCGTATTGAACAGGTTAATCGCCGACGAGAAGCTGTATTGGGCGCTTAATAGGCCGATCTTGTACACGTAAGTCGAGATGACCTCGCTGCCCGAAATGTTGAGATTGTTCTGCATGAGGAACACCTTCTCGAAGCCGACGCCGAGCAGTCCCCCGATGCGCAGGATGAGCAGCGTCACGGCCGTCGGAATGAGCATCGGCAGATCGATCGTCCGCACCGTCTGCCATCGGCTTGCGCCGTCTACTCGTGCTGCTTCGTACAAGCTCGGATTGATCGCGGACAGCGCCGCAAGGTAGATAATGCTGTTCCAGCCGGTCTGCTGCCATACTTCGGACCAGACGTACAAGCTGCTGAACAAGCTTGCGGATCCCATGAGATTGGGCGCCTCGGCGCCGAACAGGCGGTACAGATTGCCGATCAGCCCGTTACCGGGAGACAACAGAATCATCATTAAGCCAACCAGGACCACGGTGGATATAAAGTGCGGCATGTAGGTTACGGTCTGGAAGAACCGCCGGTATCGATTCTGGCGCAGCTGATTCACGAGCAGCGCGAATAGAATCGGAATCGGGAAGGTCGCGAAGCTGTATAGGCTGATGTACACCGTGTTCTTCAGCGTGATTTCGAATTGGTAAGAGTTGAAGAACTTCTCGAAGTACTTGAAGCCGGCCCATGGGCTATCCGTGATGCCCAAGAACGGGCTGTAGTCCTTGAATGCGATGATGACCCCGTACATCGGTTTGTAGGTGAAGCAGAGGAGCAGCACGACGGCCGGCAGCAGCAGTACGTATAATCCCCAGTTTTTACCGATTTTTGTTGCCGTAAGCTTGATGCGTGCAGTAGGTAGACTCAGGCAAGTCGCCTCCCTTCTTGATGAATAGTCGCGGCTTCTAGGAACAATTTCAGTATAGAGTCATTCCGATAACCGATTTGGACCTCCTAAGCGCATGATCCGGACTTTATGGCAGTCCGTTCCTTGCGGGCCTCCGCCCGCATGCTCGTATCCGGACTTTATCAGCCGCTATCCGGACCTATTCGCCGGGAGGCATGCAACCGTTATCTCTTTTTTGCGGGAATGGCATTATAATAGGAACACAAGACGACCGGAGAGGGCGGCTCAGGCAACGCATGGGGGGAGTAGAACGATGGAGAAACAGGCGGAAGTACGGAATTATCCGATCAAGCATTACGTGCGAATGCTGCTGTTCATATCGTTCGCCACGTTACTGCTGGACATTGCCATCAGCGGCGTATCGGTCTCTCTCGTCCAACGGCAATCCGCGCAATATTTACGCAATACCGCCGACCTGTACATCGACCGCATTAACAATAATTTCGCTTATTTGAATCACTTCATGGGATGGACGCTTGCGAACGACGAGGATCTGAAGCTCATGAACGCGCATGAGGCGCGCGACGCCGCATTCATTAAATCGCATCGCAATCTGTATAAGCGCTATGCCGAGCTGCAGAAGAGCTTGGGAGCGGAATATAATTTCTTTATCTACCTGCCGAAGAACGATTATTTCGCCAACTCGGCGCCGATGAACCTGTCCTATCCCGAATTCACGACACTCAAGCGGCAGGTCATCGAAGCGGTGGAAGATAAAGTGGTGTATGAGCAATATTACTCCCAGTGGACGACCATCGAGCTGAACGGAAGCTACTCGATCATTAATATCGTGCCGTACTACGACAGCTACATGATCAGTCTGATATCCGCCGACAAGCTCATTCGCCCGCTGCGCGACATCGACCTGGGCGGAGAAGGCTATATCACCTTAATGAACAGGGAGGGCGAGAGCATCACCGGACCGCTCCCGGACGGTTCGAAGCTGCTGAAGGTAATCCAATTCGGCACGACGGTGAACAGAGAGTTCTCCAATGCGACCTTCTATGTCAAGCTGGTCATCCAATTCGGAGCCTTCGAGCAAATCATGATCGCCCAACTGTTGGTTGTGCTCCTAGGGGTAGTCATCGCTTGCTACTTGAGCTTTATCATGCTGTACTTTCAGAAGAAGGTGCTCATCCCGATCAAGAACTTCTCGAAGAACCTCACCGTCTTAACGAGCGACGGCGAGCCGGTCGACTTCGGGAGCAGCAGGATCATCGAATTGGAGAGGGCAAGCAAGCAGTACATCGACCTCGTGACGCAGCTAAGGGCGATCAAGATCGAGATGTACGAGCGCGAACTGGAGAAGCATCGAATCCAGCTGCAGTACATGAAATTGCAAATTAAGCCCCACTTTTTCTTGAATGGGCTAACGACCATCTATAGCATGTCGCAGATGCACATGTACGAGGAAATCCAGAAGATGACGATGTCCATCTCGAACTACTTCCGATATATTTTCCAGAGCGATCACGATTTCGTTCGGTTAGCGGATGAGCTGGAGCATATTCGAATCTATATGGAAATTCAGAGGCAGCGCTACCGGAATGGGTTCCATTATCGCATTGACGCGCCGGAATCGGCCGCAGATGTGGATATTCCGCCCCTTATTCTGCAGACGTTCATCGAGAACGCGTTGAAGTATGCCGTTTCCCTGAATCAAGAGGTCGAGATTCATCTCGAAGTGAAGCGGCAGTTCACGGAGGAAAAGGAGGAGGAGACGGCGATCACGATTGCCGATACGGGGCCCGGCTTCCCGCCGGCAGTGCTGGAGAAGCTGAGAGGCGGGGAGCAGCTGGATCAATCGGAGGGCAGGAATATCGGCATTGCGAACGCGATTCAGAGGCTGGAGTACCTGTATGGCAAGAGGGCGACGGTGAGTTTCGCTAACCGAGGTGCCGGCGGCGCTTGCGTCGTCGTGACCTTACCCGCACAGAGAGGGGGAGCAGCCGGTGAACGCATTGATTGTGGATGACGATTATTTTGTCGTCAAGGCGCTGGAGACGAGGATGGATTGGGTATCCTTGCAGATCGAGCATGTGTATACGGCCGACAATATCGCGCAGGCAAGGGACATTATAACCCGTCATCCGATCCACATCCTGATCTCCGATATCGACATGCCGCAAGGAAGCGGCTTGGAGCTGCTGGCGTGGATCCGGGAACGGAATTACGATATTCAGACGATCATCCTGACCAATTACGCGGACTTCAACTATGCGCAGAAAGCGATTGAATTGCAAAGCTTCGAATATTTTCTCAAGCCGATCGAATTCGATAAGCTGATGCTCATCATTCAGAAGGCGGTAGCGAGGGCGAAGGAGCATCAGAGCAACGAGGAGGCCAAGCGCGAGGGGTACTTCTGGAAGAAGAATCAGGCGAAGATCTTCGAGCACTTCTGGCGGAAGCTCATCAACAGCAGCCACTCGTTCTCCATGAAGCCGTCGGACATCGCCGTAGCGATCGATGAGCAGCAGCTGCCCTACAAGCTGGCCGATCCGTTCCATCCGCTAGTGATTACGGTCTATCCGTATGACAACAGCATGGGGCTGACCGATAAAGCACTATTCGATTATGCGCTGGCCAACGTATTCGGCGAAACGTTCCAGAGCCCGTCCTTCTCCGTCGAGACGGTTCTGGAATATAAGGAATACAACTGGATCGCGATGATCAAGTGGAACGGCTCTCCGGATACGCAAGTCATGGAGGGGTTCTGCGCATCGTTCATCGGGAAGTCGAATCACTATTTGAAAGCCGATGCCAGCTGCAGCATCGGCCAGACTGCGGCATTGTCCGAATTAAGCCGATCGGTTAAGCAACTGGTGAACATGAACGAAGAGATCGCCCAATCCCGCAATCGGACTCTATTCGTGGAGCAATACCGCCATCAATCGAGGAAGTCGTACGAACCTCCGGGCCTGCTCGATATGGAACAGCTGCTGTACCAGAACAAGCCGGCTGCCTTTCTTGAGGAAGCCTCCCGTTATTTAAGAAGCTATGTCGATAACCAAGTACTCGACAAGTCGATTCTCAGCTTATTCCGGCTAGACATCACGCAGCTCGTGTATGCGTTCCTCAAGTCGAAAGAAATTCTGACGCATAAGCTGTACTCCGGCAAGACCTATGAGCGGTTATTGGCGCATTCCTTGCATTCGATCGAGAACATGGAGGCGTATATCGCTTATCTGGTCAACACGGCCATGGATTATCGGGAGTTCACGAAGCAATCAAAATCCGTCGTGGAGGAGATCAAGCACTATATTCATGCGCACATCGGCGACGATCTGACAAGGAACAGCTTGGCGGAAATCATCTATCTGAACCCGGATTATTTGGCCAGAGTCTTCAAGCGGGAAGCAGGCGTCTCGTTGGGCAGCTACATCACGCAGGCTCGTATTGCCGCGGCTAAGCACTTGCTGGAGACGACGACGATGTCCGTCTATGCCGTTGCCAAGAAAGTGGGATACGCGAATTACTCCTACTTTTCCAAGCTGTTCAAACAAGACGTCGGGCTAAGCCCGAACGATTATAAGAAGGGATGAGCGCAAATAAGCGACCCGGGCGGGTCGCTTATTTGCGTGCAGACGGCACGCGATATGGAATCGGCATTCCTGTCTTCCGAGTGATCTACTTACGGGCGCACGGCAATGAGGCGCTTGCTGCCGATCGTGACCTGGTAGATTCCTTGTTGAGGAAGCTGGATGACTTGATCGATCGTGCGGGCACTCGTGGTCAAGTCGGCGGTTGTCGTTACGCCTGTCGCCGTATTCGTGACGGTGCTTGGCACCGAACGGCTCGATTGTCCCTGTACATGGAGCTTGCCGTCGGCGGCGAGCATGACCTCGGGCAACAGCGAGGCTCCGTTAACGGTCAATTGATCCGGCTCTTCGCTCACTGCGGCGGGAGTACGCTCTTGTATGAACTGCTTGAGGCGCGCTAGCTGCTCATCCGACGGCTGTCCGAATGCCCCTTTGTGCATAGGTCCGTACTTGTCGGAGAGGAATGCGGCCGTGAAATCCTCCGCGAAATTCTCGCCGACGCGATCGGCCCATTCGGAGGACGGCGCAGCATATCCCGCTTGCCCGCGCACGTTCAAGTAGGCCTCGCGGTCGCCGAATTTGCTATCCCAGTTATGCCCGAATTCATGGACGAAGGTGCCCATGCCGGAATTGACAACGAGCATATCAGACGAGCCGGAGGCCAGTCCTGCCCAAGTATTGGCGCTGCCGTCGGCTGCCTTCTCGCGGATATAGAACGGGATGCCATGGATATTCAAGCCTTGGAAGTGCTCGAGCGGAAGCTGGAATTCATTCGTCGTCAGCGCATGCACGAGCTGTCGTTTATTCGTAGCGTAATGGTCGAATAGATGATCTTGTACGATATAATCGAACTCGTATCGACCGGAGCCGAACACGCCGAGCGCACCGCTCGTTCCGACGGCCGGATACGAATAAGACTTTGCGTCTTGGAGCAGCAGATACCGGGCCTCTAAGCCTCTGCTTACGGCATCCAGCTTGCCCGTCACGCTATCGGAGTAATAGTTCACGCCGCGGATGACGCTTTTCTCCCGCTCGACTGCGAGATAGGTCGCGGTCAGCTGCTTCATTTCGTCGAGCAGCTTGGCTTCCTTCCCTGCAACGCCATCCCGGCGCAAGAGCTCCAGGTAATCGCGGTCTCGCTTCGCCCAGTGCCAGAAAGGCTGCTTGTTATGAAGCACGTCCAGAGCGGCTTCCGGCATCAGTCGGTTGATGTCCGCCGCCGTAACGCTAGGAGCCTCCAAGCGAATCAGGAACTGCTCGGGATAGAAGACCAGTGGCTTCTCCAACACCTTCAGTATGCCGTGAACGTCGATATAGAAGGAACCGTCGATGCGCTCAAGCGGGCGATCGACTTCGACCGATGTGTCGCCGACCCAGACCTCTTGCTGGCCTTCGTGCAGATGGATTGCCCTGCCGTCCGTCGTCGTAATCGTCAATTCGTGCTTGTCATGCGATTCCAGGTAATAGCCCATCTTCTCGAACAGCTCGGAAGGAGCCAGCCAGCGGTCAGTCAGCAGCAGCGGATCGTCTAGCTGATGGACTTGACCGCCGATTTCCAAGTCATAGATCGCGCCTTCATAGCCGGGACGAGCCTTCGTATACGATTCATTCATCAGCGCGGACATGAGGACGGCGAATTCTGCGCGCGTCACATTCGCGTCCGGACGGAAGGTGCCGTCCGGATAACCGGACGTTACGCCGCTGCCTGCCAATATATTGATCGATCGGTAGGCCCGATGGTCGCGCGACAAGTCCTTGAATTTCACGGCGGTGATGCTGTCCAGGTTGAAAGTCTTCACGAGGATATCCGCCATCTCGGCCCGCGTAACGGCCCGGTTGGGCTGGTAATTGCCCTCTGGCTTGAATATGCCTAGGTCATGCAGCGCAGCGATCTCGTTGAATGCCCAGTGACCGGGCTTCAGGTCCGGATATCCCGGATCCTTCTGGCCCGACAAGTCTCCCCAGCCAAAATAACGCATGATCATGCTGGCGGCTTGCGCTCGCGTAATGTTGTCATTGACGCCGTAGCGTCCGTCCTCGTAACCAAGGATGATCTGGCGGTCCGTCAAAAAGTCGATCGACGATTTGGCCCAATGCGAGCTCTTCACATCGGTGAAAGACTTCGCTTGCGCGGTGCCGCCTCCAAGCATGAGCGCCGTCGCCGCGCAGGCGGCGAGGCATAGCCCCTTTCCTACATTCATGTTCTTCTCTCCCAGTCTAGTTGGATTGCGCTTGCCTTGCATTCGTATTTCATTGTAGATAGAATCGCTGCATTTCGACAGGTAAAATCTTATAGCCTGGACAGCGTATGGAAACCACGCGAGATCTTCGCAAAATCTTGACAGCATCTCCGAGGAAAATTCGGACGCCCCCTATATGATGTGTGGGAAGAACAAGATACGTCATTGGGAGGCTGTAGGGATGAGTAAAAGGAAAATCGCGATTATCGGAGCGGGGATTGCCGGGTTGACGTTAGCTTACGCATTGCACAAGGACGGGCGATTCGACCTGAAAATCATCGTGTCCAAGGATGCAGAGGATATTCGAAACGGCCGCATTTTGTCCACGCAAGCCCACTTTGAAGCGTTATTGCAGACCGAGTCCCGGTTCGGGATCCCGGATTACGGTGCGGTTAATGAAGTGAGAAAAATCGAATTGCTCGTCAATGGACAGAAGTTGTTTAAGGGGAACTTGAAATGCAGGGCAGTAAGCCAAGATCAACGCGTCTATCTGTCAGCCTTAATGGACGGTCTTAGCAGCCTAGGAGTCGAGATCCGGAAAAAGCGATTGTCCGAGAGCGATCTGTCCGGATTAGCGGAACAATTCGATCTCATGATCGATTGCACGGGCAAGGCGGGACCGGTCGCGTCTTTCCCCGTCTATAGAGAACTCGCGAATACCCCGCAATCCCCTCCAAGAGTCATTGCTGCGGGCATGTTCCATGGCTTGATGCCGGAAGAGTCCAATATCATGAGCTATAACATCGTGCCCGGGCAAGGAGAGTTGTTCGAGACAGCAACCGTTACCAAGCAGGGGCTCTCAGGTTCCTTATTGCTGGAGGCCATTCCCGGGAGCGAGTTGGATTGCATGAAGGGCATTAAGGGGCCTGAAGATTTCGTGAAGAGGCTATTAGGCATGTTGCAGGCTTACTTCCCCCACATCCGCGAAAGAATCAACGAGGATGAGTTCCGTCTTGCCGATCCGCTGTCCTATGTTCAGATGGCGATCCAACCGGCGATTCGGATTCCTTATACGACGGTGAACGGGACGTTAACGGTAGGCTGCGGCGACAGCGTAGCGCTCAATGATCCGATTACGGGGCAGGGGGCCAATGCTGCCTCTTATTGCGCCAATGTGCTCTACGCCCTGATTGCGGAACATGCGCATGAGGCATGGGATGAAGCGTTCGGCGAACGATATTGGAGGCAATCGCAAGAATACGTAACGAAGATGTCGGAGTGGACGAACGCGATGATGGGTCCTCCGTCGGAATCCTTCTCCGCCATGCTTGGGAGAGCGGCTCAAGATCAAGCAACGGCCGATGAGTTCGTCACGCTGTTCGCGGATCCGATCGCGGCGCATCGTCTATTCTTTGCTCCGTTAGAGGCGGCGAAGGCATAGCTTGCATCGTGATCTTCGGAGAAATAGCCCGGCCGGAACGACGGGAACCTGTGTTGAGTGACGGCGCAAGGCCCGTAGCTAGCTTGCTTTACGGACCAACCGTTTCCAATGCAGGTACATGAAGCAGCCCAGACAGAATCCGCACAGCGCAAGCACGACAGCCGCTGTAAGCATGCCAAGACTGATATAGGCTGCGACAGGAAGGCCAGCGGCATGGGTTGCCAATGTTATCGCTAGGAAGAGAATCGCCAACAAGTTGTTGAACCGGAGCAGCTCGCGGCTCTCCATAGCCGAGCTGACAGGGAAGAGCGGAGAGAGCATGCGTACGAATGCATTATATCTGACTCCGAAGGTGCGGCTAATCAGTTGTACGGCTAAGGGAAGAGCGAGAATCCAGAGCTGCTGAACAAGGACGGCAATCAGAATGCTGAGCAGAATGCCGAGCTGATTCCCCTTGACCCGATGCAGGGGAACTTCATCCACGCAATCATAGTCGCTTACACTTACTTGATTGTTCATCATGACCCTCCAATGGGAAGCATAATAATCCCATTATACTTGATATCGCGACGGAATGAATGAGAAGGGATGCCGAGAATCGTGTCGAATAATTGGTTATGATGGCATGCATGAATAGGAGGCTGGGAGAATGGCAGCAACGCAAAGCATTCTAGAGTGGACTTTAGTGGCGGAGTGTCCGATTCCGCAGGATGTGAATGCCCTGCTCGTGTCGGGCGAAGTGGCGGTTAGCGCGTATAAGACGTTCCGAGACACGGCAATCTTTACGAATAAGAGGCTGATCGTGAAGGATGCACAGGGGCTTACCGGTAAAAAGATTGAGATCTACTCCCTGCCTTATTCCTCGATCAATATGTGGTCCACGGAGAATGCCGGCGGATTCCTCGACTTCAACGCGGAGGTTGAGCTGTGGACGCGAGCAGGCCATATTAAGGTGAAGCTGCAAAAAGGCGTCGATATACGGAAGTTCGACATGTTGATCGCGAATGCGCTCTTACGGGACTAAGGATGATCCGAATCAAGCGCGTCTACGATCCGGTCGATACCTCTGACGGCAAGCGGATTCTAGTGGACCGGCTCTGGCCAAGAGGGCTGGCGAAAGAGCAGGCGGCGCTGCACGAGTGGATGAAGGAGCTTGCACCGAGTCACGAATTAAGAAAATGGTTCAATCACGATGTCGCGAAGTTCGAGGAATTTAAGGCGAAGTACGGCGAAGAGCTTATTCGGGATGAATCGAAGGCTGCGCTGTGCAAGCAGCTGATGCAATGGTCATCGGACGGAGATACGGTTACGCTGCTGTATGCGGCTAAGGATGAGGAGCGTAATCAGGCTGCCGTGCTGGCTGAATGGCTAGCCGCCAGCGAGCAAAGATAGGGTATAGGCATAAACCCGGCCTCAGCAGAGGCCGCGGGTTTATGCCTATTATTTTGCATTCCTATCTGGCCGCGGTATCTACGCAAAAAAACGATGATTCCTCCTGAATTCCTTCGAAAAATGATGAAATCTCTCCGTTAAGATGGAGGCATAGCCGATTCGATTCCAACCCATCGTGCGTGGTTTGATTCGAAGGAAGCGCCATAAGGAGGGAATGGAATGTCGATCCGTATTCGGGCTTTGAGTCTTGCAGGCATCTCGGGAAGTGCAGGTGTCATGGGATATGCTTTCGTGTATGCCTACACCCATGGAAGCAATACGGTCAATGCAATGGGCTCATGGTTAGGTTTGAACGAGCTTGAATGGGGGCGCGTTGCCGCCATTATTCCTGTATTGCTGTGGGCATCGCTGCTTGCGTTCAGGCGATACGTTGGAAATCGCGTAACGCGGCCGTTCGGTATCGGATATCGGTTGGCATCGGCAGCAATGGGTATGCGCGTTCTGAGTGAAATCCCCCAATTCTACGTCGACATGCGGCTAGAATATCAGTCGCCTCTCGGATTGGGTTCATGGTTCGGATATTTGTTGTCTGTCATCCTGCTTACGCTCGGCATGCTGTTAATGGGAATCGGCTGCCGCCTTGCAGGGGTAACCGGGGTCGTTGCGCATGCTCCGCTGCTCATCGGCCTCTTGACGATTCCTACGATTGCGGCCGGGGGAATCCTGGCGGAAATATCCGACGATCGTACGATCTTCCGCGTCATCACGGGTGTATTGTCGATTCCCCAAGCTATGGCATGGCTGTGGTTCAGTATAGTCCCCTTGAGGAAGGGCGAGCTGTAGACGGTTGTGAATATTTTCTGAACGGGCCCGTACAGATGTTGCGGCTGCACGGCTATTAGGATATATTCTTCTAGACGACACCGTACAGAAGAGGATGGTGATTACGATTCCGAAGATTCTCGTCACGGAAGACCAATGGATACGTCTGGGGATGGAACTGTTCGCGCGGAGCGGGGCAGAAGGCCTTGTCATCGAGCAGATGGCGTCGGAGCTGGGCTGCAGCAAGAGCAGCTTCTATTGGTATTTCAAGAACCGCAAGGACTATATCGTGCGGATTGTGGAACGATGGGGCGACATCGCGACGCAGCAGATCATTCGCCAGTCCGCCCGATCCGGGACGGCGGAGGAGCAGATGGACGCGCTGATGACGGAAATGTTCTCGATCACGCAGAAGGGCGATTTCCTTTTCTACTTAAGGAGAATTGCGAGAGAGAATGCGGAATATCAGACGATTCTCGATGCGATCGAGCAAGCGAGAATGCTTCATGCGCAGGAGCTGTTGCTGAAGCTCGGTATGCCGATCGAGGCTGCAGAGCACAAGTCCCGTATTCTGTACCACTATTATCTGGGATGGTACGAACGGCACAAGCACGAACCGGTGCGGGAAGAAGAACGCAGACAGCAGATCGGCATGTTGCGGACGCATTTGCTCGGCATATGAAGGAGGATGATCGCGATGATGGCGGACGTAGTGACTTGGATGGTTGGCGGCGTGCTTTTCCTGGTGAGCGCAATGCATTGGTATTGGATGGCAGGCGGGACGAAAGGAAGTTCGGCGGCGATACCTGCAAGAGGTTCCGAATTGCTGTTCCGACCGACGAAAATTGCCACGGGGATTGTCGCGACGGCGATGGCGGCGGCGGGGTGGTTCGTGCTGGAGCTGGGAGGCGTTGTCGAGCGGCTGTTGTTCGCCGGCTGGTTCCATACCTACGGTGGATGGGCATTGGCCTGCGTCTTCCTCATCCGAAGCATCGGCGAATTCCGCTGGGTAGGCTTCTTTAAGCGAGAGAAGGGCACCCTATTCGCCAAGTGGGACACCGTATTGTACTCTCCGTTATGTCTCTGCATTGGAGTCTGCCTGCTATGGATAACGAGTAGCCTGGCCTCTTGAGGCCGGGATCGAAGGTTGCGCGGCTCTGTCGCCGCGTGTATACTGTTGGTATCTTACATGGCAGGAGGTATCCAGCTAGACATCATGTGGAACTAATTCCCGAGTCGATCACGAGCCTGATATTCGATAGGTAATGACGACGCCCGGCCTATGGCTGCGGAGCGGAATAGGGTACATGTGTCTATGGGAGGAGACTCCTTCATGGCTGCCTTGCGCGGAGCATAACGATGCTCGCATGCGCGAGGTCATTTTCGAACCCCTATTTACGCATATCCGACAATGCCGCAGGCTCGTGCCTGCGGTTATTTATGCGTTCCGTCCTGCCATCTCGAATGTCAGCGATCTTCATGCAACAGCACCGAATAATCGCATGCGAGAGGTGAGCATATGACATTGTTAACATGTCGGAATCTTCAACAATCGTTCGGGGAGCAGTCCGTGCTTCGTAACGTGAATCTGGATATCGCAAGCGGCGAGCGCATCGGCCTCGTCGGTGCCAACGGCGCAGGCAAATCGACGCTGGCCGATCTACTGTACGGCAGTCTCGAGCCGGACGGAGGTACAGTCGCCCGGCACCTGCAGGGGATGAAGATCGGTTATCTCCTGCAGTCAACCTCCTATACGATTAATACATTCGCGGAATATATCGGCAAGGATGCCGGCGAACAGCCGGACTTCCTGGCGCTGACGAGCCGTCTCGGCCTGCAGAAGGTCCAGGAATGGCATTCGGACAGACTCGCAGGCCTTAGCGGAGGCGAACGGACGAAGCTGGCCATCGCGCATATATGGGCTTCCAGACCGGACTTGCTCATCCTCGACGAACCGACGAACCATCTAGACTTCAGCGGGGTCGAATGGCTCGTTCAAGAGCTTCGGTCGATGAGAGGAGCCGTGCTGGTCATCTCCCATGACCGCTACTTCCTCGATCGGACCGTCGATCGAATCGTCGAGCTGGACGATGGCGCTAATGTCGACTACGCGGGTAACTATACCTTCTATCGCGAAGAGAAGGAGAGGCGGTACCGCAGCCAGTTGCACCACTATGAGGAACAGGTGAAGTATGAGCAGAAGATAGAAGCAGAGATAACGCGGCTGAAGGCTTGGTCGGACAAGGCGCATCGCGAGGCAGGCAAGACAGGCAAGATGGCGGAGATGCGGATGGGCGTCAAGGAATTCTACCGGTCCAAGGCGAAGAAGATGGACCAGCAGATCAAATCCCGGATCAAGCGGCTCGAGAAGATTGAGATCGAGGGCGTCAAGCGGCCGAGAGAGGAGGCGCAGGTCCGCTTCGAGCTCGAGGGCGGCGGCAAGCGCGGCAGACGGATACTCGAAGCTTCGCGGATCGGCAAGGCATACGGAGAACGCCTGCTGTTCCAGGACAGTTCCTTCTACATCCAGCGGGGAGAGAGGGTGGGCCTGCTCGGCCCGAATGGATGCGGCAAAACGACGCTCATCCGGCTCATCGCCGGCAGCGAACAGCCTGATCGCGGCTCGCTGTGGGTCAGCCCAGCCACGAAGCTCGCTTATCTGACGCAGGACGTCAATGATCTTGATCCGGAGCGAACGGTATTGGAGCTTATCAGCCGTGCGTATGCGCTGAAGGGCGATGTCGGCAAGCTTCGGACGCTGCTGGCGAGTATGGGAATGGAGGAGTCGCTCCTTCGCAAGCCGGTAGGGCAGCTCAGCCTCGGCGAACGCACGCGCGTGAAGCTGGCCGATCTCATCATGCGGGAGCAGGATCTGCTCATTCTCGATGAGCCGACCAATCATCTGGATCTGGCAAGCCGCGAGCAGCTGGAGGCGACGCTGTCGACCTATGACGGCACGCTGATCATCGTCTCGCATGACCGCTACTTCTTGGAGAAGACCTGCGATAAGCTGCTCGTCTACGACGACGGGCGCATTCATCGATTCGAGAGCGGGATTCAGGATTATATGGACCGCGCCGTGAACTTGTTGAATGCCGGGCAAGCGGAACATGCCGGGCAGCCGGCGCACAGCGAGCGCCAGGAAGAACGGCTGCGCGTGGAGAATCGCATCGCAGTCGTGCTCGCCGAGCTCGGCGCCGCCTTGCCGGGCAGTCCGCAATATGAGTTGCTGGACGGTGAATTCAAGGCGTTGGTTAAGCGCAAGAAGCAGCTGACCTGAGACCGGTATACGAACGTCGGGCATCGACAGCGATCATACGAAGAGGAGTGGCTGAGGCCCCTCCTCTTTATCCATCCAGCCGCCCTGCTGGCATCGTCACAGTTCCAAGGCTTCGTTCGTTATTTTTTTGATATCGATCGGACTGTTCGAGCTTTCCTTCACGATGTCAGGCAAGATGTGCGTTAGAAAATAGTCGACGCAATGAAGCTTGATTTTTTTGATCTTGACGAGCGCCTCGCGATACATGGTCACGAATTCCTTCTCCGTATTGCCTCGCTGCAGCTCCGCAAGGGCCTCATATACTTGATCGAGTTTGTCGGCAACTTCAAGAATGAGGCCTTCCACGGACTCGTCCTTGCCCTCGCGCAGCTGTCTGTAGAAGATCGGTTTAAATTCCTCCGGAATATTCTCCTCGATAAAATGAGCAATCATGCCTTCCTCTACCTGTTGGAGCATGCCACGCAATTCCAAGGAGTAATGCTTAACGGGCGTTTTGATATCCCCGATGAAAATTTCGCCATAATCATGGCTGCTTGTAATCTCGTACAGCTTCTTCCAATCGATTGCGGCGCCGTTCCGCTCCTCGATATCCGCCAATGTCTTGGCGTATTGTACAACCTTCCAGGAATGGGCGGATACGCTGTGTTCTTCGAACTTGAATTTCCCCGGGCAGCGAGTGATGCGTTCGAGGTCGTTAAGCGATTGAAAATACGTATGAATTCCCATGGTCCGCTATTCCTTTCTGCATGCGTTGCGATGAAGTGATGTGCTACAGCTAGTGTATAGGAGATTTGTTAATGGACGATAAATCCGTTCGTTTTCGAAATCCAAGTGGTTTTTTAATATATCCGAAACATTTTCCCCGCTTCTATAATGAGAGAGTCACTGTTACAAGGGGGAAAGAGATGAACGATATTGCAGCAAGCAAAGAAACCCGCCGCATGGCCGCACACGACACACCGTTTCGAATCCGGGATAAGTACAAACTATTTTTGATGGCGCTTCCATTTCTGGCGCTGGCCTTCGTCTTCTCGTACTTGCCGCTGTACGGCTGGATTTATGCCTTCTATGATTATCGGCCCGGCATTCCGCTGAAGGACAGCGAATACATGGGATTCTATTGGTTCACGTCGATGCTGTCGAACGAGATCCAACGCCAAGAGATCGTTCGCGTCATGACCAATACGTTCGCGATGAGCGGACTGAGCATCCTGACGTCCGTGCTTCCGGTAGCCTTCGCGATTTTCCTGACCGAGATTCGCAGCCCGTTCTTCAAGCGAATGGTGCAGACGCTCACGACGCTCCCGAACTTCATCAGCTGGGTGCTCGTGTACTCCTTCGCCTTCATGCTCTTCTCGGTGGATAACGGATTCTTGAACAATTTCTTGCTGAGCATGGGCTGGATCGATCGCCCGATGAACCTTCTCGCATCGGATAGCCATACGTGGCTGTCGATGACGCTATGGGGCATCTGGAAGACGCTCGGCTGGAGCGCAATCATGTACATCGCCGCGATTACGGGCATCGATCAAGAATTGTACGAGGCAGCCAGGGTCGACGGCGCAGGCCGATACCGACTGATGTGGCACGTAACCGTTCCGGGCATCATGCCGACCTTCTTCGTGCTGCTGCTCCTGTCCATTGCCAACTTCATCAACAACGGCTTCGAGCAGTTCTATGTGTTCATGAACGCCATCAACATGGGACGGATCGAGGTGCTCGACTTGTACGTGTACAACATCGGGATGACGAACTCGAACTTCTCGTTCTCCACGGCAGTCAGCCTGCTGAAGTCGGTTGTCAGCATCGTTCTTCTATTCGCGGCTAACGGCCTGTCGAAGCTGTTCCGCGGGGAGAACATCATCTAAGCTCGAAGCACGCCGCCAGGAGAGGAGATAAGCATGGAGAA
The DNA here is from genome assembly GCA_023433615.1 of Bacillota bacterium. GTDB lineage: Bacteria > Bacillota > Bacilli > Paenibacillales > Paenibacillaceae > Paenibacillus_I. The sequence continues at coordinate 18,835 of JAEZCJ010000046.1, read as the reverse complement.
GAGAGAGAAACTCAACGCCTTTCACATCATGAATTATTCATGGTTCGTATTGTTCACGCTGCTCTGCATCTTCCCGTTCTACTATTTGTTCATCAACACGATCAGCAATAACGACTTGAGCAGCAGAGGGCTTGTGCTGTTCTATCCGGTCGGGTTCCACTTAACGAATTATATGGACGTGTTCAAGCTTCCCGGCCTGGGGCTCGCAGCGGTTGTCTCGATCGCGCGCACGGTCATCGGCACGGTCTTGACGGTATTCGCGGCAGCGTTCCTTGGCTATCTGTTTACGAAGAACGAGATGTGGGGCCGCAAGTTCTGGTATCGCTTCCTTATCATTTCGATGTATTTCAACGCGGGTTTGATTCCGTGGTACCTGACGATGCTTAATCTCGGACTGGTCAACAACTTCCTCGCGTACATCCTGCCTGCCATCGTATCGCCGTTCTTCATCATCTTGGTGAAGACCTTCATCGAGTCGACGCCGCCGGCGCTGCAGGAATCCGCCCAGATTGACGGTGCGGGCTATTGGGTAATCTTCGCGAGAATCATCCTGCCGCTCAGCATGCCGGTCTTAGCGACGATTGCGATCTTCGCGGCTGTAGGGCAGTGGAACTCCTTCACGGACACGCTGTTCCTCGTGACGGATCAGAATCTGTTCTCGCTGCAGTTCATTCTCTATCGGTACATGAACGAGGCGACTTCCTTGGCGCAGCTTATGCGCCAGACCACAGGGTCCGCCAATATCGACTTGACGAACATGGCGACGCCAACGTCGATCCGCACGACCGTATCGATGGTCGTCGTGACGCCGATTCTGCTCGTGTATCCGTTCTTCCAACGCTTCTTCGTCAAGGGCATCATGATCGGAGCAGTGAAAGGATAATTCAGGAAGCGCGTGAACGATAACATGAGATTCTGCTAGGAGGTGAAGGTGCGCAAGAGGGCCGGCATAGGGCCGGTCTCAAGCATTCCGCAGGAACAGCGGGTCTCGATTGGAAGCAACAGCAAGCACTCATTAGGGGGTATATTCAATGATCAGAGGTACAAGATGGTCCGTTCTCGCTCTGCTTCTATGCGCGATCATGGTAGTCACGGCATGCAGCGGCGGGAATAGCGGCAAGAGCGGCAATGACGCGGGGTCAGGCTCGAGCAATGCGGCGGCAGACAATTCCGGTACGGATGCGGCGCCTAGAGAAGAGATCACGATAACCGTATTCTCGATGCTGGCCAACTATGCGGGCGAGCAGCCGGGATGGTTCGCGAAGATGATCAAGGACAAGTTCAATATTAAGCTGAATATCATTGCTTCGAACTTGGCTGGCGGTCAGCAGAAGATCGCGACGATGATGGCCTCGGGCGATATGGGCGATCTCGTCGTGTTCGGCAGCAACGGCGAAGATTATCAAGACGCCATCAAGGCGAATTTGCTGCTCGACTGGAACAAGGACGGCCTGCTGGAGAAGCACGGTCCGGATATCCTGAAGAATGCCGCGCAAGCCGTAGAAGCGAACAAGCAGCAATTCGGCGGCGGCAGTGCTGTATATGGCATCGGCCATGATGTCGGCGAAGGTGAAGGTCCTTCCGAGGGTGCAGAGATGACGTTCGGCCCGAACCTGCGCTGGGACCTGTACCAGAAGCTGGGCAGTCCGGTCATTACGACGCTTGACGACTATCTGACCGTGTTGAAGCAGATGCAAGCGCTCGAGCCGAAGAGCGATTCCGGCCGTCCGACATACGGCTTCTCGCTCTGGTCGGATTGGGATGGCAACTACATGACGCTCGCTAAGGTCATTGGCCAATTATACGGCTATCAAGAAGGGGATGGCTTCAACCCTGCAGGCCTAACGATGACGTCCGTCAATTCGGATGAATGGCAAGGCATGCTCGATGAGAACGGCTATTACTTCCAGGGCTTGAAATTCTACTTCGACGCGAATCAGATGGGACTGGTGGACCCGGATTCGCTCACGCAGAAGTTCTCCGACTCGTCCAACAAATTCAAGGACGGGCAAGTCTTCTTCTCGCAATTCCCATGGCTGAGCAACGTATACAACACGCCGGAGAATACGGCCGCAGGCAAAGGCTTCGCGCTGGTGCCGTTCAAGGATGAGAAGGTCATGTCCTACGGCATGAACCCGTACGGAGGCAACCGCGTCTGGGCCATCGGCTCGAAGGCGAAGGATCCGGAGCGCATTATGGAGTTCCTGAACTGGCTGTTCACGCCGGAGGGTATCATGGAGTCGAACTATGGCCCGAAAGGCTTGGCGTGGGATCTTGACGAGGCCGGCAAGCCGTTCGTTACCGAATATGGCTACAAGGCGCTGCCGGCGAATACCGAGCCGGTTCCGGAAGAATTCGGCGGCGGCACGTTCAAAGACGGCAAGAACCAGATCAACAACACGACCCTTAAGAACTCGATGGTGAACCCGGAGACAGGCGAACCGTACGATTACAACCTCTGGACGTCGGTGCTGAACCACGACCCGAATCCGGTCACGAAGAGCTGGCGGGAAGCGATGGGCGCGATGACGGAGAAGGAATACTTCGAGAAGAATGATCTGATCGCGGTGCAGAAGGTCGTCTTCACGGGTGCTGCTCCCGCAACGCCGCCTGCCGACATTCAGCAGAAGATAAGCGAAATCGGCAAGGTCATCAAGGAGTACTCTTGGAAAATGATCTTCGCGAAGAATCAGGGCGATTACGACAAATTGAAAAACGAGATGATCGAGAAAGCTAAGGGCCTTGGCTATGACGAGGTCGTAAAATACGAAATCGATCTGACGACGGCAACCGTATTCGCCAACAATTAACCGATGAATCGCACTCCCGCTTCGGCTTCGGCCGCGGCGGGAATTTTCCGTTATGGGGAACGGCGTACGCATGCTACAATAAGACACAGAAATGTAAACGTTACCAAATGGAGTGTTCATGTGAAATTGCCTGGCAACCGGAGTCTGAGTCTAAGCGTCACTTCGAAGTTCGTCTTGACATTCCTGCTGATCCTGACCGCTTCCATGACCTCCATGGGAGTCATTCTCTACTACCAAGCTTCCCAAGCCGCTATTGGACAAGGGAAGATCCTGATGAATCAGAACGTCCTGCAGATGAAGAACAACATCCTGCAGAAGGCGACCATGGTGCAGAATCTTTCGCAGATCGTCGCCTACGATCCGAAGATGCAGAGCTTCCTCGAGAATGCATTCCTGAGCGGCCCGTACCAGCTGGAGGAATATCGGGATACGATCGCGCCGATCCTGGACAACCTGAAGCGGCAGAACACCTACATCCATTCGATTCGCATCTATATGTCGAATGATTCGATACCGGAGCTGCATGACGGGTTCTACCATCTGACCCGCCTCTCCGCGAACTTGCGCTATGCGCCGTTCATCAATGATTCCCGCCAGATCTCGAGCTGGCAGGGCTTGCATCAGGAACAGGTGATGATCAATCTTCCCGGCTCCAGTCCAGTGGCCCAGGTCTTCTCGCATAATCGCAAAATCTTCACGAGCAACTATGCGGATATGGTCGGCATGATCGAGATCGAGGTGGAGCGGAACATATTCTTCGAGACGGTCGGCAATCCGGCAGCCCCCCATTCCGGCGACATCTATGTCGTGGACGAGGAAGGAAAGATCGTGTCGGAGAGCCTCCGGGCGGATGCCCCCCTGACGCTGCGCGCACTGGGACTGCAAGATATTCCGGCCGAAGGGATGAATGCGATATTGGAGGTCGGCGGCGTGCGCTCGATCGTCATCTCGACGCCGCTGGACGGAACGGAGCTGCGATTGGTAGGCATTTTCCCCGTGAAGCCGTTCATCTCGAGCATGGAAGGGTCCCAACTGCGGATATTCGGCGTGCTGCTGGCGGCGCTGCTGCTGCTCAGCGTCATCGTGTACTTCATTACGAGAACGCTGCTTCGGCGCATGAAGGTGCTGCTCGGCGCGATGAAGGCCGTAAGAGAGGGGAACCTCAATGTCTCGGTCCCCGTAGTCGCCCGCGATGAGTTCGCGCAGATGTCGCTCAGCTTCAATCTCATGACCAGCCGGATCCACGACTTGGTTGAGACGGTATACAAGAGCCGAATCCTGGAGAAGGAAGCAGAGCTTCGCGCGCTGGAATCGCAGATTAACCCGCACTTCCTGTACAATACGCTGGCTACGATCGCTTGGGTTGGCCGCAAAGTGCAGTCGGAAGAAGTCGTGCAATTGTCCAACGCGCTCGCGAGGTTCTATCGGCTGGTGCTGAACAAGGGCAAGTCGTCCATTCTCATCCATGGCGAGATCGAGACGGTGCGCACGTATGCCCAAATTCAGAAGTTCCGATTCGGGAACCTGTTCGATATCGTGTTCGATGTCGAAGAGTCGGTGCAGCATTATTCGATACCCAAAAATATCGTGCAGCCGCTGGTCGAGAATGCGCTGACCCATGGGATCGAACCGAAGCTGGAGCATGGGACGGTCATTGTCAGGGCGCATATGTCCATGAATGGGCAATCCATCGTTCTGCAGGTCGTCGATGACGGCGTGGGGATGACCGAAGAGCGCATCGAGGCGATGCTGGCAGGGCAGATCGAGCGAACAAGCGGGAGCGGGTATGCAATCAAGAACATCATTGAACGATTGCAAGGCTACTATGGGAATCGAGTGGGCTTCGAAGTGTTCAGTCGGCCGGGTATCGGAACCGCCGTCACGATTACGCTGCCTAAGGAGTGAATGTGTCGATGTATTCCTTGCTTATTGTGGAAGATGAGCGCTGGGAGAGGGAGGGTCTGGTTCATCTGTGGGATTGGCATGAGCTGGGCATCGAGGTTGCGGGTACCGCGGTCAACGGCGTGGACGGATTGAATCAGGCATTCCGGCTTCAGCCGGACATTATCGTGACGGACATCCGAATGCCTGGGCTGAATGGGCTTGAGATGTCGAAGAAGATTCGGGAGAGGCTGTCCGACGTACGCATCGTCGTGCTAACCGGTTACAGCGATTATGAATATACGCGGGAAGCCATCGCCATGAATGCGGACGATTACGTGCTGAAGCCGCTGGAGGAGGATGAACTGCGGGCAACGATGCAGCGCGTAGTCGAGAAGTGCGATAAGCTCGGCGCGCTTCGCGCGCAGGAGAAGCGTATGCTGGAGCGGCTTCACGCAGGCGAGCGGAGCGCAGTCGAGATGAGGCTTGCCGACTTGCTGCTTGGCAAGCGCGGCGAGCCGAAAGAACTTGCGGCCGAATTGTTGAAGCTTGATGAAGGGCTGCATGCGCCGGGCTATGCGGTCTTAGCGGCGGCAACCAGCGGGTCGGTCGATAGGGAGGCGCTGCGCGGCGCGCTGGGAGGAAGCGCGTACCTGCTGGATTGCGAAGACATCCCGGGCGGCGTGGTTGCCGTAATCCCATGCGAAGCTGCTGCTATGTCGGAGGGTGAGCGAAGGGCAGACCGCTTGCTTGCGGAATGGAGCCGCATGTCCAAGCTTCAACCGACGGTCGGCTTCGGGGCGCCGGCAGTGTCACTAACGCGGCTGAGGGATGCGTACCGCGAGGCGGTGGATGCCGCGCGGTACGGCATCTTCTGCGAAGTGAGCGGGTTGGTACCGGCCGATACGGCGGCTGCTGCTCGCCGACAGTTCGATGAGCGGGCATCCGAATTCCGTTCGGAATGGCAGGAACTATGCCGCAGGCTGCGGCTTCATGTGCTGAACCTGCAAGAGCCGGAGGTCCGTTCCGTGCTCAGCGAGCTATTCGCTCACATCCGGAAGCATGCCGGGGCCGGCAGATTCTACCTCGACGCGTTGCTCCATGCACTGTTATTCGACCTCTCGCTCCTCGAGGATGAGCGACGGCCGTACGAGGAGGCAGACGGCAATCCGTTGGCTGCGCTCGGCAGCGTGCAAGAGGTGGAGGCCTATCTGCTTGCATTCGTCTCGTCCTTGATGGCTCGGCTGGACGCGAAGCGGAACAGGAAGGATGATTATATCGCGAATCGAACGGTTCGGCTGATTGAAGACAAGTATGGATCGAACGAGCTCAGCCTGACGATGCTGGCAAGCGAGATGTTCGTCTCTCCGAACCATCTGGGGGTCTTGTTCAAGCGCGCCATGGGAGTGACCGTGCATCAATATATTCTGGAGGTTCGCATGCGGAAAGCCGAGGAGCTGCTTCGTACGACCAAGCATAAGGTATCGGAGATCGCCCAGCGAGTCGGAGTCGCGAACCATTCGTACTTTTGCACGCTATTCAAGCAGAAGCACGGCATGTCTCCGGGCGAGTACCAGGAACTCATGCAGCGTCGATAGAAGAGGAGGGGCATCAATGATGGTGCGATGGCCGCTGTCCGGTCTCATGGCCGTGCTGCTCGCGGCGAGCGTGCTGCTGGCAGCATGCGAGGGGTCCCCGCCGCCGCAAGAAGACGCTGCCGGACAGAAGTCTGCCGGCGAAGCAGTGTCCAACGGCTTGGAGACGATCGGCGATGCCGGCGGTTCATCGAAGGACAGTCAGTCCTGGAGACGGGATAAGTCGCCGTTTACGTTCACGCAGTACTTCTACGGCAATTGGGCGACCAACTACTTATGGCGCGACCAATATGCGATGAAGCTGGTCACCGAGAAGACGGGGGTCCGCATCGATCGCAAGCTGGCGACGGGCAGCGACGAGGATTATCTGAACATGTTGATATCCACCGGAGAACTGCCGGATTCGCTCATGCTGGATTGGAATAGTCCGGCCGTAGCCAAGCTGATTGACGGCGGGCTCATCTACTCGATGACCGAGTTAATCGATGCGTACGCCCCGGAGTTCTGGGAGCAGCTCAATCCCGAGATGGTGAAGTACCATTCGGTGAACGGGAAGCTGTGGTATCTGCCTAATCTGTATGAAGACGAGAGCCGGCTGACGGTTGGGAGCCCGGTCATCTCGATCCGCCCATGGTTCATCCGCCGTGATATCTATGAGGCGCTGGGAAGCCCGAGAATCGAGACGACCGACGAACTGAAGCAGGCGCTGCTCGAGATTAAGCTGCAGGACGATGCGCAATATCCGCTCGCGCTTGATCATTTCGATGTAGCGAAGAACGGCTTCGGGGGAAGCTTGTCGATGGACTACCTTATTTATTCGTTCGCGCCTTATCTCGCAGAGGAACGAATCCGGGACGATCGGCAGGAGGTGCTGTATCCGATGCGCAGCGAAGGCTTCATCGATGCATTCCGCTATCTGAACGGCCTGTTCCGTGAAGGCCTGTTCGATCCGAAGTTCTTGATCACCAAGCAAGCCCAATACGAAGAGGGAATGTATGGGGCGGAATACGCTGTCGCTTCCCAACACTTGAACGACATGTATACGCAGTTCAATCCGATCATTGCCGGTACGATCGGGGAAGATCGGACCTATGTCGTGCTGGACGGACTGAGAGCAGGCGGCAAGGAGCCGCGCTATCCGGCTTCCCGGCTGCTTGGGTGGCAGGGCTTCTTCATCACCAAGAAGGCGAAGGATCCCGAACGTATCCTCCGGTTCGCCGAATATGCATGGTCGGACGAGGGCCAGCTGGATTTTCAATACGGCAAGGAAGGCGAGACCTACGAGATGGTGGATGGGCTGCCTCGGTACGTGAAGGAAGTCCGCGAACGGATGAACACCGACTATTTGGCTTGGCAGCGCCAGTACGGCTTCGAGGCTTCCACCTTGCTATGGCGCTCAAGCCCGGTGTTCTATAAGGCGGAGCTGCGAGAGATGATCATGTCTCGTCCGGATGAATACAACGCGTCGATGAAGCTGTCGCGCTTCAACTATGACGATTACGCGCTTGGATTGGGCAACTTGGAGCCTGAAGGGTCTACGCCGGAAGGCGTCATTAACGCCAACATTAAGACGTTGTGGAATAAGGCCATTCCTCACCTGGTCATGGCTGTCTCCGACGAAGAATTCGATAAGGCATACGGCACGTTCGTCAAGCAGATGGAGGCAGCGGGCGCACAGAAGGTAGAGCATGAGATGTACCTGCGCCATTTGGTCGATCTGGAGAAGAAGGGCATTGAATCGGCGGGGAAGACACGATAATGGGGAGTATTTACCATAGCTGCAAGTTATGGTACGATTCAGCTAACGGAAGCACCGTGCAAGCAGTTGTTTATTCACTGCGCGCACGGTGCTTTTTGTCGATTCCGATGGCAGGAGGAGAGGCTGGCATGTATCCAAGATTAGTGCGTCCTAGGAAGGTAACGGACAAAAGTTAATATAGAATCCTTAACTATTTGAGGAGTGATTTGATGAGGAAATGGAACAAGATTGCATTCATTGTAGTAGTTCTCTTTGGGTTTATTATTACAACAGCCCACGCTGCTACGGAGGTGATTAAGGTATATATCGTGAATACATCAATATTTTTAAATAATACTCTACTTCATGATATCCAACTTCTGAATTATAAAGGACAGATTTTTGTGCCAATAAGAAAGTTTGCTGAAATCTCGGAGGCATCTATCGAATACGATTCCGAAAGTAAGCATATAAATATCGACAAATCGACAACCGCTCCTGTATTGTCCGAGATAAATCATAGTGCTGTCAATGATGAATTTGCTTTGAGGATCATCTCGGAGAGAGAAAATTATGCAGAAGGCAACTCGATTCGAATTTGGTCACGTTTAGAGAATATCAAGGGTGATACAACGGTGATATATCACGGGGGGCCATTGATTCGATATAGAATTAATGATGAATATGGTTTTGAGGATAGTCTACTTTCAGGATTGATATTAGAGAATTCTACATTTGGACCAGGTGATGAGTACAGCAGTACTTTGTTAATCGAGGATATTATAAAATATAACAAAAATAAGGGAGTCAAAAACAACCTTCGAACTACAATATTAGAAGATGGTGATTATACAATTACAGCGGAAGTAATATATAAATTAAATGGATCAGAGAGTTCCAAGGTGAAATTGAACGCCTCAATCAATATCAGCGTAAAATAGTACTATTTTCTAAGTGAGGATCCGGTAATTGGCCATAGAACGTCTGCGAAGCGACCGCGCGAGGTCGCTTTTTTCACCGGAAGAACGATTGGCCCGTAACCGAACAACCCCTGCACCCGTAGTAAGGGGTACAATGGAGCAGAACTTATGAAGAAGCAGAGGTCATGCACACGATGAATATGACGACGCTCAAGAACGATATCGATACGGGATATTTGCGGGCTGAGCAGAAGGCGGCCGAATACTTCGCTTCTCTTCATGAGCTGGTGGAGAACCGCGGCTATGCGGCAGAATTGACCCAAGAGATCCGGCTCTGGGGGCGGAGCCATGTCCGGCCTGCTTGGTTATCCATGTTCGCGAGGAAGAGGCGGCCGAGCCCCAACGATTGTCATCGTTATATCCAATGGCTGAATCATACGGGCGGGCTGGACCCCTACTTGGACCGCAGTATTGCCTACATCTATATGAGGGACCTTGGCCGAGCCATCGATGCGCCGGCTACGCAGGTTAAGGCGAAGCGCACGGCTTCCGCCGTAAAAGCGCTCTTGCTTAGCACAGCGAAGCAAAATGGGGCGCAGGGAGGCCTGCAGGCTTACTTGAGCTCGGCAGGGCTGTACCGGTGGGCGCAGAAGGAAGGGGTGGAGTCGGCGGCGATCTGGGTAATCGATAAGCTGAGGAACGTCGCTGCGCACATTCCGGAAGGGATGCAAGCAGACCAGGCACAGCGCAAGCTGATCAAGATCATCGGCGGCGTCGTCCTGCATGTCGCGGAGGAGATGGAGGACGGCCTGCCGCAAGCGGAACGTTCTCGCCGGCTGGATCGGGCGATTCGACTCGGGTATTCTTATGGGCTGACCTATCCGTTCATCGACGATCTGCTGGATTCAGAGGTGCTGTCTGCCCAAGAGAAGGACCGCTACTCGCGCATGCTGCACAACGCGCTTATTACGGGTACCGTACCGGCATTGGGCGAATGGACCGGAGCGAATCGGGAGCTGGTTCAGTTCGTCCATGCGGAGCTGCGGGAGGCCTATGAGTATATCAAGAGCCATCAACAGCCGGACACGCAGCGCGCATTCTTCGAGCATTCGAACCTGCTGTATCGCTCGCAGGAAGAAGACCGCGTGAAGGATCTCGCCTATGCGCACTACACGAACGAAGAGCTGTACATTCCCATCATTCTTAAATCTGCCGCTTCCCGCCTGATTGTCCGTTCCGTCATTGGCGCTCCCGCAGACGACGGCTTCGAAGCGCGAACGTTCCATTACGGCATCTACAACCAATTGGCGGACGATTACGCGGACCTGTACGACGATCTGAAGAGCGGCGCGGTGACGCCTTACACTTACTATATGCGACACCGCAGCCAGCGCCCGGACCTGATCAATCCGTTCGAGCTGTACTGGACCGTCATTGCCCACCTGATCCGTAACGTCTACCAAGGCGATGCCATGGCCCGCGAGGTCATCCTTGACCGTGCCATCAACGGCCTGAGACGCAGCCGCGCCAAGCTCGGTGCCGCGAAGTATCAGGAGCTCATGGACCTATTCGCTTCCGGCATTCCGGCGTTCAATCGACTCGTCCAGCAGATGGTTCGCAAGGCGCATGACGTGGACTTCCTCGATAAGCTGCTGCGGGATCAGATGGTGAGCAGCCTTCGTCAAGACCGCCAGGACCAAGCGCGATTCCATGACATGGTTCGCACGGTTCGGTACCGGATCAACGACAGCCTGCCCGTCGTCAAGCATAGCGGGTTGGAATCGGTGGAGGAGCCGCTGATCGAGGCTGCCAATTACAGCCTCGCCGGTGACGGGAAGCGTCTGCGCCCGATCCTGACTTGGGCCATGGGCGTCAATGAATATGGGCTGGATGAGTCGGCCGTCATACCGCTGTTAAGGTCGCTTGAATATATGCATACCGCATCCTTGATCTTCGATGACTTGCCGTCCCAAGACGATGCCCCCACCCGCAGGGGGCGTCCGACCCTGCATGAAGCACGCAATGTCGCGACGGCGGAGCTGACCGGATTGCTCTTGATCCAGCGAGCCATGCAGGAGCAGGCTTCCCTGGACCAGACGAAGTTCGATCCGTCAGCCGTGCTGGCCTTGATTCATTACTCCTCCAGCAGGGCGGAGGACATGTGCATCGGGCAAGCGATGGACCTCGAAGCCAAGGGCAAGCACTTAACGCTCGAGGAGCTGAATCGCATCTGCCATTACAAGACGGGCATCGGATTCGAGGCTGCGCTGGTGATGCCCGCGATTCTCGCGCAAGCGGGCGAGCAGGAGATCGCGCGGCTGAAGCAGTACGCCTATCATGCCGGCATTGCATTCCAGATTAAGGATGACCTGCTCGATCTGGAGGGAGACCGGCTGGTGCTGGGGAAGCCCGTCGGCAAGGATGCCGAGAACAACACCTCGAACTTCGTCACCGTGCTGGGCCGCGACGGAGCGGCTCGCGCGATGTGGGAGCACTACTGCGATGCCATGGACGTGTTGGCGTCGATGCCGCGGAGCATCACGTTCTTAAAGCATCTATTGCATTATATGATCCATCGGAATCGGTGAGGATGATGCAAGTAATCATGGAAGGCTGGAGTGAACAGTGTAGTTTTCTGCTATTATTAGGAGCGTTTAGCGACTTCACTGGTGTCTAGTGTAATAAAGTACCACTAATCTTGGCGAAATGCCTGCATTGATGGGAGATGCGCAGGATTAATGGTAAGAAATGCAGCTATTTTAATAGATAAATTATTTAGGTCATGAATAGCTGTAGGATTTTACACTATTTATTGATTTTGGGATGAAGAGACCGTTAGGCCCGCCTAACGGTCTCTTGTGTTACCTTGCGTTCCTCGCTTTCTTCGCCTTGGAGCAGGTCAAGCAGTAGCTGCGCCCATAAGCCTCGGCATAACGCACGATTCGCCGAATCGCCGCCTTGTCGTTCAGCTTCGTGAACGGGCAAGGGTCGGGGCGCGTATTGACCTCCAGCATCCACGGCTTCAGGCTGCGATCGACGGCAAGATCGAGTCCGAGCTCATTCATGGCAGGGTAAGAACGGCTGAACTGCGCTGCCGTTAGCGTAGCGAGCCGTCGCAGCTTCCGCTGGATGCGGGCCGAAGCCGCGCGGCCGGCAATCGGGCGCAGCAGCGCGTCAGCGGAGTAGATCGTGCCGCCCTGACTGCCGTTGGACACGATCTTGCGCGGATGCGCGACGCGGCCCGCTATGCCGGTACAGGTCCAATCATTGGCCGGATTTCGCTGGATCATGACCCGGAAGTCGAAGGGACGCCCCCCGCGGCGCAGCGCGGAGATGCCCTGCTGGATCAAGTAGCGCTCCTCGCGGATCGTCCGCTTGAGGGCATGATATAACGCCTGGAATGTCGGGCAAGCATAGAGGCGGGTACCGTTCTGATAGCGGTATCCGCTTCTCCTTTTGTCGACGCGCATCACCCCGACGCCTAATGATCCTCGGTCGGGCTTGACGTATACCATCCGATACTGCTCCAGCATGGCGAACAGCTGACGCCGGCTGAAGCGCCGGGTGGCCGGCACATGCCTTGCCAATTCGCTGCTTTGCTGTACGATGCGCGTTTTGGCCAGCTTGCTGGCTATGACCTGTATGCGGCTGTTCCCCAATACGTCCACCTTCGTCTCTTGAATCGGTTAGCTTCCCACCATCATACGCCGCGAACCGCGGAATCGAATCGCTGCTCTTGCCTATTTTCCCTGCTTCTGTCAGAACGCTCTCGATCGAGCGGACATATCGTATAGGGCGACGATAATCGTTCGGGGGAGGCATGTCCGTGGCAGGGGACTGGAAGGAACAGGTCGAGGGAATGAAGCAGCGGTTCCCTTGGTATACGCGGTTGCTGGAGCAGCCGGATGCTCCTCTTGCGGATCGAGCCGAGGCGCTAGAGCTTCACCGGCTCCCGCTGATCACGGCTTCTGTGCTAGAAGCGCACTATTACGCGGATCGCAATCCGTTGTCGGAGCGCGGCGACCATTACAGCTACCGGACATCGGGCACCAGCTCGGGCCGCCGCAAGGCGATCTATTATTCGCAGCGGGATGAAGAAGCGTATCTTCGCATTAAGCGGGACGTATTCCGTGCCATTCTGTCGCCGCATGGCTATCGAACCGCGATGGCGGATGTCGGGACCGGGCATGCGGAGGCAACGGCGGTCGCGATTTTTCGCAGCATGGGGATGGAGGTCCACTCGCTGTCGTACCGGCTGCCGGTCGAACGGCACATCGAACAGCTGTCGCGCATCAAGCCGGAAGTATTCTACACGATGCCCTCCATTCTGGACCGGATTCTGCTGGCAGCAGACGATCCGGCAGCCTGGGGCATACGGCATGTGGTGCTGGTAGGCGAGATGGCTTCGCCAAGCTGGATGGCCAGCGTGGCAGAGCGGCTTCACATTGGAGCAGCATGCATCACGGATACGTACGGATCGATCGAGATCGGCACGATCGCCTATTACTCGCATGAGCATGGGCGGTATCTGTTCGCGGAAGGCATCACGGCTGAGGGAGTCGGGGCGGAAGCGATCGGGGAGGATCTCGCGCCGCTGCCGGAAGGCGAGCAGGTGCTGGTGCTGTCCTCGAGCGTGCGAGAAGCGTTCCCGGCGCTTCGGTACGTTACCTATGACGTCGTGCGGGATCTGCGCCCCATTCCGGCAGATGACTCCGGTACGATGCGGATGAGCTTCCGCAGCATCGTGAAGCGAATCGGACCGGACCTCAAGCATGGGGAGAAAATCAGCATCTACGATATCGAAGAGGCGGTCTATCGCCATCTTCGCGATGCAGTCATCCGGATTCAGATGGCGGGCAACGCGCTGAGCGTGCGCGTCTACAGCCGACAAGCGACGCAGGAGCTGCTCGAGCGCATACGCCTCGAGTTGGAGAATCGTATCCCGGCGATCGGCGCGATGATCCGAAGCGGCATGTTGGATCGCATCGAGGTGATCGGATGCGCCGTCGATGACGCATCGGACGATGCTAGCCGCAGCGCGGTGAAGAACAAGCGAATCTATTATACGTAGAGGAAGGATGCCCGTGAGAATCGAGGGAGGGATTGCGGAGGCGATCGGCGGAACGCCGCTCGTTCGGCTGCGGCAGCTGTTCCGGGATGCGCCGTTCGAGGTGCACGGCAAGCTGGAATGGATGAATCCGGGGGGCAGCGCCAAGGATCGGCCCGCCCTCTACATGATCCGCAAGGCGATCGAACGCGGGCAGATTACGGAAGACAGCGTGATCGTGGAATCGAGTTCGGGCAACCTGGCCATCAGCCTAGCACAGCTCTGCCGTTATCTCGGCCTCCGCTTCATCTGCGTCGTCGATCCGCGAACGACGGAGCAGCATATGCGCATTATACGCAGCTTCGGCGGGGAGCTCGAGCTGGTGCTGCAGCCGGATGCGGAGACGGGCGAATATTTGCCGGCGCGCATCCGGCGCGTGCAGGAGCTGCTGCAGCATATTCCGCATGCCTATTGGACGAATCAATACGGGAATTTGGACAATGCGCTGGCCCATCAGGAGACCACGATGGCAGAAATCGGAGATCGGCTCGGCGCAATCGACTACTTGTTCTGCGGGGTCAGCTCCTGCGGCACGATTCGCGGCTGCATGGACTATATCCGCAGCCGCGGCTGGGGGACGACGATTGTAGCGGTAGACGCGGAGGGCAGCATTATTTTCGGCGGGGTGAGCGGGAAGCGGAAGTTTCCGGGGCTCGGAGCGGCACGCGTGCCGGAACTGTACCGAGAAGCGATCGCGGATCTCGTCATCCGGGTGTCGGATGCGGATTGCGTGACAGGCTGCCGGGATCTCGTTCGCCATGAAGCGATACTGGCAGGCGCATCCTCCGGAGGCGTGATCGCGGCGATCCGGCAGGTCAGCGAGCGCATTCCGGCTGGCGCAGTATGCGCGGCAATACTGCCTGATCGCGGCGAACGCTATTTGGACACCGTGTATAACGACGATTGGGTGCGGCAGGAGCTCGGCTTCGAGCCGATACCGCTCAGCAGGAGGCGGCAGGATGATCTACTTGCATGATGGCGATATTCGCGCGATAGGCGTGGATTGGCAGCAGCTTGCCGGGATCGTCGAGGATGTCGCGCGAACGCGGGATGCAGGGGATTGCAGCAGCCCGCTTAAGACGTATCTGCGGTTCGGAGACCGCGCCAATCGCATCATTGCGATGCCGGCTTACGTCGGGGGAACGACCGGGATTGCGGGCCTGAAGTGGATCGCGAGCTTCCCGGCCAATATTCGGCATGGCTTGCCCAGGGCGCATAATCTGATCGTGCTGAACGATGCAGTGACCGGGAAGCCCGTGGCCATGCTCCAGAGCGGCTTATTGAACGGGCTGCGGACCGCGTCTGTCAGCGGGATCATGCTGCGTGCCTACATGGAAGCGAGGCGGCCGCAGGAGCTGCGGCTCGGAATTATCGGCTGGGGGCCGATCGGCCGCCGGCATCTTGAGATGTGCGCGAGCCTGTTCGGCAGCAAGCTGAAGCGGGTCATGCTGTACGATCTGCAAGGGATCGAACCGGACAGCGTGCCGGAGCAACTGCGCGCGATAACGAAGATCGCCGACGATTGGCGGTCGCTGTATCGGCGCTCCAACGTCATCGCGACGTGTACGGCAGCTGCGGAGCGCTACATCGATGAAGCGCCGCCAGCAGGTGCGCTGCTGCTGAACGTATCGCTGCGGGATTACAAGCCGGCGTGCGTCGCGAAGCTCAAGGCGGTCGTGGTCGACGATTGGCAGGAGGTGTGCCGCGAGAACACCGACATCGAGCAACTGCACTTGCACTTCGGGCTGCAAGAGCAGGACGTTCGCACGGTGACGGATGCCGTACGTCGGGAAGCGTTGGCCGAGTATGGTGCGGATGAGCCGATCTTTTTCAACCCGATGGGGCTGGGCGCATTCGACATGGCCATCGCGGCCTATTATTGGCGGCAAGCGGTGAAGCAGGGGAGGGGGATCGTCCTTCCCGATGAGTAGCGCGGATAGGAGGGAGGCGGCAGTGCCGATCCAGCCGAACGAGTGCGAAAAACCGCATTCGTTCGGCCCAGCCGCACCGATACAGCCGAACGAGTGCGAAAAACCGCATTCGTTCGGCCCAGCCGCACCGATCCCGCCGAACGAGTGCGAAAAACCGCATTCGTTCGGCCCAGCCGCACCGATCCAGCCGAGCGAGTGCGAAAAACAGCATTCGTTCGGCCCAGCCGCACCAATTCCGCCGAACGAGTGCGAAAAACCGCATTCGTTCGGCCCAGCCGCACCGATCCAGCCGAACGAGTGCGAAAAACCGCATTCGTTCGGCCCAGCCGCACCGATCCCGCCGAGCGAGTGCGAAAAACCGCATTCGTTCGGCACAGTAGTCGGCAGCGACGGGGCGTGGATGTGGAAATCACATCCGATCGCCGAAATGGGGGCATGAGGCAGCGTGGATGGCAAATATGCTATCCCATCGCTGGAAACAGGCGTCGCGAGGCTGCATGGATAGCAAAAATGCCTTCCAATCACCGCCCTCCCCCAGCAACCATTGCGAATCTTCCGGACATCCCCGGCATAGGATTGCTATAGGAAGTAACAGTAACCCTACGCTAAGGGGGCGTATCATATGGACGGGATCCTCAACCTGGCGAACCTGTTCGGTCGGAAGCCGATTCCGATTGGAAGCGCTGACAGAGTCATGCTCGGCAGCATCTATCGACGTGCCGACGGCAGCCCCTGCAGATTCATGCATTGGCAGATCACCCTGATCTGGTACGAGAGCCGGGAGCGATGCGGATGGATGGTCGATGTGTACCCGATCGCGGAGGGCAAGGCAATCTGGCAGGTCGCGCCGCTCTTCCATACGCTGTACCCCTCGACGTTCGAACAAGCGTGGAAGCTGTCCGAATTGCTGCGCGTGAAGTCCGAAGCGGACCAGCTGACGCAGCAGTACGTAAGCCCTTACTGGGACGAATGGGAGTCGCTATGAAAACGAAGTGACGAGCGGGAGGTCATCTTATGCTTCATCTAGTCGTGTGCATCAAGCAAGTCCCGGACAGCCGGGAGATCCGGATCGATCCGGTCAACAATACGCTCATTCGCCAAGGCGTGCCGAGCATCGTGAACTTCTATGACCTGCATGGGCTCGAGGCGGCGCTGCGGATCAAAGACGAGCATGGCGCGCGGGTAACGGTCGTGACGATGGGGCCTCCGCCTGCGGAGAAGGCGCTGAAGGAATGCATATCGCTCGGCGCGGACGAGGCGGTGCTGGTGACGGACCGGAAGTTCGCGGGCGCGGATACGCTGGCCACCTCCTATGTGCTGGCGAGCACGATCGGCAAGGTCGAGGAGCAGTGGGGCAAGGTGGATATGGTGTTCTGCGGCAAGCAGACGCTCGACGGCGATACCGGACAAGTCGGGCCGGGCATCGCTTGCAGACTGGACTTGGAGCAGCTTACATACGTGGGAAAAATGGTCCGCGTGAACCCGGAGAATCGGCGCGTGACGGTGCAGCGATACCTGGAGGACGGCATCGAGGTGGTGGAATCCTCCATGCCGGTGCTGATTACGGCCTTGAAGGAGCTGAACAAGGTGCGAAGGGCATCGCTGCCGGGGATGATCAAGGCAGCGCGTTATAAGCCGATCGTGTGGACGACGGCGGACTTCCCGGAGCTGGAGGCGGCCAAGATCGGCCTGAAGGGATCGCCGACGATCGTCAGCAAGACCTGGGTGCCAGAGGTCAGGAAAATTCAAGGCGAGCAGCTGCAAGGCGCAGAGCCGCAGGAGATCGCGGGGGAGCTGGTCGAGAAGCTATGGAGCGGCGAACGCCCGAAGCGGCTCGGCTGGGCCTAGAACCTAATGAAGGAGGGGGAGAATCGTGTCAGCGAAGCAGGAAGAAGAAGGGATGCCGGACTGGTCGGACTACCGAGGCGTGATGGTGTTCATCGAGCAGCGGGGAGGGACTGCCAAGCCCGTATCCTGGCAGCTGCTGGGGGAGGGCAGACGGCTGGCGGATAAGCTGGATGTCAGGCTGATCGCGCTTGTCATGGGGGATGGCGTCGAACGGTTGGCGCAGGAAGCTCTCTATTACGGCGCGGATCAAGTCTACCTGTGCGATGCGCCGGAGCTTGTGAATTATCGCACGCGGCCTTACAGCCGGATCGCCATGCGCGTCATCCAGGAGGCGAAGCCGGAGATCTGTCTGTTCGGCGCGACGGGGACGGGCCGGGATCTGGCCGGCGCGATCGCGACCCATCTGCCGACGGGGCTGACGGCGGATACGACGGAGCTGGACGTGGAGCCGCCGCCGTCGCGCCTTCTGCTGGCCAGCCGGCCTGCATTCTCCGAGAAGATGATGGCGACCATCTTATGCAAGCAGTATCGTCCTCAGATGGCAACAGCGCGTGCAGGCGTGTTTCAGGCGCTGCCGAGAGACGCATCGCGCGAAGGGGAGATTATCCCGATCGAGAACGCGATGCGCGAAGAGGAGATCGCGACGCAGGTGCTGGACTTCATTCAGGAGCATGCGCACGTCAATCTGGAGGAAGCGGAGATTATCGTGGCAGGCGGCCGCGGGTTAGGCGGACCGGAGCCTTTTCGCCTGCTGCAGGAATTGGCGGATGCGCTGGGAGGCGTCGTCGGCGCCTCGCGGGCTGCCGTAGATGCGGGCTGGATCAAGCATGAGCACCAGATCGGGCAGACCGGATGCACGGTGCGGCCGAAGCTGTATTTCGCCGTCGGGATATCAGGCGCCGTCCAGCATATGGTCGGCATGTCGAATTCGGAGACCATCGTCGCGATCAACCGCGACCCGGAGGCGCCTATCTTCCAATCCTCGCATTACCGGATCGTAGGGGA
>JAEZCJ010000204.1 GCA_023433615.1 Bacillota bacterium | reverse complement strand
GAGGGCTGGCGACGCTTGTGTTAGGTCGAGCTATTGTCGCTATTAGTAATGCGTCAAATATTGATCGCGTTCCCATTGATGCACTTGGGTGCGGTACATATCCCACTCGATTTCCTTGAGCTCGTAGAAATGTGCCAACGCATGGTCGCCCAGCGCATCGCACATCACTTCGTCGCGGATCAGCTCGTCGAGCGCTTCCTTCAGGTTCCAAGGCAGAACCGGAATGCCCTCTTCGATCCGTTCTTCTTCCGTCATGACGTAGATGTTGCGGTCTGTCGGAGCCGGCAGCCTGGTCTTGTTCTTAATGCCGTCCAGACCGGCCTTCAGCATGACTGCGAGTGCCAGATACGGGTTAGCGGCCGGATCCGGGTTCCGCACCTCGATCCGAGTGCTGAGTCCGCGCGATGCCGGGATCCGAATCATCGGGCTCCGATTGCTCGCGGACCATGCAACGTATACCGGCGCTTCATAGCCAGGCACAAGGCGCTTGTACGAGTTGACCGTCGGATTCGTGATCGCGGCGAATGCACGGGCATGCTGCAGTACGCCTGCCATGTACTGGCGTGCCACGTCGCTTAGGCCGAGCTTGTCGTTCTCATCATAGAACGCGTTCTCGTTGCCGCGGAACAGCGATTGATGGCAGTGCATGCCGGAGCCGTTCACGCCGAACAGCGGCTTCGGCATGAAGGTAGCATGCAAGCCATGCTCGCGCGCGATTGTCTTCACGACAAGCTTGAAGGTCTGGATCTGGTCGGCTGCGCTGATCGCATCTGCATACTTGAAATCGATCTCATGCTGGCCTGGCGCAACCTCATGATGCGAGGCCTCAATCTCGAAGCCCATCTCCTCTAGCGTCAGGACGATCTCGCGGCGGCAGTTCTCGCCGAGGTCCATCGGAGCCAAGTCGAAGTATCCGCCTTGGTCGTTCAGTTCCATCGTCGGCTCGCCCTTGTCGTCCGTCTTGAACAGGAAGAACTCCGGCTCCGGGCCGACATTCATGGCGGTAAAGCCCATCTCTTCGGCTTCCTTGAGCGCACGCTTCAGAATGCCGCGCGGGTCGCCGGCGAACGGCGTGCCGTCCGGCATATAGATATCGCAGATCAGACGCGCCACGCGGTCTGTCGTCACCCATGGGAACACGACCCAAGTGGATAGATCCGGGTACAGGTACATATCCGATTCTTCGATCCGTACGTAACCTTCGATGGAGGATCCGTCGAACATCATCTTGTTGTCCAGCGCTTTCTCCAACTGGCTTACGGGAATCTCCACGTTCTTGATCGAACCGAGCAGATCGGTGAATTGAAGCCGGATGAACCGGACGTTCTGTTCTTTGGCAATACGCTTGATATCCTCTTTCGTATAACTCACGGTTATCTCTCCTCCTTAATTTACACAAAACCGATTGTCAGCGCCTCAAGTGTTCCGACGGAACACTGCATCGGAAGCATAGACTTTGCGCCAGCATTCAAGAATCGACGTCGAGTATGCTCCGTAGCAATACTTCGCGATCACAAACGGTTACGGTTTTTTGCTATAGAAACGGGTCAACTGCCCTTGTATCATCGAAGCCTGCCCCGGTCTCTTCTCTAGCAATTGCTGCTTCAGCAGCCTGTGGAGCTGCATATCCGACAATTCTCTCCGCGTATTCTCAGTCTGCTCCGTAATTACGGTCGCCTCCTCGGACTCCTTGGATACCGGATTCATCACTTGCTTGATTCCAGCGATGTTCACGCCTTTCTCGATAAGCGATTTGATCTCGAGAAGCCGCTCTACGTCATTGAACGAGAATAACCGTTGGTTGCCGGCCGTGCGTGCCGGTACAATCAATTCGTGCTGCTCGTAATACCGGATTTGCCGAGCCGTCAAATCCGTCAGCTTCATGACGATCCCGATCGGGAACAGCGCCATATTCCTGCGTATTTCGTCGCCCATGCCGCATCAACCTTCCAATTCTTGTGATATGGGATCATTGTACCCGCACCACGCAAACATGTCAAGGTGTGTAAGGTTTGGTCACAATCATGCCGCGCTCTTCCATGCGCGTAAGCGCTGTATATACCCCATACTTAACATGAGCATACGTAAGGCCGCCTTGCATGTACGCTATATATGGCTCGCGCAACGGCGCGTCGGCGGACAGTTCCAGCGAGCCTCCCTGGATGAACGTTCCTGCCGCCATAATGACGGGATGCTCATAGCCGGGCATGTCCCACGGCTCTGGCACGACATGCGAATCCACGGCAGCGGCCTGCTGAATCCCTTGCACGAAGGCGACCAGATGATCCGCCGAACCGAAGCGGATCGCTTGGATCAAGTCGGTTCGGGAAGCGTCCCAAGCCGGCTGCGTATCGAAGCCGAGCTCCGCGAACAGCGCAGCCGCGAACACGCTGCCCTTCAACGCTTGTCCGACCAGATGCGGCGCCAGGAACAGCCCCTGGTACATGCCGCGCAGCGTGTCAAGCATGGCGCCTACCTCTCCGCCGATGCCCGGCGCCGTCAAGCGGTATGCCGCTTGCTCGACCGCCGCTGCCGTACCGCATACATAGCCGCCCGTCGAGGCGAGTCCGCCGCCCGGATTTTTGATCAGCGAGCCTGCCATCAGGTCCACGCCGACCTCCGTCGGCTCCCGCAGCTCCGTGAACTCCCCGTAGCAATTGTCCACGAACACCAGCACGTCCGGCTTCAACGCCTTCACGCGCTTCACCATCTCGCCGATCTCTTCCACGGTATAGGAAGCTCGCCAGTCGTAGCCGCGCGACCGCTGGATGCCGATAACTTTGGTGCGGGGCGTAATCGCCGCCGCCACGCCGTCCCAATCGATGGCCCCGTCCGGATGCGGCTTCACTTCCCCGTAGCCGACGCCCCAATCCCGGAGAGAGCCTGTCCCGTCTCCCGGCTTGCCGATTACCTTGTGCAGCGTGTCGTACGGCCGCCCCGTAATGTAGAGCAGCTCGTCCCCGGGCCGGAGCAGCCCGAAGAGCGCGCAGCCGATCGTATGCGTTCCCGATACGAAATGAGGACGCACCAGCGCCGATTCGGCGCCGAACACGTCCGCATATACGAGGTCCAACACTTCGCGGCCCCGGTCATTATAGCCATAGCCTGTCGATCCGTTAAAATGATAATCGCTCACCTTATGCGCCTGAAAAGCCCGAATGACCTTCCATTGATTGCGTTCCGCCGTGCGATCCAGTTCTTTGGCGCGATGTTCAATGAGCGCTTCGACGCGATCGCCAAGCTGTTCGAGCCGCGCCCATATCGATGCTGTATCCGTCATGACTTCCCTGTCTCTCCCCTGCCCGTATCTCTAGCTCTATTCCGCGAACGGCTCCAGCTGGTGCCCGTTGACTTCGTAATCCAGCCGATTGACGTGAACCGTCAGCCGAATGAGATCCTCTTGCTCGCCTACATTCTGATGAACGACCTCTCCGCTGCGGTACGCCAGCGCGATCAGGTCGCCGCGCTCGGCAGGAATCGCGAACGTCCGGGTATCGCCCTTCAGATGCTCTTGGACCGCATGCCGAATCGCCTCGCGATCAGCCGCTTCATAGGCGCTTACGATCAACGTGTCCTTGCCGCTTGCCAGCAGCGCACGGCAGTCGTCGTCGCATTGATCCTTCTTGTTGAAAATCGTCAGCATCGGCTTCTCGCCGGCGCCGAGCTGCGTAAGGATGTCGTGGACAACCTTCATTTGCTCATCGCGCATCTCGGAGGAACTGTCGACGACATGCAGGATGAGGTCGGCCTCGTTGACCTCCTCGAGCGTCGCGCGGAACGCGGCGACCAAGTCATGCGGCAGATTCTGAATGAAGCCGACCGTGTCCGTTAGAATCACTTCTTTGCCGTTGGGCAATTCCCATGTCCGGGACGTCGGGTCGAGCGTCGCGAACAACTGGTTCTCGACGTACACATCCGCCTGCGTGAGCTCCCGCAGGAGCGTGGACTTGCCGGCGTTCGTATACCCGACGAGCGCCACCTGCGTCACGCCGGACTTGCGGCGCCGCTCGCGATGCAGCTTGCGATGGCGCACGACCTCCTCAAGCATCCGCTTCAAATCGGAGATCCGATCGCGGATATGCCGGCGGTCGGTCTCGAGCTTCGTCTCGCCGGGACCGCGCGTACCGATGCCGCCGCCGAGCCGCGACAAGTTCTTCCCATGGCCCACGAGTCTCGGCAACAGATAACTGAGCTGTGCCAGCTCCACTTGGATGATGCCTTCCCTTGTCTTCGCCCGTCCTGCAAAAATATCCAGAATGAGCTGCGTCCGGTCGATAATCTTCAGATCGAGCGCTTCCTCCAGGTTGCGCACCTGCGCGCCGGACAGCTCTTGATCGAAGATGGCCGTCGTCGCGTTCGTCTCTTCCGCGATCGCGCGAAGCTCATCCACCTTGCCCTTGCCGATGAACCAGCGCGAGTCCGGCGTTTCCCTGTTCTGCTGCATCGTAGCCAGCACCTCGACGCCGGCCGTCTCTGCCAGGCTGACGAGCTCGGCCAGGGAATGTTCCGGATCGGCCGTGCCCCGCTTCACCTCGTCGGTGACGAGGCTGACGAGCACCGCCCTGTCTTGTAGCTCATTGTTCGTATCATGGGTTGATGCCATATCGCTGCCCACTCCTTCATCATGATCAGTCTGGACGCAGATCTTCCGGGCGGATCGACATCAGTTCATGCTTGCCCGGTGAACCGCTGCCGTATTGATTCAGCAATCGAACCGCTTGATGGCGGATTGCCTTCTCGATCATATTCCTCACGTAGCGTGCGTTGCTGAACGAGAAATAAGCCTCATCCTTCTCCTGCGCAAGATGCTGCCGCAGCTTCATTATAGCCTGAGGCATCAACGTATAGTCGCGCTCCTTCGCCATCAGCTCCGCGATTTGGATCAACTGATCGACGGAATAGTCCGGGAACGAGATCTGGATCGGAAACCGGGAGGGAAGCCCCGGATTCGTCATTAGGAAATGCTCGATCTCTTCCGGATAACCGGCAAGAATGAGAACGAATTGGTTCTTGTAGTCTTCCATCGCCTTGACGAGCGTGTCGATTGCTTCCTTGCCGAAATCCTTCTCCCCGCCGCGTGCGAGACTATAGGCCTCATCGACGAATAATACCCCGCCGAGCGCCTTTTTAACCAAATCCCGCGTCTTCTGCGCCGTGTGTCCGATGTATTCGCCTACCAGATCCGCGCGTTCGACCTCGATCAGATGGCCTTTCTGCAGCACGCCCATCTTCTGGAACAGCTTGGCGACGATACGGGCGATCGTCGTCTTGCCGGTTCCGGGGTTGCCGCGAAAAATCATATGGTAGACGTGCGCGCCTTGAGCAAGACCCGCGCCCGCGCGCAAGCCTGCCACGTGAAGCAGCGCGTAAATCTCGTAAATCAGCGACTTTACGTTATCCATCCCGACCATCGGCTCCAGCTCGCGCTGGATGTCCGAGTACGGATGCCCTGCAGCATGCTCCTTCGCATAGCTGACCGGCTCTAATTCTGTCTTCGGGGAAGCAGGCGCATGTTGATCGTTCGCGCGCAAGATCACGCTAATCTGCCTGGATGGCCTGGGATTGTCGGCTCCGTTCGTTGCTGCAGCACGTCCGTTCATGCGGGCACCACCGCACCTTTCGCTCATCGTTACGGACGGGTTGAACCAGTCCGCCGCTATCGCTGTTACCAATGTATTCTAGCGGGCGGCGGCTTATTAGCAGATTCGGGAGACTTGTTACAGACCCAGCGCTTTGTTGTCGGGCAGGCGCATGTCGAAGTGAAGCAGGACGCTGTCAAGCTTCCATTTCGTGAAGGCCATGACTTCGCGGGGATGCTTCTGCGAAGCAGGCAGCACCTTCGATTCCGCCATCGAGAAGCCCGGCTTCTCGTAATCCAGGTAGGAAGCGATATCGGAGGCGCGGGCCGAGTGGAATTCATGCGTAATGATGACCGCGCGCTTCAAGCCTTCCCGCTCCATAATCGCTTGACTGTTGTATAGATTATCATAAGTGCTCTGCGCTTCGGGATCGGTGTAGATGTCCTCGCCCGGCACGCCGCTGCGCATCAGATAAGCGCGCATCCCTTCCGATTCCGGGATTGTCGAACCGTTATGGTCATGCCCGCCCGTCAGGATCAGCTTATCGAACTTGCCGGCCCGGTAGAGCGACAGCGCATGATCGAGCCGCTCCCGCAGGCCGGGGCTCGGCTCGTTGCGCCACAGCGCGGCGCCCAGCACGATCCCGACATCGTATCGTTCGTCGAGCGGCTTAGGCTCGAAGGAGGAGATGGTCCACAGCATATATCCGATCCACGAGACGAAGAGCAGCGCAGTCGCCAAGACTGCCCTGAACAGCCAGACGAGCGGTCTGAATCGCTTCTTCCCGCGCCGTCTCGGCTTACTGGCTGTACGTGATCGGACGGCCGCCTTCATGAAGGCTCCTTGCCGCTGATTCGTTCCGCCAGCGTCTTGCGATGCTTCAGACTGAGCGTGAAGTAGCGGAATCTGCCGTTGCGAATCAGCGAGAGCAGCCGGCCGGCCGTCTTGCGTGCCATGTCTGCGTCCTTATGGCTCACTTCGCCCGCCCGCACGGCATCCTCGAGCTCGTCCTCGTCCAGCAGGAACACTTCGCCGGAAGGCAGCACGACGATATCTAGGTAGAGGTCGTCGAACCACGGCACCTTCTGATCGGTCAATCCTTGCGTCTTGCATATATCGATATACCATTGCACGACCTTGCCCTTGTCATCGAACATCGTCGTCACGACGAAATGCTCGCCCCTCGGAAAATGCTGCATCCACAAAAATCCGCGATCCGCCAAACAGAGCCTGCGTCCGCTGTATTCTTTCCACAACGGCTCACGCAGCTCGTGAATGCGATAGAAGGTCACGAGACCTCTGAAATCGTCACCGTCCAAGGACAGGCATGAGTAGCTTTTCCGAAGGATACGTCTCCAATTGGCCCGATCCGAAAATTTCCGTTTCATAAGGCTACGTACCTTTCCGTTGGAATCTATTTACGACCGATTGTCAGCACCTAAAGTGTTTCCGAAGGAAACACACAACGGAAGCATACGCTAAGGTTGGACGGCGGTAGAAATTGAGGAGCTCAAGCGTTTCCGCAGGAAACGCAGCATCGAAAGCATATGCTTGTAGTCTAAGCTACATGAGCACCTCCAGCGTTTCGTAAGAAACGCACATCGGAAGCATACGCTTCAATTTCGCCAGCGTTCAAGATTCGACGTCGAATATACTTCCCGAGATACTTCGTGATCACGATCGGTCAATGTTAAAAAAAGCTTACCACATCATGTCGTATATCACCAGTTTACCCGTAAAATAAACCAAGCCAAGCGCATAGGCATCACCCAGCGCTTGGCTCATCATGCCCCTATTGACCGCCGCCTCCGGCTGGCAGCGCGGCTTCGCCGCCGTTAGTCAGACCGTCGATCAGCCCGGGCAGCGTGCCGTCGGTTCCGGTACCTTGCCCTTGACCGCCGGCATTCTGGCCGCTGCCGTTGCCGCCGGTCTGGCCTTCTGTCCCGTCGCTGCCGCTGTTACCGTTACCCGCACCGCTGTCGCCGCCGGATTCGCCGCCGTCATTCTGTCCTTCGTCTGGCAGCTCCGTACCCTGATCCCCGTCGCCGCCGTCCGGCAGCAGATCGTCCGGGAGCTCCGGAAGCTCAGGCAGCGGGTCCGGAATGTCGAGCGGCTCCGGTACGGTCACAGACTGACGCGTCGACGAATCGCCCTCGATCGCATCTTCCTCGTTATAAGCCGCCACATAGTATTCATAGGTCAGATTGGCGGTTACCGCGCGGTCCAGCACCGAAGTATCCTCGGTCTGCGCAAGCAGCGCGAACTCGCCTTCGGATGCTTCCTTGCGGTACAGATGATACTTCAGGCCGTCGCCCTTCTGTCTCGCCCACTTGATCGCGACGCCCATCTCGGCTTCGTCCCATGCGACCGAGAAGCCGCCCACGGTCGGCGGTTTCTGCACGACTTTGACGCCCTTCGGCGGCACGAAGCTGCCGGCATCCACTCCGGCCAGGGCTTGCTTCATGACCTTGCCCCACAGGGCCGCAGCATTGCCGCTGCCCTTCTTGAGCACGTGCTTCTCGTCCGTCTTCGGATAGCCCATCCATACGACGGCCGTCCATTGCGGAGTATAGCCCGCGAACCAGGCATCCCGGTTTCCGCTGGACTTGAAGCCCGGAATCCCGTGCTGCGTCGTACCCGTCTTGCCGGCCACAGGCCGGTCGATGCGGGCACGCGTACCGGTGCCGCCCTTCTCGAGCACGCCTTGCATCAGATCGGTCAGATACCATGCCGTCTCCGGCTCGATCAGCTGCTTGGCGCGCGGCGCTTCGTACTGATAGACGATCTTGCCCCGCTTATCCTCGATCCGGACGACCGCATGCGGGTCGACCGATTTGCCGCCGTTCGCGAACACGCTATAAGCCGTCGCCATCTGCATCGGCGTCACGCCGTTCGTCAGGCCGCCCAGCGCGATGGCCAAGTTGCGGTCCTGATCGGCCGACAGACTGAAGCCCAGCTTCTTGGCAAAATCGAGTCCGCGCTGCACCCCGATTTCATTCAAGAGCCATACTGCGGACGCATTGCGAGATTCCTTCAGCGACTGCCGCATGCTGATCGGTCCGATATATTTGACCGCGTTCGAGTCGCGCGGGCAATAATCGCCGTAGCACTTCTCGTCGTCGCGCAGCGTCGACCACGGGAACCAGTCGCCCGTCTCGAGCGCAGGCCCGTATACGGTAACGGGCTTGAACGCCGAACCCGGTTGGCGCGTGTCGAGCACGCGGTTCGTCCCTTTCTTCTGGTAATCGCGGCCGCCTGCCATCGCTTCGATCTCGCCCGTGCGGTGATCCAGAATGACCATGGCCCCCTGCACGATCTGATCGTCGACGCTCTCCTCGAAGTTCGCGTCATCGTCGAATTCCTTCTCCGCGACGCGCTGCGCCTTGACGTTCAGCGTCGTATAGATGCGATAGCCCCCGATGCGGAGCTGCTCCTCCGTGAGCTGGTTCTCGGTCTTGCCCTCGATTTCGTTGATCACGTAATCGATGAAGGCGGGGTAAGCTTGCGTAGAGGCGCTCTGCGCCGTCTCTGCCGGCGGCTCGTACTGCGCCGCCTCCGCCTTCGCCTCCGCGGCTTGTTCGGCCGTAATGATCCCTTGCTGCTCCATCAGCATGAGCACGACGCTCATCCGCTCCTGCGAGCGCTCGCTGTTGCTGATCGGGTTATAGACGTTCGGCGACTTCGGAATGCCCGCCAGCGTGGCGATCTCCCACAGCTTCAGCTCGTTCAGGTCATCCTTGCCGAAATAATGCTCGGAAGCGGCCTTGATGCCGTGCGCGCCCTTGCCGAAGTAAATCCGGTTCAAGTACAGCTCCAATATTTCGTCCTTCGTCAGCTCCGTCTCCAGCGCGACGGCGATGGATGCCTCCGACGCCTTCCGGAAGAAGGTCTTATCGTGGCTCAGGAACATGTTCTTCGCCAGCTGCTGCGTGATCGTGCTGCCGCCCTCGACCGCGCTGCGCGCGATAATGTCCTTGACGACGGCCCGGCCGATCGCGAAGAAATCGACGCCGTCATGCTCGTAGAACCGTTTATCCTCCGTCGCGATGAAAGCCTTGCGCAGCAGCTCCGGTATTTTCGAGAACTCGACATACTCCCGGTTCTCTACCGTCGACATTCTGGCGGCTTCTTGCCCATTCACGTCGTAAATGACGGTCGTCTCGGCAAAGTCGAATGCGCTCTGATTCTCCGCGAGCATGCGCTGCCCGTTCAGCACGATCAGCAAGTAGCCGATAATCGCGCAGACGACCGCAACCGCTCCCGTAAAGAAGAGCCATGCCGCGATTTTCCTTCCTGACTTCTTCTTCCTCCGCTTCTGCTTCTCCCGCTTGGCCGAGCCCTGCTTGTCGCCCGTCCCCTGCTTCGATCGCTGTTCTGTCACGGCGGATCCCCTCCTATCGGTCTTACTCTCTCTATCTATGCCCTGCAAGATCTAACATGATGTGAACGAAAAGAACAACCCCTGCCGGCCGCTCCGCTCGATGGACGAGGGGAGAGCCTATGATCAACGGGTTGCTCTTGCACATCCGTTATTCAATTAACGAGACGGTCTGGTAAAAGGTTTCACATTCTGCTGCTTAAGCGTCCGCTCCGGTATCCTGCATCAACGATACATTGCGCTGCGGGGTAAAGGTGGAAATGGCATGTTTGTACACCATTTGCTGGCGGCCCTCGCTGTCGATCACGATCGTGAAGTTATCGAAGGCTTTGATCACGCCGCGGATCTGGAAGCCGTTGGTTAAGTAGACCGTAACCGGGACGCTATCCTTGCGCAGCTGATTGAGAAAGGTATCTTGAATATTGATCGGTTTATTCATGAGCCGTTACCCCCGTCGAAAAGAATGGATTGCATAGAAAGTTCGTTCATTCAGTTGTCAGCCTTACAACTATATTCAAGCTATTCCCGGAACTTTCCTGCTATTATAGCATGAATTGCTTCCGAGTTGCCCACAAAATTTGACGTGTCGCCAACGTCGACCCATTCGATATCCTTCATATGGCGGAACCAGGACAGCTGGCGCTTCGCAAAATGGCGCGTGTCTCTCTTGAGCAGGTAGACCGCTTCCTCCAGGGTGCGTTCTCCTTTCACGTACGGGACGAGCTCCTTGTAGCCCAGCCCTTGCATCGCGACAGCGGATTCCGGCACGCCTCGCTCGAGCAGCCGCCGCACCTCGTCCCCCAATCCCTCTTCCATCATGAGATCGACGCGCTGGTCTACCCGATCATACAGCCTTTGGCGATCCATCGTCAAACCGACGATACAGAGTTCGTAAGGCGTGCGTTTTTTTTGTCCTTCCAGCTGCGACGACATCGTCTCCCCGGTCAGATGCTGGATTTCCAGCGCACGGATGACGCGTCGCAGATCATTCGGATGCAGCCGGTCGGCCGAGGCGGGATCGACGCTGCGCAGCCGCGCATGGAGCGCTTCGGCGCCGCGCGTCTCCGCGAATCGCTGCATCTCGCCGCGGAATGCGTCGTCGGAGCCGGCCGTCGAGAATTCGTATTCGTAGCACAGCGACTCGACGTACAGCCCCGTGCCTCCGACGAGGAACGGAAGCCGGCCGCGCGCATCGATGTCGAGAATCAGGGAACGGCAGCGCTCCTGAAATTCGGCCGCGGAGAAGGCGTGCTCCGGCTCGCAGATATCGAGCATATGATGCGGGATGCCTTGGCGATCCTCCGGCGGCAGCTTCGCCGTTCCGATATCCATCCCGCGGTAGACCTGCATCGAATCCCCCGATATGATCTCGGCATTCCAGGCCTTCGCGATGTGCAGGCTGTAGCTCGTCTTGCCGACGGCCGTCGGGCCGATCAGGGCAAGCAGCCGCGGCCTCTTCCCGGCGGATGGCCGATTGTCGTTCAATGGCTAATCACTCCATATGTAGTAGTGGACGTCTTGTTCGGCTGCAGCCGGCGAAAGCCGAGCCGCTCGAACTCGCCGCTCATCTTATGTTCCTTCAGCATGACCGATTTGCGCGCCACGCGGACGGCATGCCGGACGGCTTCCTCGGACAGCGCCTCGGGATTCGCGACCGACCGCAGCGGCTCCAGCGCGCTCGAATCGTGCAGCGGTCGGCGGAACATCGGGTCGAAGTAGACGATGTCGAAGCTGTCGTCCGGCAGCCCGGCCAGCTTGTCGAGATGGTGAATGCGCTCTGCACGGATGCGTCGCAATGCCGCGTCGACGTCAGGCAGACGCGTCTTGTAGGCGGCCAGTCCTTCCCGGACGATCGCATGAAGAAGCGGTTCGCTCTCCAGAGCGGTCACGCTGCCCTGCTCGCCGACCGCATACGAGAACACGAGCGCATCGGCGCAGAGTCCCGCCGTGCAGTCGAGCACGCGATCGCCGGGCTCGCAGCCGGACTGATCGATCAGCGGGTCGCTCTCGCCGCGACGAAGCCTCTTCACGCGGACGAAGGCCATGCTGGGGTGGTAATAGAAGGCCGGCGCATCGTCCTCGTAATACTTGAGCCCCTCGGAGCTGACGATCAGCAGCCGGTTCTCGCCCCGCTTGCGGCGCATGCCGGCGAGCGACTCGCTCCTGCGGGGGACGTAACGGGCGTCCAGCTCGGCTGCCAGCTCCTTCGCCTTGGCGACGTCCGCTTCCGGGGGCTTGATGCTGGTCGAGACGATCATGCCATCACCCGCTTGAACATTTTCTCGAGTTGGTAGGTCGAGATATGGACGACGATCGGCCTGCCATGCGGGCATGTATAGGGCTGTTCGCATGCGGCGAGCCTGGCCAAGAGCGTCTCGCCCTCCTCGCGGCTCAGCCTGTCGTTCGCCTTGATCGATGCCTTGCACGAGCACATGATCGCGGCGCTCTCCCGCAGCTTGCCGATATCGATGCCCTTGCGTTCGGACAGAATCCACTCGGCCATCTCTTCGATAATCGCCTGTTCCTCGCCCTGCGGCAGCCATTCCGGATGCGAGCGCACGAGGAAGCTGCTTCCGCCGAACGGCTCCAGCTCGACGCCTGCCTCCGCGAAAGCGGCCAATCGGCTCTTGATCGTCTCGGCCTCGCCCGCGGTGAAATCCAGCGTAATCGGAACGAGGAGCTGCTGGCTATAGGCGGCCGGTTCGGCGAACTTGCGCAAGTAATATTCGTAATTGATCCGTTCATGCGCGGCATGCTGATCGATCAAGTACAAGCCGTCTTCGTTCTGCGCGACGAAGTACGTGCCGTGAAGCTGCCCGATCCACGACAGCTCGGGGAATCCCGCAGCGGCAGGCTGCTCCTCGCGCGGCGCGGCTGCAGGAGCTGCTTGCGCTTCTTGCGCGGCCGACGCCGGTGACGGCGTCAGGGACATGCCGCCTGGTACGTCTGCGTCGCCTGGCGGCGGTTCCATGCCCGCCGGCGGCGGGGCAGCAGCCTCGGACCTGCGGACCGGCCACTCGAGCGATGCGGCGGCTTCCTTGGCCGTCAGCGCCGGATCGAGCTTATCCGACTGCGCGTACAGCCGCTCCGCCGCATCCGGCGGGACGCCGTCTCGCTCCCGCTCCTGCTCGCGCGCACGCGGAGCGGATGTACCGTACCCGCCGCCTCCGCTCCGATCGCGGGATGCCCAAGGCTGCGGCGGCGGCGCGCTGTCCTGCCGACTCGAAGCCTGCGGCAGCTGGAACTCCGGCTCCGCCCGATGAAACGAGATCCGCTCCTGCACGAATACCGGCTTCGAGCGGTCCGGCAGCGTCGCGGCCGGAATGTGCACGAGTCCCGTCAGCTTCTCCCTCAGCACCGCTTCGACGAAGGCGCGGAGCTCCTGCTCCTTGCTGAACCGCACCTCCAGCTTGGACGGATGCACGTTCACGTCGACGAGACCGGGATGCATGCCGATGTCGAGTACCGCGATCGGGAACCGGTTGATCGGCAGCAGCGTGTGGTATGCCTGTTGAATCGCCTGCTGGAGGACGAAGCTCCGAATATAGCGGCCGTTCACGATCGTCGTGATGCCGTTACGATTCGCCCGCGTCAGCTCCGGCTTCGAGATATAGCCGAGCAGCCCGTAATCGGGATGGTCGCCCGATACCGGCAGCATCGCCTTCGCCGTCGCCGTCCCGTAGACCGCCGCGATCACCTGCAGCCGATCCCCCCCGCCCGTCGTGCGTAGCAGCGTGCTGCCGTTATGCTGCAGCGTGAAGGCGATGCCGGGATGCGCGAGCGCCAGCCGGTTCATATAATCGGTAATATGGCCGAGCTCGGTCTGAATGGACTTCATGTACTTTAACCGCGCCGGCGTGTTATAAAACAGGTCGCGCACCGACAGGTCCGTGCCTTGCGGCGTATTCGCGTCGTCCAGGCCCTTCACGCTGCCGCCTTCGATGACGAGCCGTTTGCCCAGACCCGTGCCGTCCACGGCCGAGACGCATTCGACGCGCGCGACAGCCGCGATGCTCGGCAGCGCCTCGCCGCGGAAACCCAGGCTCGCGATGCGGAACAGATCCTTGCTCGACAGCAGCTTGCTCGTCGCATGCCGCTGGAACGCGGTCTCCATGTCGTCCGGCTGGATCCCGGTCCCGTTATCGGTCACGCGGATCAGCGTCAGGCCGCCTTCCTCGATCTGCACGTCGACCGTCGTGCTGCCGGCGTCGATTGCGTTCTCGACCAGCTCCTTGACGACGGACGACGGACGCTCGACGACCTCGCCTGCCGCAATCTGGTTCGCCAGCTGCTCGTCCAATACGTTGATTATGCCCATGCGCGCACCTCTTCCCTTAATCCGACAGCTTCGCCTTCATGTCGTGAATCCATTGCATCGCCTGCATCGGCGTCATGTTCATCAGATCGACCTTGCGCAATTGCTCGGCCAGCTGCTCCGCTTTGGCATTGCGCTTCGCTCGGACCGGATCGACTGGCGCCTCGAACAAGCTCAGTTGCAGCACGTCAGTCTGCCGCGCAGCGTCTGCCGTCGTCGCGGGCTCTGCTGCGGGCGCTGTCGCTGCCGCGGCAGCCGTCTCCCGCAGCGCGTTCACGCGCTCCGCCTGCCGACGCTCGGCGGCCTCGCCTTCATGCAGCAGCGCGTAGGCCCGATCGATGATCGATTCGGGCAGTCCCGCAAGCTGCGCGCAATAGATGCCGTAGCTCGTGCTGGCCGCGCCGCCGACAAGCTTCCGCAGGAAGGTGACTTTGTCGCCCGATTCCTGCACCGCCATGCAGCCGTTCGCCAGCCCGGACAGCGACTCTTCCAGATGCGCCAGCTCGTGAAAATGCGTCGATACGAGCGACTTGCAGCCGATCCGGTCATGGACGAACTCGATGACCGCCTGCGCGATCGCCATCCCTTCGCCGGTCGACGTGCCGCGTCCGAGCTCGTCGATGATGACCAGGCTCTGCGCGGTCGCCTTCTCCGTCATGATCTGGATATCCTTCATTTCGACCATGAACGTGCTCTGACCGCCGATCAGATCGTCCGCCGCGCCGATGCGCGTGAAGATCCGGTCGGTCAGCGGCACCTCCGCACGCTTGGCTGGGACGAAGCAGCCGATCTGCGCCATGATGCAGATCAGCGCGACCTGCCGCATGTACGTGCTCTTGCCGGCCATGTTCGGTCCGGTAATGAGCAGCATCGGGCCTTCCTTCGTAAGCGCCGTGCCGTTCGCGATGAACGGCGCGCCCTCCATGACTGTCTCGACGACCGGATGACGGCCGTCCTCGACGACGAGTCCGAATCCTTCCGATATGACGGGTCGGGTATAGCGCCGCTCCGCGCTGACGGTCGCCAGCGATTGGTAGGCGTCGATCGCCGATATCGTCTCGGCCAGCTTCTGCAATCTGTCCAGCTGCCCCGCGATCTGATCGCGCAGCTCGATGAACCGCTGGTACTCGAGGTCGACCATTTTCTCTTCGGCTTCGAGAATGAGGCGCTCCTTCTCCTTCAGCTCCGGCGTGACGAACCGCTCTGCGTTCGCCAATGTCTGCTTGCGCTCGTAGCGGCCCTCCGGCAGCATCGACAGGTTCGCCTTCGATACTTCCAGGTAATAGCCGAACACCTTGTTATAGCCGATCTTCAGCGACTTGATGCCTGTCGCTTCCCGCTCCTGCCGCTCCAGCTCGGCCAGCCAGCGCTTCCCGTTCGAGCTCGCCTCGCGCAGCCGGTCAAGATAATCGTCGTAGCCTTCCCGGATCAATCCGCCCTCCCGGACGGACAGCGGCGGTTCGTCCACCAGCACGGTGTCGATGAGCGCGGCTAGATCCGAGCAGTCGTCCAGCCCTTCCACCAGCCGCTGCAACGCGGCCGAGCCCGACGTCAGGCAGCGCTCCTCCAGCTCCGGAACGCGGCGCAGCGACAGCTTGAGCGCGTTCAGGTCGCGCCCGCCTGCGCTGCCGTAAGCGACGCGTCCGACAAGCCGTTCCAGATCGTAGATCTCCTTCAGGCTCGTCCTCAGATCCTCGCGCAGCATCAGGTCGCGGTACAGCATGTCCACCGCGTCCAGCCTCTCTTCGATCGCAGCCTTGCTGAGCAGCGGCTTGTCGATCCAGCGCTTCAGGAGCCGCGCCCCCATCGACGTGCAGGTACGGTCGAGCAGCCAGAGCAGCGAGCCCTTCTTGCTGCGCTCCTGCACGGTCTCGGTCAGCTCGAGGTTGCGGCGCGTGAACTGGTCCAGAATCATGTACTGATTCGGTTCATAGGCCCGAATGCGCGTCACGTGGCCGAGCGCGCGCTTCTGCGTATCCTCCAGGTAGCCGGTCAGCAGGCTGACCGCGCGGCGGCGGACGGACGGAAGCGCCGCTAACGCCTCATCGCCGAAGCGCTCCGCCAGCCGCGCCTCTGCGATTGGGCCGCGCTCGGTGAACAGAACGGGCCGGCCCATCGCGCCGGCGCCGGCACGCATCGCGTCCAACAGCGCCGCATCCCCGACAATCTCCGCCGGCAAGTAGACTCCGGTCTCGTCGGCCATCAGCTCGTAGGTGGCGGGGAACGACGTGACGTACAGCTCGCCCGTCGACAAGTCGCATACAGCCAGCCCGCACATGCCGTTCTCTTCCGCCAAGCC
This sequence comes from Bacillota bacterium, assembly GCA_023433615.1. Classification (GTDB taxonomy): domain Bacteria; phylum Bacillota; class Bacilli; order Paenibacillales; family Paenibacillaceae; genus Paenibacillus_I. The sequence goes on along the minus strand of JAEZCJ010000204.1, from coordinate 1,232 downwards.
GGCGATGAAGTTATTCCCCTTGCCTTCCAGCGACTTGCTCTCCATGACCGTGCCCGGCGTCACGACGCGGATGATCTCTCGCTTTACCGGTCCTTTGGCAGTAGCGGGATCCTCGACCTGCTCGCAGATCGCGACCTTGTAGCCCTTCTCGACCAATCGGGCAATATAGCCTTCGGCCGCGTGGTAAGGCACGCCGCACATCGGGATGCGCGACTCTGCCCCGCCCTCGCGGCCGGTTAACGTAATCTCTAGCTCGCGCGAAGCCAGCACCGCGTCATCGAAGAAGAGCTCGTAGAAGTCGCCGAGCCGGAAAAACAGGAACGCGTCCTTCGCCTCTTCCTTGATGGCGAGGTATTGCTGCATCATAGGCGTATAACTCAACTTTACTCCCCCAGGGGTTCGATTGTGATCACGAAGCATATGCTACGGGGCGTATTCGGCATCGAATCTTGAACGCTAGCGAAACTTCCGGTGCTCACGTAGGTCTGCCTACGCTCCGCTCCTCGCTTTCTACTATCGTCCAACTTTCTCGGTGCTGACAATCGAACATTTAAAATAGACAACCACGAAACCATTCAACGGTCATTATATCAGAAACGGGGTGCTTTCGGGGAGCGCGATTAGTTGAAGTCCGAACCGTGAACCGGCCCGCGCGGCACGCTCAGTGGATCGGAATCCGCCATTTGGGCCGGATGTCGGCCTGCTCGCTCCAGACCGCGCCTCGGCCGATCGCCGCGAAGTACGGCGCAATATGGCGCTCGAGCGCGGCATACGAGTCCGTGTCGCGGATCGCCGCATGCATGCGTTCCGCAATCTCGAGCAGGGCGCCTCGATCGCCCTCGTAATAGGCGCGACGGCCGGCGTCGTCCTCGGCCGGCAGCCGGCCGAGCGCATGCGCGAGGCGTTCGTACTCGCGCGCGGCCAGCAGCGTAAGCGCGAATGCCGCGCGGGCTGCCGTCGGCGAGACGAGCCAGCTCGGCGGCGTGCGGTACTCGAAGCCGTGCGGCTTCGAGCGATGGTCGCCGAGCGCGCCGTAGCGCGGCCGGCGACCGCGGCCGGCCGGGTCCTCGCCGGCGGCAAGCGGCAGCGCTACGCAGCTGTCCAAGACGCGCAGAAGACGCGCGTTCAGCCATGCGCCGCTAAGGTGCAAGTGGCCGCCCAAGGCCAAGCCGGGCACCGGCATCGCGCCCGCGAGCCATCGCGCTGCCGCCCCCGGCGCGCGCCTGTCTCGT
>JAEZCJ010000187.1 GCA_023433615.1 Bacillota bacterium | reverse complement strand
CGGTCCGTGCGGGCGGCACCTTCTCGCCGATCGAAGGCGGTTTTCCGCATTCGTTACGCGCTGGCAGCATCTTCTCGCCGATCGAAGGCGGTTTTCCGCTCTCGGTCCGCGCTGGCAGCACCTTCTCGCCGATCGAAGGCGGTTTTCCGCATTCGTTACGCACGGGCAGCACCTTCTCGCCGATCGAAGGCGGTTTTCCGCACTCGTTCCGTGCGGGCGGCATCTTCTCGCCGATCGAAGGCGGTTTTCCGCATTCGATCCGGTCACGCCCCTTGGCTACCTGCCCAGCACCTTCGAGAGGAACTCGCGCGTCCGTTCATGCTGCGGCTGCTCGAACAGCTGCTTCGGCGTTCCCTCCTCGATGACGCGGCCCTGCTCCATGAAGATCACGCGGTCGCCCACCTCGCGTGCGAAGCCCATCTCATGCGTGGCGAGCACCATCGTCATGTGCTCCTTCGCGAGCGACTTCATGACGGCCAGCACTTCGCCTACCATCTCCGGATCGAGCGCGGACGTCGGCTCGTCGAACAGCATGATCTTCGGCTCCATTGCCAATGCGCGCGCGATCGCCACACGCTGAGCCTGGCCGCCCGACAGCGATCCCGGATAGGCATCCGCCTTGTCTGCCAGCCCTACCTTGCCGAGCAGCTCCATCGCCTTCGACCGCGCCGCTTCGATCGGACGCTTGCGCACCTCGACCGGCGCGAGCGTAATGTTGTCGATGACCTTCAGATGCGGGAACAGATTGAACCGCTGGAACACCATGCCGACCTCGGTCCGCATTGCCCGCAGATCGACGCGCGGGTCCAATAGATTCTTCCCGTCCACCCATACCTCGCCGCTCTCCGGACGCTCGAGCAGGTTCAAGCAGCGCAGCAGCGTCGACTTCCCCGATCCGGACGGCCCGATGACGACGACCACCTCTTGGCTATTCACGGCAAAATCCATATTCCGCAGCACGACGTTCTCGCCGTAGGATTTGGTCAAGCCCTTCACGCGAATGATCGGATCCATACGTTACATTTTCCTTTCCATGTATTGCAGCAGTTTGTTGAGGGAGTATGTCAGGATAAAATAGATCGCCGCCGCCGTCAGGTAGGGCTCCCATATGCGCTGATACTGCCCCTTCATCGTGTTCATCCAATACATGAGCTCCGGCGCCGCTATAATGTAGACAAGCGACGAATCCTTGATCAGCACGATGAACTCGTTGCCGAATGCCGGCACCATCCGCTTGATCGCCTGCGGCAGCACGATGCGCCGCATCGTCTGCGCGTGCGTCAGGCCGAGCGAGTGCGCCGCTTCGACCTGCCCCGGATCGATCGATTGAATCCCCGTGCGGAAAATCTCTGCCGTATACGCCGCCGAATTCAGCGTCAGCGCCAACACGGCGGCGAAATAAACGTTCGTGCTGCCCATAATAAGCGGCACGATCCCGAAATGCACGATCAGGATCTGCACCAAGAGAGGCGTCCCGCGGAACACGTTGATATAGATGTCCGCCGGCCAGCGTAACCAGCCGAAGCGGGACATTTTGCCGAAGGCGATGCCCAGCCCCAGAATGGAGCCCAGCAGAATGCCTCCCAGAGAGAAACCGATCGTCAGCAGCGTGCCCCGCAGGATGAGCGGCAAGTAATCGTAGATGAGTTCGAACTTGAAATCCATGCCCGTTCCGTTCCCTTCCATTGCGTTGTCATCGTCCAAGATGTGAAAAAGCATGCGCACATGACGTGACTGCGCATGCTAGTCGGAGCGTTGCTCTATTCCGCGTTCAGCAGACCTTCCACATTCGGCTCCTCGCCGAACCATTTCTTATAGACCTCCGCGTACTTGCCATTCTGCAGGATCGCTTTGATAGCCGGATCGAGCTTCGCCTTCAGCTCGCTTCCCTTCGGCAGCAGAATGCCGTAATACTCCGGGGAGAAATTCTCGGTATCGATGATGTATTCGTACTTGTCGTTCGGGTTGTTCTCGACGTATTCCCATACGATCGCCATATCGGCAACAACCGCATCCACGCCGCCGCTGTCCAGCTCCATCAGCGCGACCGCGTTGCTGTCGAACCGCTTCAGGTCCGTATTGTCGCGGCCCATGATGTCGGTCATCAGAATGTCCGCCGTCGTCGACAACTGCACGGCAACCTTCTTGTCCTTCAGGTCGAGCGCGTTCTTAATGTCGCTGTCCTTCGGCACGAGAATCATGTTGCGCGATTCGAAGTACGGCACGGAGAAGTCGTACGTCAGCTTCCGGTCGTCGGTAATCGAGACCGCGGCTATGCTTGCCTTGTACTCCGTCCCCTGCTTGACGCTCTCCAGCATCGTATCCCAGCCCATATTGGTGATACTCCAGTCGATGCCCGCTTCTTCCATTATGGCCGCGGCGATGTCGACATCGAAGCCGGTTACCTTGTCCTTATCCATGAAGATCATCGGCGCATATGCCGCTTCCGTCGCGAACTTCACCTTATCCTGATCGCCGCCGCTTGCTCCGTTATTCCCGCCTCCGCAAGCCGTCAGCGCGATGCATGTGATGAGCGTGATGAGAACCAGTGTCCATTTTTTCATTGTGTCATCCTCCAACCAAGGTGCGTGTCTATGGTGCAACATTCAAATATTATCAACTGCCTGACGAAATAACAATGCATTGCGGCCCACTGGACAATATTACCTCATGGGGCATTGCCATTATAAGGAATTCTATGCCCTTCGCCGCAGAGCAGCTATGATATCCGTCACAGTTCCGCGCTCGAATTGACACGAAATGCCCTGTATGCTTATAGTGTCCCTTATAAGGAGGGATATCCCATGCCTATCGAGCAATCTCCGCTAGTCGCAAGCCTGCGGCTGCATCCTCATGTCGAAGGCGGCTGGTTCCGGGAGACTTGGCGCACCCCGCTCAATATCCCGCAAGCCGCCCTGGGCTCCGCTTATCAAGGCGACCGTTCCGCAGCGACAGCCGTCTACTTCCTGCTCCACCCCGGCGAAGTATCGAACTGGCACGTCGTCGCGTCGGACGAGCTATGGATCTGGCAGTCGGGCAGCCCGCTCAAGTTGACGTTCGGCGGATCGGGCGACCAGCCCGGCAGCGAGACAGCCATCATCCTCGGCATGGATCTCGAAGCCGGCCAACAGCCGCAGGCACTTGTGCCCGCGGCGGTCTGGCAGACCGCGACGCCGCTCGGCGACGAGCCCGTGCTCTGCACCTGCATCGTCGCGCCCGGGTTCGACTTCCGGGACTTTCGCTTGCAGGCATAGCTAAAGAAGGCCCGAAGCACCGCCGTTATACGACGGCTAGATGCTTCGGGCCTTGCTATTGCGAGTCAGCTGCGAGCGATGCGTTACGTTAACGAACGGCGGCTGCCGAATCTGCGGCGTAAGGCGGACGCATAATGGCGAACATCCGGTTCCCACAGCATCCATGCGATCAACAGACCGAATGTGACGGCTCCGAGAATAAGCGCTGCAATGAATAGCTGCTCTGTCACGATCATCTCGAGCACGCCACCTCCTTACGTTAATGTCTTCAGTATAGCAGGAAGCGTGGCGGGATTCTGTAACTGCCGCTACATTATCCGCATAATCGCAGCAAAAAAGCAAGGCGATCGCCTTGCTCCCAAGCTGCTTCCTATGTGGATGTCTCTATCCCGTTCGCTTAGTACTTGGACTGGTTAGGACTCGTATTCACAAGCACCGTAAGCTTCTTCTCACTCTTCACCATGGAGGAACTGCATTGGGGGCATACCGGCTCGGTAGCGAAGGAAAAATTATCTCTCATCCATCCGTTGCACGAATCGTTTGTACAAGACCAAATCTCGGTGATTTCCTCAGGAATGTCCTCCAGCGGCTTCTTCCTTGAATTGTACATGAACGTCCCTCTTTCTCTCCTTGGATTATCCTGTGCCCTTCTCATTATAAAGCTAAGATGCCCCAAACACAAAGTCTGGGGCATCGATAAGCAGCAGAAACTACAGTTTTACAACGTTCTCTGCTTGTGGACCGCGGTTGCCTTGAACCACGTTGAATTCTACGCGTTGGCCTTCGTCGAGGGACTTGTAGCCGTCGCCTACGATTGCGCTGAAGTGAACGAATACATCGTTGCCGCCTTCAACCTCGATGAAACCGAAGCCTTTCTCTGCGTTGAACCATTTCACTGTACCTGTTTGCATGTGGTGTTACCTCCTAAATGTGATATACATGACCTCTTTATTTTCTCAAAAATAAAAAATCACATATTGTACAAGGTTATTCGATCCAAAATAATAACCCTCTACAATATGTGAATTCAGGTCAAAATTTCGATTACCACTACCATACCATATTGCCGGCTAAACTGCAAACCGTAAAATGCGGAAATTATATCATATCCCCGTCATCGCTGCCCATCCGTCCCGAGACCCGACTCCCTGGCTACGATGATCGCGTTGGCACGGTCGGCGACCTGCAGTTTGTTCAGGATATTGGAGACATGGTTCCGCACGGTCTTGGGCCGGAGTCCCAGCATGGACGCGATCTCCGCGTTGCTATGTCCCTTGGCGATAATCGCAAGCACTTCGTTCTCCCGCGCGGTCAGCTCCGGGAAAGCTTCCAGATGCGGCTGCCTGCGCTGGTCGTCGAAGTAGTACATCATTCTACGCGCGATCGCGGCGCTGAAGATCGACTCGCCGTCGGCTGCGGCGTAGACGGCGCGGATAATTTCGCGGCGGCGGGCGCCTTTGAGCAGGTAGCCTCTCGCTCCCGCGCGCATCGCCGAGAAGACGGAAGCGTCGTCCTCGAGCATGCTGAGCATCAGGATGCCCATGTGCGGACTCGTCTTGGCGATCTCCCGCGTCGCGTCGATCCCGTTCATCTCCGGCATATGCACGTCCATGAGCACGACATCCGGCTGCAGGCTCTCGGCGAGCTGCACTGCCTCACGCCCTGTCCGAGCCATTCCGGCTAGCTCAAAATCGGGCACGGAGCCCAATATGGCCGTCAGCCCTTCAAGGAAGGTAGGATGGTCATCGGCCAGCATAATCCGAATCGTCTCCATCGACTCTCTATCCCGAACCGTTCCCTGTTCCGAGGCCTGTTCCTGTCTGTGCCGCTGTTCCGCGTCCATCTGTTTCCTCCCGCATAAGTGGTAGATAGGCCGTGACCCTGGTCCCTCTTCCGTCGATCGCTCCCAAGCGCAGCGTGCCGCCGAGCTCTTCCGCCCTCTCGCGCATCGAGCGAATGCCGATGCCCGGCACGATCGGCTCTTCAATGCCGCAGCCGTCATCCTCGACGATCAGCTCGAGCCCGCCGCGCGGCTGCGAGCATTTCAACCTGATGCGGCAATGCCCGGCTCCGCCATGCCGAATCGCGTTCGTCAGCGCTTCTTGGGCGATGCGGTAGACCGCCATCTCGACGGCAGCGCTGGACGAAGGCAGCCCGTCCGGAATGTCCAGCTCGACGCGGAACTCCTTGCCGGCATTACGATCCGCAAGCTCCTGCAGCGCGAAGCAGAGCCCGAATTCGTCCAAGACCGGCGGCCGCAGCGTATAAGCGAGCCGCCGCACCTCCGCGATGCTGTCCTCAAGGCCGGCTTGGATGCCGGCCAGCCGGCCGCGAAGCTCTTCGCTGCCTTCCCAATCGTCGGCGATCGCATCCGTGCGCAGCAGCACGCTTGCAAGCCCCGCTCCGAGTCCGTCGTGCAGCTCTCTGCCGAAGCGGCGCCGCTCCTCCTCCCGCGCCGTAACCAGCCGCTCGCGAGACTGGCGCAGCTCCTCCGTCAACCCCTCGGCATGCAGCGCGGCGCTGACCTGACGAACGAGATGCCGCAGCAGTTCCTCCGTCTCGCGAGGCATCGATTCGCGCAAGTCTCCGGCATAACCCAGTCGCATCGTGCCGACCTGTTCGCCGCTCTTCTCCAGCGGAATGTCCGTTATGCTGCCGCCCGCCTGTCCGTATTGCGCCAGCAAGATCTGCTGCCCCGCTGTTTCCCGCGCAATCGAGACATATGGAATTCGCAGCGCTTGCGCGATGCCTCGCGCGGCATCTTCCCACACGGCCTCCCTCTCGATCACGGCATCCATCCGATCAACAAGACGTGTGAGCGTCTGATAGGGCGATTCCAGCTCTCCGTATACAAGCCGATTCACGCCCCCCCTCATCCGCATGTACAGCGGATGGAACAGTACCGCGATAACGCCGCTCGCGATCATCGAGACGAGCATATCATCTTGCCGCAGCAGCAGGCTGAGTCCGCCGACGGCTGCCGCGAACAGGCCGACGAGCAGGAAGCTCATCGCCGAGACGAGAATGGTCCGATGGATCGCATCGGGCTGACGCTCGAGTGCGCTGACGCCGATCGAGAACGGCCAGAAGAGCAGGCCGGCGAAGAACGCCGTCTGGAATACGAGCTGCAACAAGCCGTCCTGCAGCACGTAAGACAGCGCGAACAGCATCCCTCCGGCTACATAGCTTAGCACGGCGAACAGTAACCACCCGATATGGCGGCGTTCCGCAGGGCTGGCGGATCGGCGCCTCCGATAGAGAAGCGCATACAGCAGCGGGCCGTGCGTGAGCATCAGCAGCACGGTCATGAAGCTCGGATCCCATGCGAGCGCCTCCCACGCAGAGGGCTCAATGACCCTATACGTCTGTGCCGCAATCCACAGGAGCGCGGGGAGCAACGTCCACTTCGGCACGAAGCGCCCGTCCGGGAAGAGGAAGAGGAAGGGCAAGTAGAAGGAGCCGATACCGTCTAGCAGCCAAAATATTCGCAGCACGGCAGGGAATCCGACCAGCGCAGCCTCGTCCGTGCAGAAGATCGTCCCCGTAACGATGAGGAAGAAGGAGGCCGCAAGCCCGTATAAGTCCCTTCTCCGATACCAATAGAGCAAGCTGCCGATGACGAAGCTCGACAGGTTCGCGATCGTCATGAAGACGACCAGCAGACTGCCGTAGAAGGCGGTCGAGATGCCGTAACGCGCCAGATCGCCCGCCGTCTCCGCCGTCAGCTGCATCGAGCTTCCGCAGTGGAGCGGCTGCTCGCATGGCGACTGCAGCAGCGAATAGCCTTCCCACTTGGACACCAGGAAGACGGTGAGGGATAGGACAAGCACGACCCACCACAGGACGTGAAGGGCTGAGAGCAGGAGCTTACGATTCATGACGGATTATCCTTCCGCATGTATGTTAACTTCAGTATAGCAAGAAGCATGGGGATCGTCTCCACGCAAGTCTCGCGTACGATCCCCATGCCATCCTGTCTTGTCCAGCCATACGTATTCAGCCAGCCGCGTCGATGAAGGTCTTTTCCTTAATCGTCTTGTTCGCAAGCGCATAGTATCCGAGGCCGATGTAGCTCAGACCCCACGCCACGGTAGCCCATGACGAGACAGCCGGAATGAAGGACATGACCGGGAAGAGCAGGAATGCCGCGACTGTCCAGACCGGAAAAATACGCGCCCGTACCGTTACGAAGCAGAAGCCCAGCATTCCGACCAGCGCGAGAAGCGAGTTCACGCCCTGCATCGTCCCCACATAGGAGCTGTCCTCAGCCATGATGCCGAGCATCGAGGACCAGACCAACCCGGCCGTCAGCGTGCTGCTGAGCGAGATGCAGAGTACCGAGACGAAGCCCGTCACGCCGATGCGATGTGCCTGGTGGAGATACACCCCGAAAATTCCTATCCCCATAAGCAGACAAGCAATCAAGCCGAATAGCAGCTCCGGCATGCTGTCTACTCCCCATATGAGCGCGCTCGGCGTCATGCCGATTCGCGTGATGCCGCCTAGGATCGCGATTAGCGCGAGTCCCTTGATAATCCGTTCCACATTCATGCTTCGTCCATCCCTCCGCGACGTTGTTCGCAAATCCGGCCTGTGCCGATAAGCCGGATGCATGCGCTCATCGTAGCAGGCCCGCCGTCCCGCCGTCATGGGAGCAGCGTCCCGGGAAGTCGGGAATTAAATAAGGGGACGTGCAGGTGCGCACATCCCCTTCCTGTTATTCATTCAAAAGATCCCAATCGACCTCAAGCGGCTCGATCTGGATCTCGTTCCGCTGCGACTTAAACTTGGCTGTCCATGCCGGCTGCTTCGGAAGCGACGTGGACGGATCGGACAGCTCCAGATGCGTGCCGTACTCGCCCTCGACCTTGTTCAAGCCTTGCAGTTTCCACCATTCCTCGTCCGTCAATCGCTTATCGCTAAGGAATTCATAGTAGGAATACACGGAGCCTCGAGCGAGCCGCAGCTCGCCGTTCATCGGCACGACCACGTAGATGTGGTCGTAGAAGCCGGTGCCGAGCGACAAGTTCCCGCCTGCGCTAACGGCGTTCGGCGCGATCGTAGCGACATCGGATACGAGCATATCGCTAAGCTCCAGGACCGACTCATCCGCAGCCATGCCGGTCAGCAGCAACTGGGAGATCTGCTCGAGCGTTCCGCCGTACCAGAGCAGCCGGTCGTTCTCATCCTCGGTTAGCGCCTCGCCGCGCAGCTCCTTCACCGAGCAGTCGATCAGGAGCTGCAGCAGTTCCTTGTACGTGTCGGCTGCGCCGCGCAGCGATTCGTCCAGCATCCCCCGCTCATCCAGAACGGCTGTCGTGTAGTCGGTCAGATAGAACAGTTTGCTATACAGCGGCACGTTCGGCTCGACGTAATGGTGTTCGGCGTATTCGACCGGTCCGCCCATCTCGGCAAGCGGCTGCTTGCCGTATAGCACCGTGTCATGCTTCAGTTCCGCATAGCTGCCGAGCGCCGTATTCAGCGCTTTGTGCTGCCATGCTTCGTTCGCCATGAAGGACGGCACGCCGGCATCCGCCTCGAAGGCCGACAGTGCTTCGCGAATCGACCAGAGCCAACCGTCGTATAGATTGCTTCCCCACATTTCGTCCGTATATCCGGATATACGCTCTTCGAGCTTCCGGTACTCCGGCATGTAGTCCGGCCACTTGACCTGCGGCTTATACACCTCCAACAGCAGCCGCTCGGCCGTCTCGCTGCCCAAGACACCCATCACGTCGAGACCGGAAGGAACGGGACGCGCGATCGGCTCCATGAGCCGCTGCATGACGTAAGCGTCCATGACATAACGCTGCCCCATGAAGCGGAACTGCTTGCCCGTCGGCGTCGTCATGGCGGTCAGCTTCCCTTGAATTCGCGGGGCTGGAAGCTCCCTGACCGCCTCCTGCAGCCGATCGCGGTACCTAGCATCGTTAATCAGATGCGGATCGTCCGCCTCGCCGAAGACAGACTTGCGCAGGCTGTTGAGCTGGTAGAGATGAATGTCGTCGGACAGGCCGACATACCGGCTCGTGGGCAGATAGAGATTCGCCCATAGCTCCGCGCTGCTCGTCTGTCGTTCCCCGCCCATCCCTGCCGTGAAGGCGAAGAGCAGCGCTTGCTGCACGTTGTCGTACAGGATCTCGCCTTCTTCCGATTCGAGCGTTAGCGGTGCCGTACCGAGCCACATCATCGCGCGAAAATATCGCCCCAGCTTCTCGCTTGTCGTATAGTGGCCTCGAACCTTGAATTGCGAATAGTCGAGATCGATGCCGAATAACGGGGAGCGCTCGAAGCTGGAAGCCGCATCGATCAACGCCAGCTCTTGATTGGCGATGGCTGCGGCCTTCGCATCCAGCTCCGACGGGACGGCCGCCTCCGGGTTCATCAGCCTGCGCGCGACGAGCAGCGAGACGGCATTGCCGCGCTGCAGTTCGCGAAGGTCCTCCTCCTGCAGCTTCCCGTGCAGCTCTACAGCATCTTCCAGCATCTGCGAGGTTAGCCGGTCAAGATCGTCGTAGAGATGCGATGATTCTACGAGCATCAGCGACTTGTCATAAAAATGATGATAGGTATGAAGAACGGAATCGGCCGTAATGAAGTTCGGTACCCCGGCATACTCGTTGTTGTCGTAGACATAGTGCATCTTCGTATCGCGGCTTGGCACGACAACGAAGCCGTTCTCCGTCAGCATCTTCAGCTGGTCCGCCGTGAAGCCGCTGAAGCGGCTCGCGTTCGTCACATTCGCCAGTCTAGGCTGAACGCGATAAGGCTGCACGCGCGCTTCATATTGAGGAATCGACAGCGCCGGCCTTGCCTTCCCAACAGCCGATTCAAGGTCGGCCCATGGCCGGCTTACGACCAAGGAGCGGTCATTCGCCAGCGGTACCTCGGGGACAGCTTCTTCGCCATCGCTCTCCGCTTCATGCTCTTCGAGCAGACGCCCCGTATCCGCAGGGATATTCTGCGACTGGCCGTTGCTCATGCATCCGCCCGTCAGCAGCGCCGCCGTCAATAGCAGCATCCACCATCGTCGCATTGCACACACCTCACTGGTTTAATAATCAAAGGTCGTGGTTCACATTGACTATTGTACCATTATCAACCATTAAAGTGCGGGATTCCGAGGATGCGAGCCTTAAGGACAATCGATTCTCTCCTGCGATGGCCAGCTCTTCAATCGGACTATCGTAAGGCTCGCTTACGGCGAGGCTTACGAATCCGAAATCGAACCAATAGTAGACGCTTAGCCGCTCCCTTCCATCCGAGAGGGACTCGATGAATAGCAGCTCCTCGCCGGGAATCGGCAGCAGGTCCCCTACGTGGAATTCGCGCCAGTCGCCGGCAATCCGCGACCCCGTCCACTTCTTCGTAAGTCGCTCGCCGTCATAATTGAAGACGAACAAGCGATTCTTCTCCTCCGGGTCGAAGTGCGTTGACTTGCGGACGGCCGTGACGATCTCCGACCATCCATCCCCATCGAGGTCCGCAATCTGCAATCGCCATGGCTTCAAGCCCTTGAAGTCGCTCTCGTAGATCCGTTCCCGGCCGCCGTCTGCGGTCTCGCGGTCAACGGTGAGCTTGTCGCCGTACGCGTCCTGGCTGCGGCTGCCGCTTATGATGGCGTAGATGAAGCCGTGTGCGGCAGCTTCATCGATCACGTTCTCCGATTGCGGATGGAACACGCAGCCGGCGAGCAGCGCTGTCAGTATCCCGAGCAAGGCGGCAACAAGCGATACATGGCCGGTATCCCGTTGATTGGACATGCCTTCCGACCTCCTCCGCTACCTGCATTTACAGTTGCTCGTGCCGCACGACGACCCGGCCTCGCGATTCTCCCTGCAAAGCTGTATGCACGGCTTCCGGCACGCGGCTCAGCGGAATGACGGCGCAGATGTCGGCAAGCTCCTCGATCCGGTAAGACGACGCCATCCGCTCCCACATCTGCCTGCGGACATCGGTCTCGGCATAGACCGAATCGATGCCGATCAACCGCACCCCGCGCAGGATGAACGGCAGCACGGTCGTCGCTAGCGCAGTCCCGCCTGTCAATCCGCTGGCCGCGACGGCACCGCCGTATCGCAGCTGGCTGAGAATCGCCGCCAAGACGCTCCCTCCCACGCTGTCGACAGCTCCGGCCCATGCTTGCTTCTGAAGCGGTCGTGCCGCAGCCGAGTCGCCTAGTACGGCTGCTCTGTCCGTCACCTTGGCAGCGCCGAGCCGCAGCAGCCGCTCGTGCATATCCGGCTTGCCCGTACTGGCTGTCACCTCGTAACCGAGCTTCGCGAGCATGCCGACGGACAGGCTGCCTACGCCTCCCGATGCGCCGGTTACGAGAATCGGACCGGATGCGGGCTGTATGCCGTTCGCCTGCAAGGCAGTACCGACAAGGCTGCCGTTAGGCCCGCCGTCCCCAGCATCATCGTCTCCATGAGCGTCAATCCTTGCGGGACATGCATGGCCCACGCGGCAGGGATGCTCGCGTAACCGCCGTAACCTCCCTCATGCGTGACACCCAGCTCATAGCCCGTCGCGAACACCTCGTCGCCCTCCCGGAATGCATTCGATCGGCTGCGTACGACCACGCCGGCAAGATCGATGCCCGGGATGGACGGGTACTGCCGTACGACATTGCCGCCCTTGGCGCAGGCAAGAGCATCCTTGTAATTCACTCCGGAATAATGCACGCGAATGAGCAGTTCGCCTTCCGGGAGCTCCGCGATCCGCCGGCTGCGGATCTCGGCGAACACTTCGCCGTTCAACCGGTCTACGACCAGCGCTTGGTAGGTGTCGTTCGGCGTCGGGATCCTATTAGACATGACTATCGGCTCCTTCCTATTGCATTCTTATCCTCAGTATAGGTTGAGCGACCTGCATAAGCTATAAGACATGCCCGACTTCACAGAATCGCTATAAAGATGGTCCGGCGGAATGACAGAAGAAGCTGAACCGCAAGGCTCAGCTTCTTCTGTCCTATTGCCCCACAAGCGGGAGCATAATCGTCACTGTCGTGCCGGCGCCGAGCGTGCTGCCAATGGAGAGCGTGCCCCCGTGCCCGGCGATGATGCGCTTGCAGATCATCAGCCCAAGACCGGTACCGGTAGCCTTCGTCGTGAAGAACGGCTCGCCCAAGCGGGCGACTACCTGCTCGTCAATACCGGGCCCGTCATCCTCGATCTTCACGCACAATCTTCCGCTGCTTGTATCGGCGGACACGCCGATCTCGACGGTGCCCCCCTCGGGCATGGCATCCATCGCATTCTTAATGATATTGATGAACACCTGCTTCAGCTGATTCTCGTCGCACTCGATCGGCGGCATCTGCTCTTCGCAGCGAATGCGGAAGGACACGTTGCTCAGATTCGCCTGCGCTTCCAGGAATTGCACCACGCTGCGCGCGATATCGCCGACATGGCTGAGCCGGAAGCTCGTCAGATGCGGCTTCGACAAGCTCATGAATTCGTTCACGATAAAGTTGATCCGATCCAGCTCCGCTTCCATGACGGGCAGATACGGATACTTGTCTCCCACCTCTCGCTGCAGCAGCTTGGTGAACCCCTTCAACGTCGTCAAGGGGTTACGGATTTCATGCGCGACTCCCGCGGCCAACTGACCGATCACCGACAGCTTCTCGGTCTGCACGATGAACTCCTCTTCATGCTTGCGGGCCGTCAGGTCGCGCAGCACGCTGAGCAGCACGGACTTGCCCATATAGTGGTCGATGCGAATGCTCGAGATCTCAATGTCGATCGTCTCGCCATTCGGACACCGAAGCTTGCGCTCTTGAAAAGGACTTGGCGCATCCGTCGCCATGACTTCGCGAATGGTACGCTCGGAGTCCGAATGATGCGCCGGATGGAAGAAGTCGAAGATGCTCCTGCCGATTAACTGGGATTGCTCTTCGAGCTTCACAAGCCGGAGCGCCGACAAGTTCGCGTAGACGATCACGGCGTTCTCCGTCACCACCAGCGGTTCCGGAAGAAATTCGATGATCCGCTGATAGAGCTGCGAGCTCTCCCGCAGCTCGTTCTCCCGCCTCACCCGCTCCGTAATGTCGCGCATGACGGTCTGGATGTACCGCTTGTCCCGGTGACGATGAATCACCGCGCTGTTCACCTCGATATCGACGACCTCGCCGTCGTATCGCAGGCATTTATAAACCGTGTAATCCAATGGCAGATCGGTATCCGCCAGACCGAGCCGGCGATCGAACTCCGCGTGCTGGTCCAACTGAAGCCGATCCATGATCGATGATCCGATAATCGAATGCCGGTCGGCGGCGCGGAACATTCGTGCAGCGGCTTCGTTCACGTAATAGAACTTATTATCGACATGGATGCAGATCGCATCCGGCGATCGCTCGATCATCTGGAAGTACTGCAGCTCCAAGTCCTTCATCGACTGCTCCATCAGCTTCAGCTCGGTAATGTCCCTGCCCTGGACCATAATCGCGGGCTGGCCGTCATAGACGATGGCCGAGGCTCGCACATGGATCGGCACGGACGATCCATCCCTACGCAGCCATGGCATCCTCGCCTCGCCGTTCTCCACTCGCTGCCGGACGAGCTGCCGCGACTTCTTCATGGCATATGCCGCATAGGCCGGTTGAACGAAAGACAGGATCGATTGTCCGATCAACTCGGCTGGACCTGCAGCCCCGACAAGCGCGGCACAGGCAGGATTCGCATACCGAATGATCTCGCCTTGATAGATGGCGATCGGGTCCGGCGATCGCTCCAGCATGGCCGAGAACTGTCCGCTGTTCAGCATCGGCCCCGTCTCTTGCCCTGCAATGACCTGTATATCGACTCTGTTATCTCTTCGCATTGCACGATTACCTCATCTGCTCGATTCGACTGCTAACCTCCTGCATTTATTCGACATATCCCAGCATTTTCCTCCAATAACATACAAAAAGTGCCTCGATGCATTCATCCGCGCGACCGATTCGCAATCCTCCGCCACGCCCATGCCGCAAGCTCGAGCACGATGCCTCCCGCTATGCCGTAGAAGATCGCCATCATGAATGACGCAAGGCTCGTCAGGTCTTCCCAGCCTGTTCCGTCGCTGCCATTCGCGTAAGGTACCATAAGCGCGAAACCGACCAGCATGCCAGCCATCGTCGCCAGCCACAGCCAACGCGCGCCGAGCCAGCCCGCCAGCGTCGAGAACAATACCAGCAGCGCGGCGAACAGCATATAGCGGAATGCGTGCGTGTGCGTATAGGCCTGCCCCACGACCACGAATCGAGTCAACCATAACAACAGCGTTGCCGCTACAAATGCTAAGCCTCCGAGCTTCCACCAGCGGCCGCTTCGCGCATCAGGCAATAATCGCATCGGATTCTCCCCTCTCTTCTTATGTATGAGCGTTACGTTCAAGCTCGCGTAACCGGCTGTATAAATAATCGACGGCCTTCATCGCGTATTCGAAGCCTGCAAGCTCGCCGTTACGCAGCAGGACAAGGCAGGGCACGCTCTTGATGGCCCAGCGGTCCCGCAGAACCGGTGCATAATTGATGTTCAGCTTATGGATCGGGACCTCGGTCCCTGCCTCTTGGACGATCGAGAGCATGCGCTCCGCCAATTGGCACGTACCGCAGAATGCCGTGTAGACAAGGACTGCCTCGGCCGGCGTCTTCTCCTCAAGCTTGCGGAGAAGATCTTGTTCGCTAAGCTCGGCAATGGCCATGCCGCTCGCCCCTTTCCCATTCGCATGCAGCTGCGTCTATGCTCTATCATACCGGATAACGGGGGATGGACGCCACACAGCCCCCGACCGCAGGCGGCCGGGGGCTATGTAGGTATTAGATTGCGATTGAATTAATGCTTGGTCTGCAGCGGGCTTGTATTGGCGACAACGTAGAGCAGCCTCTCACTCTTAACCATTTCGGACTGGCACTGGGGGCACAGGGGCAGATGGGCAAACACGAAGTTATCCCGCATCCATCCTTTACAGTTATCGGTCGTGCACGACCATACGGTCGTCAATTCCTGAGGAGCATCGAGCGGTTTTCTGCGTGAATTGTACATTCCGTACCCTCTTTCCGAATCGATATCGTGTCGAAGGGAGCATTCGTTCCTCCTGCGACTGCGTCTCATGTCTCATGCAGCTGTGCCGGCATCCATGCATTGGCGACACAGGCCTGCCAGGCTGCAAATAAAAATGCCCCAAACGCGATGTTCGGGGCATCCTGGCTGCTGCGATCGACTACAGCTTAACTACGTTCTCGGCTTGCGGGCCGCGTTGGCCTTGCGTGACGTTGAATTCAACGCGTTGGCCTTCGTCCAGCGATTTGAAGCCGTCGCCAACGATCGCGCTGAAGTGCACGAATACGTCATTGCCGCCTTCAACCTCGATAAAGCCGAAGCCTTTCTCAGCGTTGAACCACTTTACTGTTCCTTGTTCCATGGGAAATTCCTCCTTCCGTTCTTTTACATGACCTTCTTTATCTCGAAAAATAAAAAATTCACATATTGGACAGGGCAATTACCAAAATAATAACCCTCTGCAATATGTGAATTCACAGGTCATAATTTCAATAATTCTATCCTACCACAGCCGGAGCGGAATAGCAAATGTAATCAATCCCGCTCCGGCTTCCGCGCATTAGCGGGCTTCGCTCAGCTTGGCAAGCGCCACGCTGCTCAAAGCTGCCAGCACGATCGCGCCGCCCCAGAATTCCGGCTCCCACGCCAGGTAACCGTTCTGATCGATAGCCCAGAAATATCCGCTCCACATCATGGCGGACAGTACGGCCAATAGCCCGTAAGGCTTCGCATATGCCAGTCGAGCAGGCAGGAACCGCCATAGGAGATCCGCCGCGATCCCCGTCCCCGCTCCGACGACGATCATGAAAGCATCGCTCCCGCCGGACAGGATCGTCATGAAGATCAGCGGAACCGTCCACAGCAGCGTGAAGCTGCCCAGCGGCGGCTGCCAGCGCTTGAGCAGCCATAAGACCGGCAGGAACAGGATCGCATTCGTCACGAGAATGTTCAGGATGCCCATCACCCGGCTCGTCTCATAGAGATAATTCTGCATCGATCGATCGAAGGTCGCCGTCAGACGCCAAGCATTGTAATGCTGCGACGCATAATCATGGCCGAACGCCCAGAAATTCATCGCGAAGAACGCGGTGAAGCTGGCGGCGAATGCAAGAGAGAGCAGTGCGGGCAGCATCCGGCGGAAGCCGGGCTCGCCGCCGTTCTTCTCATCAGGCTCGCTCCCGCGTTCATGCCAAGCCCGCTTGAACGGGCTGAGCACGATTAACGTGCCTCCCGCGAACAAGAACAGATGCGACGGGCTGTACAACGCTTCGATGCCGACCTCGATGCCGAAGATGATATGCCAGATCATGTCGCCCATGCCGCCCAAGGCAAAAAGAATCGCGCCGACGACGCCGGTTCCGTATCCGATCGGAATCGTGCGCATGCCCCTCAAGCCGAGCCGGTAGTTGCGGATGAGCAGCCACGCGAGCCACCCGCTACTAGCCAGATAGCCCGAATACAGCACGGCATGCCAAGGAGTGAAGAAGGTTTCGAGCGTCTCGTCGATATGGCTATGGGCATACCCGTCGATGAAGACCCCGGATAAGAGCCATAGCGCGAACAGTATCGTCACGAAATCGATCGCTTGCCCGACAGGCGCTTGCGTCGACGGCGCGGATCTTCCTTGCCTAACCATGCTGCTGACAGGTATCTCCACGGGCAGCACTTCCTCACGATGAAAGAATTGGATCTATCCTAGTTCATTCGCCCTGCCGCCGGAATATTCCTGCCGCGCCGAGCAGCAGCCTCCACTCTTAGACGAACACATGTGCTATAATAACTCCATATGAGGAATTACAGGACCGGGAGAATGAAACGATGTCGAAGCTTGCTTACGCAATGAACGATGATCAATGGCGCATGCTCGTGCAGGATGTGGCGGAATTTTACGATGACGTGACGATTAAACGGGGCTATCAATACTACAAGCAAGGGCGTGTAGGGACGTTGACGCTTCCTGCGCCTCGGGAAATTCTGGCGGTCGTGGAAGGGACGGACAGCTATCGCGTCGAGCTCAATCTCGACTTCTTCACGCTCAGCGCCTGCACTTGTCCAGTTAACGGAAACTGCAAGCATATGGTTGCAGTTCTGCTGGCGTATGCCGATCAACAGGGGCGATCGATCCATGCGCTCGTAAATGCGAAATCCAGTCCGATCGTGAACGCGTATGCAAATGCAGCCGCGAACGCGAGCCGCCAGCAGGCTCAGGAAGACCGCACCATGAAGGAGAACCAGGCCAAGCTGGAGGCCGCGGCTGGACGAATCGCAGAGCTGCCCGTGTCGGAATGGCATGCTTGCATGAATCTCTGCGCAGCGCCGCTCGAGCGAATGGTTCGGAACACGGGCTACGCAACCGAGGCCAAGTCCGCGATTCGGGCGTTTGCCCGTCAGCTTCCCGGCGAGCTGGAGCCGCTGTTCGAGCTGCATGTCCGCCTCTTCCTAATCGACAAGCTTGTACGACCGACGCCGGCTCCCCCCCTCGGGTATGCGCAGGATTCATTCATCGGCTACCAGACGCAAGTGGCGATCGAAGGACTGCAGGAAGAGATCGCATCGTTGTTCGACCAAGAGATCGCGATATACGTCGGCTCAAAGCATTGGCCCAGCATGGAGGAGACGATCGATTGGCTGCGTCGCCGCATGCTCGCCAGATCTTCCATTCAGGCCTATCTGGCGCCCGTCTATTATCAGCTGTGGGAGCTATGGATCGGTCCGCACGCGGACGGTGCCGGGCTCTATCTCGAAGAGCTGCGGAAGCTGGCACAGGCCGATGAGGAGCTGGGCAAACAACCGGCACGCGATAATTGGCTGCTCGCGCAAGGCTGGATGCACTTCTACATCGGGCAAGATCAGGAGGCATGGGCCCTGCTGCGCGAAGCATCCGGCGCGGAGCATCTGCTCGGTTACTTAAGCGAGCTCCTCCGGAAGGAAGACTGGCCGCGGCTGGCTGCTTGGCTGGCCGAGATCGGGCCGATGCTGCATACGCATAGAAGGAACACGCTGCAGGCCTATTATCAATACTGGGAGAGGCTATTGGACGAGATTCCCGAGGCCGAGCCGCGCATGCTGGATGCCTGCCTCCGCATGCTGCCCTACTCAGCCGGCATTTACGAGGAGCTGCTGCTGTCGCGCGGGCACTGGCAGGATTGGATCGACTATCAGCTCAGCCGCGGCAGCGAGCCGCTGGATTATCGCGTGTCCGTACTGCAGCCGATCGAGAAGGAAGCGCCGGCGCTGCTGCTGCCCTTCTATCACCAGGCCGTCGAGCGCTACGTCCTGCAGAAGAACCGCAGCAGCTACAAGGCGGCGGTCAAGCTGCTGAAGCGGCTGGCCAAGCTATATGCCAAGCTGAAGCAGAGCGAACGCTGGGAGGCGTTCTTGTATGAATTCACGGACCGGCACAGCCGGCTGCGCGCCCTGAACGAAGAGCTGCGGAAAGGAAAGCTGATCCCATGAGCATGCATCCTGCAACCATCGATACGATCGCCGTGCACGTCGCGTTAAGCGATCGCGGCGACGCGCTGATCTACGGCTCGACTGCCAACCACTACGAATTGTCCGGCCTCTATCTGAAGCAGCGCTTGTTCGCCTGGCATGAAGCTTCCTTCTACGGGACGGAATTGGTCGTTCATCCGGTGCAAGGCGTCGATATCGTCATTCTGCCGGCCGAGCAAGTCATTCCGTTCTTCGCCGAGGGCAAGCTGCCGCGGCACCTGAGCTGGGCCTGGGGCGGCGACGGCGAGCTGCTCCTAAGGCTCGCGCCGCTCCTAGGCGCCACGATCGAGGAGAAGCGATACGTGCCGAGCTTCGAGGCTTATCGGAGAGGCGCGCTGGAATGGCGCTGGGAGGATGAAGCGCTGGAAGAACGCGTGCGCGAGGCTGCGGCGCAGGCCGATGCCGCGGACGAGAACGAGGACGAGGCAGGCGCCGGGTTCGCCGCAGCGCTGCAGGCCGCTTATTCTGCCGCGGTCGAAGCCCGGCACTACGGCACGGACGCCGATACGGCCGATCTACGCCGCGAATTCCCTCTGCTATGGCGCGTGGACAGCGCCATGACGGCTGGGTTGGACGCCCGCAGCTGGCTCGTCGCCGTCGGCTGGCGTGCCGATACGGCGCCCTTCCGTCCGGCGCTGCAGCTGCTGGAGCCGGATGAGGAGCTGCCGGAGTGGCGGCTCCGGCTGACGCTCCAGGACAAGCGCGACGAGTCCGTGCTTGTCCCGGTGCGGCTGGCCGCGGACGGCACCGCGGCCGGATCATGGCCGAGCGCATGGTCGGCTCACGTGGAGGAGCGCGCCGCGGGCTGGCTGGACCGGCTGCGCGCGGTACTGCCCGCCGCCGCAGGCATGCAGGCCGATTACGCCGGCAGCGCCGACGTGCTCGGCGAGCCGCTGAACGACGAAGCGGCCTGGCGGTTCTTGGCGGAGGACAGCCGACGCCTGCTCGACTCCGGCTGGCAGGTACTGCTGCCGGCCTGGTGGGAAGCGGCGCGCAAGAAGAAGCCGCGGCTGCGCGCGAAGGTGTCTTCGCAGGCCGGCGGACGCGGGCAGTCGCTATTCGGGCTGGACGCCATCATCGACTTCGACTGGCGCATCGCGATCGGCGACGCCGACCTCACCGAGGCCGAGTTCGCCGAGCTCGTCGCGCGCGGACAGCGGCTCGTGAATTTCCGAGGCCAATGGATCTCGCTGGACCCGGCGCTGCTCGAGCAGATTCGCCGGGCGATGGCCGGCATGAGCCGCGAGCAGGGTCTATCGTTCCAGGACGTGCTCCAGCTCCATCTGCTCGGCAGCGGCGATGCGCCGGAAGAGGGGCAAGCCCGGCAGGAAGATGAGGCGCGCGTCCGTCTCGAGGTCGAGCTGAATGCGCATCTCGCGAAGCTGATCGCGCAGCTCGGCCAGCAGACGGAATGGCCGAGGCTGCCGATACCCGGCGGCCTGCGTGCCGAGCTGCGCAGTTATCAAGAGGACGGTTATGCTTGGCTGACCTTCCTCGGCCAGTACGGCCTCGGCGCCTGCCTCGCCGACGATATGGGCCTCGGGAAGACGGTGCAGCTCATTGCCTACCTGCTCCGCCGCAAGGAGGCGATGGCCGAAGCCGGCGCAGCCTCGCCCGCGCTGATCATCTGCCCGACCTCCGTGCTGGGCAACTGGCAGAAGGAGCTTGCCCGCTTCGCCCCTTCGCTGTCCGTCATGCTGCATTACAGCAGCAGGCGGCAGGCCGGCGAGCGGTTTCTCGCGGAGGCGATGGCGTCCGACATCGTACTGACCTCGTACGCGACTGCCGCTCTCGATCAAGAGACGCTGCAGGGCCTAACGTGGTCGTCCGTCTGCCTGGACGAGGCACAGAACATCAAGAACGCGCAGACCAAGCAGTCGATTGCCGTACGCAGCCTCAAGGCGCGGCATCGCGTCGCGCTCACCGGCACGCCGATCGAGAACCGCTTGTCCGAGCTATGGTCGATCTACGACTTCATCTCGCCGGGCTATCTCGGCAGCGCCGCGGGGTTCCAGGCCCGGTTCGCCAACGCGATCGAGCGGGATCGCGACGAGCAGCGCACGGCCGACCTGCAGCGGCTCGTGAAGCCGTTCATGCTGCGGCGCAAGAAGAAGGATCCGGCCATTCAGCTCGACCTTCCGGAGAAGAACGAGATGAAGAGCTACGTGCCGCTGACCGCCGAGCAGGGCGCGCTATATGAGCAGACCGTGAATCAACTGCTCGAGAAGATGCAGAAGCTCGAAGGGATCGAGCGCAAGGGCGCGATTCTGGCCGCGTTGACGCAGCTGAAACAGCTCTGCGACCATCCGGTGCTGCTGACGAAGGAAGCGGTGCCTGGATTGGCCGCAGGTACAGGTGCCGGCGCTAAGGCTGGCGGCGATTCTGGGACAGGGACTGGGGCCGGGGCTGGTACAACTGCTGGGACCGGCGCTGCCGTTGGCGCAGGGACGGGCGCTGATGCCGATGCTGATGCTGATGTTAGGACTGCTGCCGGTGCTCGGGCTGCTGCCCCCGTCGGCGCTGGTGCCAACGCTACCGCCAACGCTGCCGCTATGCCGCTCGATACGGAGCTGCTGGCCAGCCGTTCCGCCAAGCTGGAGCGGCTCGTCGCCATGGTGAAGGAAGTGCGGGACGAAGGGGAGCGCTGCTTGATTTTTACGCAGTATGTGGGAATGGGGCAGATGCTGCAGGCCGTATTGAGCCAAGAGCTGCAAGAGCCTGTGCTGTACCTGAACGGGAGCACCTCGAAGACGGCCCGCGATCGCATGATCGAGCAATTCCAAGCCCCTCGGGAGGCAGGCATGGCCGAGACCGGCGTATTCATTCTCTCGCTGAAGGCAGGCGGCGTCGGTCTCAATCTTACGGCCGCGAACCATGTCTTCCACTATGACCGCTGGTGGAATCCGGCTGTCGAGAACCAAGCAACGGACCGCGCTTATCGGATGGGACAGACGCGCGACGTGCAGGTTCACAAGTTCATCTCGCTCGGCACGCTGGAGGAGCGGATCGACGAGATGCTCGAGAACAAGCAGCAGTTGAGCGACAACGTCATTGCCAGCTCCGAAGGATGGATTACCGAGCTGTCGACGGAAGAACTGAAGGACCTGTTCACGCTCCGCCGCGATTGGGTCAACTAACCAAGACCGTCAGGAATTCGCGTCATGCCCTGACGGTCTTCTGTCTGCGCTGCGGGTTGAAGCGGCAATCTTGCCGTACGGATGGCCAACGTCGGCTCGAGCTGCATGGCGATTTCTTCCGACCTATCGGAACACCGCGACGCTATTCGGCTGATTCTCGGGTGCGGCAGCTTGTAACGGACCTAAGAGACGTTATCGGCACGAGTCGGACCGGTAATCGTCAAGACCCGCTCCAATAAGGTCATCGCGTTCCGTTAGCCGGCCAGAATGGTCAATATACTCGAATTAGCGTCCGTACGTTCCGCTGCCCCTCCCTCGCCCTCGGCGAATCGCAAACAACCTCCCGGCCTATTCCTAGGCACAGGAGGTTGTTTGCGTGACGCACAATCGTTACTTGCGGTCCGATGCCGGAACGGCCGGACCATGCGTATGATTCCACAGATGCCCCGTGCGCTTCTGACCCTGGAGCGTCGTCTCCATGTAAATCGCCTTGATCGTCTGCTTCACCTGCGGGATATCGTGATGCCAGCCCATTCCGATCGCGACGCAATCGCCTGCCTTGACCGGCAGCAGACGATCGCCGATCGAAACCGTGCCGCTTCCCTCATAGATCACGTAATATTCGTCGCAGTCGTGGTAGTGCCGATCGAACTTCGTGTTCCGCGGATAATCGGCGGGATCGCCGTCGTTGCCGGGATCGTCAGCCGCTTCCAACGCGAAGAATCCCGCATTGCCGATCTCCTCGCCCCATGAGCCTGCCAGCCAGATCAGCACGGTATTCGGCTCAGTCGCCTCTACTTCCAGGTTCACGCCGTCCGCAGCCACGTCCAACTGGTCGCCTTGCTCCGCGGATACCGCTTGTCCCGCGAACCTTATCGTACAGCTTCCCTCCGCAATCATCAGCTTCATCCTGCCCGCGACATAAGGCAGCATAATCGGCTTGCCGATGCTGGGACGCATCACTTCATAACGCTTCAGCTCGCACCACTGCGGCATCGTTCCATTCTTGCCGATAACAGGCATACCAGCCCTCCTTCATCTTACCCATGTACGTCATTATACACCTGTCCGAATCGACTTCCAACACCTCTTCTTGCAGACGGGCGACGGCGGCTCCGAACGCGACGCGCAAGCAGGATAACGCCTCAGCCATCGCGAACCCTATAGACAATGCCGAATGGGAAGATGTTGTCTTCCGCACGCGGGATAACCTTGAGCACAGCTACATATAGTGAGAGAGTAGGTTAGCAGGCTTCCATGCGATGACAGCGAGCAATACGATTCGTCATTCCTTGGATCTCGGAGGTAGATGGCCATGAGCAAATCCCCGCCCCTCTTATTCATATTCGCTATCCTAGCATGGCTGGTACCCGGCTGCACCGCTGCCGTTCCCGATACCGACCAGGAGCTTCCGCGCGGCAAAGCCGCGGCAGAAATCGCCGTTGAACCGGAAGCGCCAAACTCCCGGATCGAACAGATCGATTTCTACAGCAGTGCGCTTAACCGTCAGATGGGCTTCACCGTCTACCTGCCGCAGGACTATGATCCGCAGCAGCCTTACCCCGTCCTGTATCTCTTCTATGGCTATGGCGGCAACCGCGATTCGTGGTTCCACGGCCTGAATATACACCGCGTCGCCGATCAGCTGATCGAAGAAGGACGCATCGCCCCGCTCATCATGGTTTCCCCCGGATACGGCAACAGCTTCGCAGTGAACTCATTCCCCGGTGAGGGCCGTGACCCCGGCACCGTCGATATCGGCAGCTATGAGGATTACTTGATTCAAGAATTGATTCCTTACGTGGACAGTCTCTACAGCACGAATACCGACCGGACGGGACGCTATATCGGCGGCGCTTCCATGGGCGGGTATGCCGCGCTCTACCTGGGCCTCACTTATCCCGAGCTGTTCAGCCGAATCGGCGCGCACAGCGCAGCCGTCTGGGATTATTCGCCGACGGATCTCTATCTCGATCAGCGCGATTGGCTCTATGCGAGCGAAGAACTGCGCGCAGCCCGAGACCCCTTCCTGCTGGCTGCCTCGGAGAAGCTGCGGGACGTTAAGCTCGATATTTACCTGGATGCGGGAGATTCCGATCCGCTGTCCGAGAAGGATAAGCATCTGTACGAAGTTATGCTTAAGCACGGATTGCAAGCCAAGTGGGCACCGAACCCCGGCGGGCATAACGGTTCCTATTGGGCCAGTCAATTGGCCAACTATTTACGATTCTACGACAGCGGGGCTTCGCCTTCCTGATACGTCCTGCCGATGTCGCTCGCCTTACGTGAAATCGCTTCTCCACTATGCTACAATACGGGCATCTCGGCGATTAACTACAGAGGGAGGACATCGTCTCCATGCTCATCATCGGAATCGCGGGCGGTACCGGCTCGGGCAAGACAACCGTCGCCCGCTCCGTCATGGACCGGCTCGGCTCTAACCGGATCACGTTCATCTCGCAGGATAACTATTACAAGGACCACGTTCATCTCAGCATGGAAGAGCGCTCCGCCATTAATTATGATCATCCGTTCGCCTTCGACAACGAGCTGTTGATCCAGCATCTCGAACAGCTTCGGGCGGGACAAGCCGCGTATGCGCCTGTCTACGACTTCACCGTCCATGCCCGGTCAACCGCGAAGACGCTCGAGCTTCTCCCGAGCAAAATCGCCATACTCGAAGGCCTGCACGTGCTGTCCGACGAGAAGCTTAGAGCGCTGCTCGATATCAAGGTGTTCGTCGATACCGATCCCGACGTTCGGCTGCTGCGCCGGGTGCTGCGGGATATCGAGGAACGCGGTCGGACGATCCAATCGATTCGGGATCAGTATCTGAACACGGTGAAGCCGATGCACGAGGCATTCATAGAACCATCCAAGAAGTATGCCGACCTGATCATTCCGGAAGGCGGCCATAACGAGGTAGGGATTCACTTACTCTCCGTCTTAACGGACCGCTACCTGGCAAGCGGCCAGCCGTCGGAACGTGCACATCGGTCAATACGAGCGGAAGAGGAGAGCTTGCAATGATTAACGTACGAGGACGTTGGGCGCTCATTACCGGCGCTAGCAGAGGCGTCGGCTACCAGACCGCCATCTTCATGGCGAAGCAGGGCTGCAATCTCATCCTGCATAGCAGAAGCAGCGCGCATACGAAGAAGGTCGAGGAAGAAGTGAAGGCGCTCGGCGTCGATGCTTACGTCGTGGAAGCCGAGCTCGCGAATCACGATGAAGTTGTCGCCATGCTGGATACGATCGACGCGCAGGGTACGCAGGTGGACATTGTTTTCAACAATGCGGCCGTTCAGATTGCCTATCGCAAGGACTTCTGGCAGACCCCGGTCGAGGACTACGAGATGAGCTTCCGCATCAACTTCATCGCCATCGCCACGATCTGCCATCGACTGATACCCAAGATGATCGAGCGCGGCTTCGGACGCGTCATCAATACGACGAGCGGCATCAAGAACGAGCCGGAGCAAGCCGGCTATGCAGCAAGCAAGGCGGCGCTCGACAAGTTCACGAAGGATCTGGCCTCGAGACTCGAGGGCACCGACGTCATGATCAACATTACCGACCCAGGCTGGTGCAGAACCGATCTGGGCGGCCCTAACGCCCCGAGCGCCGTCGACAGCGTCATCCCCGGCATCGCGGTCGGCGCGTTCGTGAACGACAAGAAGAGCGCCCGCTTCTTCCACGCGCAGAATTTCGTCGGCATGACGCTCGAAGAAGCCGTGGCTAAAGCAGAGCAAATCGAAGCAAATCCCTATATCATCTAATCGCAGCCAATATAGCAGACATGAACGCGGAAGACGCGGAACTGAGTCGCTCAGTACCCGCGTCTTCTGCTGTCTGCCAACTGCTCGACGATGCTGCAAGCCTCATGGACCGCGGAATGCTTCGCGAAGTCGGCCTGCAGGCGCCCCGCATGCTCCTTGTAACGGGAATCCTGCAGCACGCGCCTGACCGCCGTCCGAATCGATTCGGCCGATGGGGTCTCGGTCCGCAAGTTAATACCTGCTCCCGACCATTCCAGGCGGGCATTGACGTCCGGTTTATCCTCGGTCATGCCCGCTCCGATGATCGGAACGCCGTGCATTAACGCCATGTGAACGCCGCCGTAACCGCCGTTCGTAATCATCGCATCCACGTGCGGCAGGAACCGGTCATACGGAATGAAGCTGACAATGCGCGCATTGGCCGGCAGCGTGAATGCCAAGCTCTCGAGCGGTCTTCGTCCGAGCGAGGCCACGACCCAGACATCCTCCTCGGCCAGCGCCTGCATGGTCGGGATAATCAGGCGGTTGAAATCTTCGTTGGCGATCGTGCCTTGCGTGACATGGATGATCGGACGCGAGCCGTCCATCACCTCCGCCCACCAGATCGGCGGCTCGAACGTCTGGGCGGGCTGCGGCAGGATCGGCCCGATGAATCGCACCGTATCCGGCAGATCGCTGCGCGGATATTCGAAGGATTCCGTCGTCCCTTGCAGGAAAATGTCCGATAACTGCGCCGTTGCGTCCAGGAAGAAGCATGGGAGCCGCTCCATATCGAGATCCTCCAGCAAGGCGTCTACTCTGCGCTGCAGCCCGCCGAAAATGACCTTCTGCATCAGCACATGCAGCGCGCGGTCGCGCAGCTTCGTCAGCGGCCTCGTTCCCGGCAGCAGGCCAAGCCCGAACGGCGCCGTATCCCGGCTCGTAATCGTGAGCGGAAGAATGCCGAAAACCGCAATGCGCAGTCCCTGTCCCTCCATCGCCAGCGGCACGCTGCCGAGGAATGCAGGATCGCACAGCAGGACGTCCGCTTCGAAAAGCTGCTGGATGATCTTCAGATCCCGGTACTGGCCCGGCATAGGCTCGATGAACAGGTGCTGGATATCGAACCTGAGCTTGGCCATCCCCCGCTTGCCCTTGCGGGCGGGGAATTGGCGGTCGAAGTCGCTGTCATCGTAGTCCGCCGCCTCCATCCACGGCCAGAACTCGACTCCGATTCGCTCGATGGCCTCTTGATAGCGGCGGCCGGTATACCAAGCCACCTCATGCCCGCGCCGGAGCAGTTCTCTGGCGATCGATAACGCCGGATGGACATGGCCGAGAATGGGTACGGTCGCGATTAGAATTCTAGCCATCCCGCCATCGCCTCACTGCCCTCGGACCCGCGGGAGGCGGGAACGATGCGAGATCCTCCACGATGCCTCCCTGCGGGAAAGCTTCGCTGAACAGCAGATCGACCAGCCGCGATGCGGTATGCTCCGGCGTCGCCAGCATCCCGCTCTCTTGCGCCCCGATGAACAAGCCCGCGCTCTCGAACGATTCTCTCGGCTGCCTCCGCACCTCCGCTTGCATCTCCGTCTCGATCATGCCCGGCCAAACCGAAGCGACTCGAATCGGCGCTGGCTTCTTCAGCTGCTCCAGCCCCATTACCTTCGTGAACGTGTCGAGTCCGGCCTTCGCCGCGCAGTAACAGCCCATCCCGGGCAGCGGGTTGTCTGCAGACCCGGAAGACAGGTTCAGAATGCGCTTATCGCCCTGCCACGCCTCGACATGCTGCGCGAACAAGCCCGACAGCATGATCGGCGCAGTCAGATTCACCGATAGATGCGAAGCTACGGCAGCCGCGTCGAGCCGCTCCGCATTCCGCAGCGGCTGGAGCATCGCGGCATTATTGACCAGATAGATGCCGTCCGCGCGCCGCTGCGGCTGAACCTTAGCGAAGACGTCTGCCATTAGGGCTTCAAGCACTTCCGGCCGGCCCAGATCCGCAGTCAGCCCAT
This sequence comes from Bacillota bacterium, assembly GCA_023433615.1. Lineage (GTDB taxonomy): Bacteria > Bacillota > Bacilli > Paenibacillales > Paenibacillaceae > Paenibacillus_I. The sequence goes on along the minus strand of JAEZCJ010000187.1, from coordinate 44,664 downwards.
CGTATAGGCCGAATGCATGCAGAGAGTCGCTCCGTCCTCGAGCGACGCCGATAACCCGATGTCCCTGCTCGAGGAGCAGGCGGGCCATCGCCTCGCCGATCCCTCTCGTCGTGCCGGTTATAATAACGGTCCTCATGTCCCCTTATGTCCTCCTTCTAATCTATGCCTATCCATTATCATGGCTGCATTCGGATCTGAATAGGGACAATCCGCCTAGATATTGTCATCAATCTGTCATGTGCTGTCATAACATTCGGGCACGGCAAGAAGAAGCGGCAGAGGAGCCGGCTCGCTGCGCTGCGAGACCGACGCCGCTGCCGCTTCCTGAAGCAAGCATGCATGCATCCAATAGGGGTGAATCGACTAGGGAGAGGATTTCCTTGCCCGGCGGAACTTGGCGGGCGACGGTTTCTTCGGCGACCACCGTGCCGGTGCTCGAGACCTGCCCGATGACGGCGATGGCCGCTTGAACGGAACGCTGGCCCGCATATGCCCGTAGAATAGGCCCGTGATCGATTGAATGACCAAGAATACCACAACGTTGTACTCCATCCGGTAGCCGTTCTTATAATGCGTCAGTCCCATAAGTTCGGCCAGCCATTGGAAGCTCACGCCTACGACCGTCCATCCGACGATGTAGAGAATCAACGTTGTCCTCGATATGCGCAGGAGTTCGTAGCCATAGACGAAGAAATAACCGAATGGCGCGAACATGAAATACGTAAACAGATCGACGAACTCATAATGATTCGTATCATTGATCACGTAGAAATCCATCAATCCGCCGCCGATCGTAAAGTCGAACACGGTTGAGCTGGCTATGCCCCAGACAAGCGAGAGGATCAGCCAGCTGATCGGAACGCGCTTGGGCAGCAGCCATATGGCGCCATATGAGAACAGCAGCACGGCCAGCATGAACCATTCATTCGAATCGAACCGCTCCCAGAGAATCAAGCTGCGCTCGCCTCCCGTCCCAGCCTTCTGCGATAGAGCTTCAGCAGCAGCAAGCAGACGCCCTGCAGCGCAGCGATATATAGCGCTTCATAGAACAGATTCCACTTCACTTCGGTGATAACTTCGTACGCCGTCATGACGCCCCACAGGCCTAGCATCGCGGCGAATGCTATGCCAATTGTCAGGTAAGCGCGGGCCCATGTTCTCGATCTCCCGACCCCGTTAGCCATCAGCACGAATACCATCGGCATCGTGACGAGCCTGTAGCTCATCAATCCGGCGTATAAGAGCCCGTCCTTCGTCGCAACCACATACTTCAACTCCTCGGCCACGACCCAATTGAGATGAATCCCGATCGTCAGCATGATCAAGAACACGAAGGTGTTCTCCAGGAGCGTCAGACTCTTCTTCATCGAGTAGAACGCGAATACGGATAACCACGCCGCGGCGAAAAGAATGACGAATCCCATGCAGCCTGCGCCCCCAGTCAGTCTAAGGTGTCTAAGAAGATAGTTCCATCTTCCCCATTCCGTGCGGCCGCTATTCTCAATGAATCGAACGCGCCTGGTTGACCGCAATTAAACCAGAGCGCTTGTGGGAACGCTCTCGTACAATTAATCTAATACTTACCCAATACGGAGGCAAGATCATGGAAGCAATCTACGACGATGCTTTTTTCTCCGCACAACAAGATGGTTCCCGCCTATCGGCCAAACTAGTAGCCCCCTTCATCATTGAACTTCTCCATCCATCAAGCGTAATTGATATCGGATGCGGCCGTGGTACTTGGCTTGCCGCTTTTATAGAGAACGGGGTAACCGACATTACCGGCGTGGATGGCGATTATATCGATCGAGACAAGCTCTATATCCCGCAAGAGGCTTTCCACGCGCATAACCTATCCTCCCCTTTCAACCTCGAACGGCGCTTCGATCTGGTCATTTGCCTTGAAGTGGCCGAACATCTGCCAGAATCGAATGCTGACTCCTTTGTCGAATCTCTGTGCCAACTCGGTCCTGCCGTTGTCTTCTCGGCGGCTATCCCCTATCAAGGGGGCACGAACCATCTGAACGAACAATGGCAGGACTACTGGGTCAGCAAATTCGCAAACAATGGTTACGTGCTGGTGGATTGTTTGCGGCAAGCGTTCTGGAACAATCCTCACATTGATTGGTGGTACCGCCAGAACATGCTGCTTTTTATCGAACAGCGCCACCTCGCATCCCACTCGACTATCGACCGTGCACATTCCTCTTTGCCGGTATCTATTGCCCACCCCGAGTGTTATATGAACATGAAATATGTCCTGAAAGATTACATGGAAGCATCGATTAAGGAGGAGCCGAATTGAAAGCCAAAGCCATTATTGCAGCTGCCGGAGAGGGAACCCGGCTGTATCCGATGACGAAGGCTGTGCCGAAACCACTGCTCCCAGTTGCAGGGAAGCCGATGATTTACTATCCGCTGTCGCAATTAATCGAAGCAGGGTTCACCGATATTCTCATCATTGCTGCCGAAGATAAACTGGGGCAGTTTACCGCTCTGCTGGGAGACGGTGCCGATTGGGGGATTTCGATCTCTTATGCGTTGCAGCATTACCCGGCAGGTATTGCCCAATGCTTGGTCATTGGCGAATCCTTCATTGGCAGCGATCCCATTACGCTGATGCTGGGGGACAATCTATTCTGGGGGCCGGAACTCGATCGCCTTGTCGCCGAATCGGCCTCCACGCGCAGCGGGGCAGCTGTCTTTGCCTATCAAGTATCGGACCCGGAAAACTTTGGCGTCATCGCGTTCGATCCGGATGGCAGAGCAACCTCGCTGGAGGAGAAGCCTCGCAACCCTCAATCCAACTACTGCGTGCCCGGACTATACTGTTATGACAATCACGTTGTAGAAATAGCTAAAACCTTAACGAAATCAACCCGTGACGAGTTCGAAATTACGGACGTGAATCGTGCCTATCTGGCACAAAACCGCCTGTCCGTAACGCTCTTAGACAGCCGCTACACCTGGCACGATACGGGGACACACCATTCGATACAACAAGCGGAGCAAGCGGTCCGAGCAAGCGAGCAATTAACGGGAACTTTAATCGGTTCGCCTGAATTGGCGGCTTACCGCAAAGGCTATATCGATTCCGTACACCTGCAGAGACTGGGCGAAGCCATGAAGAAGACTCCCTACGGCCAGCGCTTGATGGCGATCGCCCGCAAATAACAATCATTTCCAGAAGGGATTGAACATGACCCAACGCATATTGCCGCTGCGCCCCGCTCCCATTACTAGCTACCTTCACCACGCTTACCCCTTGTCAATCTTTCCGCAAGAGATGGATTTTGCACCCTGGTTCTTCAGCAGATATATTCAACTACGCATGGCTGAGCCCTACGACCCCGGGATGGACTCCTTCAATTTCTATCATATCAACATGTACGGATGGCCATGGCTGGTCAAAGAACGGATAAACAAATCTTTGTACAGAAGACTTCACATCCCCTTCTCGAAGTTCGTTAAGGAATGTATTGACGATGGGTGTTACGTATATGCATACCTGAATGAACGATACATCCCGCAACGCTTCGGTTACCATTCCCTTGATTATACACACGATACTCTGCTATACGGGTATGCCGATAACGATTTTCTTCTGACCGGCTTCACGGATGAGCGTACGTACGATCAAACAGTCGTGACTTCGGCGGAACTCGATCTTGCCTATATGAACTCGAGTACCGATACGCTTCATCACCAAGACATCCACATCCTGCGGCCATATGCCCAATGGGAGTTTTCTTTCTCCCTTTCCGCAATTACCAGGCAGCTTTCCGATTACCTCCTATCGACGAACACCTCCATCAAAAATGCTGAATATGAGCAGCCGCTGCATGGCTCTTTCGGCATTGCAGCCATGAATAGCCTATATGAGCAGCTGCTTACCAACCCAAAGTTTATCAGCACACGTGATCTTCATCTCTTATGGGAGCATAAGAAAATTATGCTGAATAGATTCGCTTTTCTGAGGAAAACGGTACTCCCGCTTTCCATTGAATACGAACGTTCCTATTCAACTATCGTTGATCTTGCTCAGTCACTCAGAAACAGCTCCATTAAGCGGGAAGTCCTTCAACGGCATGATTCAAGGGTCGCTAGCGGTTATCTGCGTCAACAAACGTTAGGAATGGGTGAGCTCTTACTGCGGATCATTGCAGAAGAGAGACCTATCCTGGAAAGCCTCTACAGTGAACTTGATCATAAAGGGGACTAGCTATTTGATTCTCTCATTTGTAATTATCACCTACAACGACGGGCCTGGATTACATCGGACGCTTCGATTCATAGCCGCGCAGCGGGTTCCCGCACATATCTCAACGGAAGTCATCGTAATCGACGACGGTTCTTCCCATCCCCAACGCGATACGATTGCCGAGTACGCGGCGTCACTGCCCCGTCTGACATATAAATATAGACCGCGTGACTCCGCTTCTTGCCGCGCAATCGCTCGCAATATGGGAGCTGAGCTGGCGGCAGGCGATATCTTGATCTTTCTGGATTCAGGCGTCATGATCTCGCCGGATTTTGCAGCCCTTGTAGCTGATCGGTTCCGGATCGACTCCGAACATGTTCTCGTGCACGAAGTGCTGGGATTAAACCGCATTCCGGGTATCGATGCTTCTCCGCTCGATGAGGCATCTCCGCACACGCTCCATGAGATCGCGGCCCTCCTGAAGGACCACGAGCATTGGGCAGACTCAAGAGCCGGCATATTTAGAACGACAGGCAATGATCTGAACAAACTTCCGGCTCCTTGGTCCTTAGGATGGACAGCGGCACTATCTCTTGCTAAGCTCCCTTTCGTAAAGGCAGGAGGATTCGATAGCACGATAATCAAGTGGGGTTCCGAGGATACAGACCTCTGCTGCCGCCTGCATCGGAATGGCATTCGTTTCTATGCCGAGCGCGAAGCATACGCTATCCATTACCCTCACCCGGCCGATACGGCGACCAATGAACAAGCCAACTTCCTGAACCGCCGTGCGCTGCACCGGAAAGTCGGAAATCTTCACACAGAGATTTACCCCTACTATCCCGATACGCTGCTGAACCAAGCCGTTAGCCAGTGGGAGCGCCTCGCGATTAAAGATCTGCTCCCGCAATACCCGGCTACTACGGCTGCCGCTCTTCGTGCGTATGCCGACTCTTCCTCTCGTTCGCTGCTGATCGGGTCAGACGATATAAGCTTTATTGACCGCATATCTCCCACTACATTACTCGTACCCCACACAGAAGATGCCCGCTTCATTCGCAATCGCGTTCCCGGCCTTGAGATCTATCACCTGTTAGGCATCGATACGCCTTTCGAGTCCGAATCCTTCGATATTGTAATCATTACCGACTATATACGGTTATTCCCGCCTTGCTTAAGAGGACCGCTGCTGAACGAATTAACCCGAGTAGCCAAGCGGGTTCTCTGCCTATATACCCCTGATTACGTATCTGCCGGTTTGCCTGCCGGTTTGTGGCCGTGGTGGGACATGCAGGGATCGCCTCTCAAGAGCCAATCCCTCTCTCCTCTTACGGCACAGGGCGGCAGTATCATCTACGAAATCACCGAGTATGGGAGGTCGCTCGAGAATTGACGCTAATGTCTGTCGTTACAAGCACCCGAAATAAAGCCAAGTATTTGGAGCTTACGCTAACCGGCTACTCCCTGCAATCCCACCGCCAATTCGAGATCATCGTCGTGAACGACGGAAGCTCGGACGAGACTGAAATGGTCATCGAGCACTATCAAAAAATTTTGCCGATCCGTTATATCCATCAGCAGCAGCCGCTCGGCATATCAGCCTCAAGAAATTGCGGATTGCGCATTGCCGAAGGAGAGATCGTCGTATTCACTGACGATGACCGGATTCCGTGTCCGACATTCCTTGAAGCGCATTCCTCCATCCTTGCCAACAAGCAGAACGAAGTCAGTATCGGCAACCAACACCGTATCGTATCCTATTTCACCCCGGAGCTAGATTTCAACTATGGCGATGCAGTCGGCTTTTACGGCAAACATCCGGAATTGTTGGATGTTTACGAACCACAGACGCTTCTTACGCCCCGCATCCTGGCAGACGACTTCCACGCTGCCGTGGAGGCCTGCTATTTATCTCGGTTCGATGATGCGATGCTCCGCACAATGGCAGATCAATTCGGCGATGAATTGGTCGGCTTCCACCTTGCCTGGAGCAAAGCATTCGGGGGCAATATGGCTTTCAATCGGGCAGGAGGCGCAGACATTCGCTTTGACGAGCAATACACGGGTTACGGGAAAGAGGATACGGACTACGCATATCAGCTCTATGAACGCGGCTATCGCTTCCGCTTCAACCGGAATGCCCATAACTATCACCAGGAACACCCGCGTCGAGCTGGCGAAATGTGGGAGCATTTCCGCAACTTCCGTTATTTCTGCAGCAAATATTCGACGCTGGAAGTATTGCTCCATAAGCTCGATCAGGAAGATGTTCTAACCCTGCATGAGGCAAACGCTATACTCGAAGCATTCCGGCGCTATGGCAGCGAAATACTGCCGAAGCTTGCACTTCGCGTGGGATTCAAAGAACAGGGGGGCATGTAATCTGAGCACGATTTCGGTCATTATAAGCACGCGCAACAAAGCAAACTATTTAACGCTCACCTTGACGGGCTATGCCCTGCAAACGGATCGGGACTTCGAGATCGTCCTCGTGAACGACGGAGGCAGCGAGGAGACGGATCAGGTCGTTCGGGAATATGCGAACCGATTCACGATTCGATACTTGCGCCTCGATCGGCATCATGGGGCCGCTGCTGCAAGGAATCTCGCGTTAGAGGCCGCCGGCGGCAATATTCTCCTATTTGCAGACGACGACCGCATCCCCTGCCCTACCTTTATCGGGGAACACCGAGCTGCTCTGACAGGGAATGGCACGGTCGTAAGCATCGGCCAACAGCATCGGATTGTCTCGCACTATACCCCTGAGCTGAACTTCAAGTATAACGATGCGATACGGTTCTACAGCAAATTCCCGGATTTGCTGAACAGCAGAGACCCTAGGGTACTCGTAACGCCCGACATGTTATGCGCCGACTTCCAAGGCACGGTCGAAAGCGCCTACCTGTCCCCGTTCAACGACTCTCTGCTGCACGAAATGGTTGCGCTGTTCGGAGACGAATTAATCGGATTCCACTTCGGCTGGACCCAAGCGTTCACAGGCAACATGGCGTTCAATCGTCGAGAGGCGGATGATATCCGGTTCGATGAGAATTACGCCGGCTACGGGAAAGAGGATACGGATTATGCCTACCAACTGTATCGGCGCGGTTACCGGTTCCGGTTCACGCGCCATGGGGAGAACTACCATCAGGAGCATATCCGCAAGCGCGGCGAAATGTGGGAGCATATTCGCAATCATCGCTATTTCTGCGATAAGTTCGACACTTTGGAAGTATTGTTGCACCGATTGACTCATGAAGGCAAGCTGTCCCTGCCGGAAGCTAATGCGGCGATAGCGACGCTAGAGCGGTACGGCACAGACATGCAGCCCATGCTAAACAACTACTTAAATTCCAACAGGAGGCCCAATGAATTCTCGTAATCATAAAATTAACGTAGCTATTGTCGGAATAGGCAACTGTGCTTCTTCTCTCGTTCAAGGCATTCATTACTATACGCTTCATCCGGACTCGCCTGGACTGATGCATGCCGATTTGGCCGGCTATCGTCCGGAGAACATCCGGGTCGTTGCTGCCTTTGACATCGACAAGCGCAAAGTTGGGCTGCCCCTTCATGAAGCTGTATACGCCAAGCCCAACTGCACGAAGCGATTGGCCGATTCGCTCCCCGAATCGGATGTCATCGTCCGGATGGGTCATCTCCTCGACGGAGTGTCCGACCATATGTCGGCATACCCGGAGGATCAGACATTCAGCGTATCTAACGAAGCCCCTGAAGATATCATCGAAACGTTGGTGCAATCCGGCGCGCATATGCTGGTTAATTACCTTCCCGTTGGAAGCGAACAGGCCACCGCATTCTATGCGGAATGCGCGCTGCGCGCAGGAATCGCTTTCGTAAATTGCATTCCCGTATTCATTGGCTCCGATCCGGAATGGGACTTGAAGTTTAAGAAAGCCGGACTGCCTTTGATCGGGGACGACATTAAGGCGCAAGTCGGCGCTACCATCGTTCATCGCATGCTGACGAAGCTGTTTGAGGATCGCGGCGTGGAGCTGAATCGTACTTACCAGCTGAATGTCGGGGGGAATACGGATTTCCTCAATATGAAGAACCACCAGCGGCTATCGTCCAAGAAGATTTCCAAGACAGAGGCTGTCCAATCACAGCTTCAAATTCCGCTCGAGGAGGACCAAATCCATATCGGTCCCAGCGACTATATCCCCTTCCTTCAGGATCAGAAAATTTGCTACCTGCAGATGGAAGGCACGCAATTCGGCGGGGCATCGATGAAGATCGATCTAAAACTGGTTGTAGAGGATTCACCGAACAGCGCCGGTGTCATGATGGATGTTATCCGCGGCTGCAAAGTCGCTTTGGATCGGGGAATGGCAGGAGCCATTCATGCTATCAGCGCCTACACGATGAAGCATCCGCCTCGTCAAATGGCCGATGATGCTGCACGAGACGCTCTTGAGGCATTCATTCAAGGGAAATAGCGAATGCTCAACTCGTTTGGAAATCGAGTAGGAGGAGGCTAGCCTCCGTCCTCTCACACCACCGTACATCCGGGCCCGCATACAGCGTTTCCGTAAGGTTAACAAAGATCCTATTAACGAAAATCAAACTTTTCAGCCCTTTCGCCTCCCAATAGGAAGTCGAAAGGGCGTTTCATCATATCTGGTGACTCTCTCCCATGCTGGGCGTACTAAGATAAAGCCATCCCGTCATAACTGACCGGGATGGCTTTATTCGTCATGGCTTCGCTTTCAGATGCCTTCGTTGTCTACCGAACGCCCTCATGCTGCTGTTTCTCTGTCTCGCTTCTTCTTCGGGGCACAATGACTCGCCTTGATTCCTGGGGAGGCAATGACCGGTAGTATTCAAGCTCTTCCTCCGTTAGGTAATAGGTTCTCACTTCGCTATGCGGCGAAGTCCGGACCGTTTTCTCATGACGGGGTATAACCGTCCGCGTGTTCATGTGAACTTTCGCCATACTCTCGCCGCTCTCCTCTAACAGTAATCGTGAATAAGAAATTCCGGGTCCAAATGACAAGTCGTACATCGCTTCAGTAGGCTCTGCCATTCCATTGAAGCACCGGGGCGGAACAAGTGATCCCGGAGGTGGACGAGCGCCCCTTCACTCTTCCAATCGCCGAACTGCAAATCCAGCATGTAACGCAGCTGTGAGGCGGCGATTTCGCCGTATAGATAGTTGTAGTAGTATACGGGAAGCGTGCTGAGGTGGGCCTTCGCAGCCCAATAGGGAAGATTCCACTCTTCCGGGCGCCGAAGAAGCTGGGTATTCTCGACGATATCCCACCATAATCCATTCAACTGCTGCCCCGGAGCTCGGTAAAGCTCTCTTTCGAACTGCACCAGCGCAATTGTCCAATAGAGGCTGACAAGCTTTTGTTTCAGCATCGCACTCAGCATCCGTTGATGGTCATGCCAATATCCGATTCCAACATCACTGAGCCAACCCGGCTCCCAAGCCAGCCTCTCGAACAGCAGTGCCGCCCCTTCGCTAAGAAACGTATGAGCCGGCTGTCTGAGCACAAAAGGGAGAGTCGCATCGATCTGCTGTTCGTACAAGGCATGGCCTGTCTCATGAAGCAGCTTACCCAGACCCCAAATATCGGTCGATAAATTGCACATTATGCGAACATCGCGGCCGCGGTCGATGTTTAAACAACAGTTGGCCAGACTCTTGCCGGGCCGCTCCCACAAATCTGCGTAACCGAGGAAGTCGGCTGTGCCTATCCGTCTGCCATGTATCCAGCGCTTAAGTTCGGCGAGGAGCGCGGAGGGCTCCCACTTATAGGTTCGCTGCGAGAATGAATGCCGTTGAAAAAAAGGATCCTCATAGTGCCAAGGTTGAAGCTGCGCAACAGGAATATGGAATACGGAAGCAACCGACTCGTCAATCTCAGCCTTTACCCGCATGTACGTCGCATCCAAGCCGGAGCGCAAACGTGCGATAATCGCAAAGAGTTCATGCTGGCTGACTCCTTGAAGCGCCAACTTCATCTCGAAATAATCCGAGAACCCTTGAGCCGCGGCAACTGCATTGCGATCAGCTACAAGCTGCATAAGGTCGGGCGCATTCTGCGATCCGATGGCCATGTATGCTTCCCACACGCGTCTGCGCGTGCGCTCGTTGCGCGAGGCGGATAGAATGGTCTGTACTTCTCGATCTGTCAGCTTGCTGCCGTCGATCTCGGCGCGGCCTGTCGAAATTCGCAGATGCAGGCGATTCCATGTCTCGGATATTCGACGGCGCGTAGACTCATCCGCAAGCTGCTCCATCGCCTCAACCTTCAGCATATCCAACTGCCGTTTCTCGCTGCGGCTGCACGTGTCGTTTGCAGCCTCGTGACTTGCGAACAGCTTTGATATCGCTCCGGAACTCAGAATCTCATAATAGCTGAGTTCGCAATCGGCGTAGCTGCTCGCCCAATCGCTCTCTCCCGTAGTCATAGTCATCCATAGCGCGTGCATCATCGGCCGATACGCCTTGCAGAGGTCGCCGTTGATTCGATCGAGTTCGTTCGAAAGGTCGTGTTCGCTCAATTCGTTCGAAGCACCTCAGCTTTCAGGTCGCTTGCCAACTCTGCAAGATGCCCTTCGGTCTGTTGAATCTGATAGGTCCGCAGAATAATGCCTGTCGGGCCGATGAGGAAAGTTACGCGTGAGTATTGTTGCTCCGCGCCGTTCCCTGCGCCACTGTTCTCCCTCAATACTCCGTATTGCCGCGCAACGCTCATGTCGCTGTCCGATAGAAGCGGATGCGACAGCCGATGCAATCGAGCAAACCGGGCATGCGTGGCGATCGAATCCGGACTAATGCCCAGCACGGCAATCCGATTCGGCGGTTCCATAGTCAAGGACTCCCTCCCGTCCCGGAATGCGCACGCCTGAGCGGTACACAGCGGGGTCAAGTCTCTGGGGTAGAAATACAGGACGACATAATATCCTCGATATTGATGCAAAGCGATCTCGGTCGAAGCGCCATTCCTGTAGGCAACAATCGTAAAGCCAGGCGCAATATCTCCCGCATGCAGGGCCACGGACATCTACTCCATTCCTAACGAAATAACGGCTTTCGTCACGCCTTGAATCAGGTAATCTGCCTCCATCCGAGTCGTCGTGAGGGGAGGATAGAGCAGGAGCGTGCCATTGAACCAATTGCCCAGTACGCCTTCCCTCTTCAACGCTGCGGACAGTCTCTCTCCGAAATCGTAATCGACCGGTTCCTTCGCCAGCTTGTTCTTGACGAACTCGATCCCGAGCATCATGCCCTTCCCCCGAATATCGCCGACATTGCCATAGTGCTGCAGTCCGCTCCGGAGCGAATCCAAGATATGCGCGCCCATGACGTCCGCATTCTCGATGAGTTCCCATTCCTCGATATAGTCCATGACTGCCAGTGCGGCTGCGCAGCCGACCGGGTGCCCGCTCTGGGTCGAGCCGTGAAGGAAGATGCCTCCCTCCCCGAACAACCGACCCTTGACCGGATCGGCGATCAGTGTCGCTCCCATCGGAAAATATCCGCCTGTCAATCCCTTGGACAGCGCAAGGAAATCCGGTTGTATGCCCAGCGCCTGTGACGCGGTCCAGCTGCCGGTTCTCCCGCAGCCGGTCGCCACCTCATCCATAATGAGCAGAATGCCGTACTTCTCGGTGATGGCCCGAACGTTCCGAATAAACGTCTCCGGAATCGGCACGATGCCATACACGCCCTGGATCGGCTCGAGCAACACGGCAGCAACCTCATTCGGAGATAACTCGAAGATCAGCTCCTCCAGCAAGTCGGTACAGTAGCGGATGACCGTCTCCTGCGAACCGTCGATCGGGGGCCTGAACAGGTTCGGGGCTGGCGCTGCATGGCAATCATGCAGCCCAGGACCGAATGTTTCCCGTATTCCCATATGCGTAACGGAACCAGTAGCGAAGGTTGTGCCATGGTAGTTGCCTTCCAGGCTGATAAATTTCGTCCGCTTCTTCTCCCCCGCAGCTATATGGTATTGGCGTGCGAGCCGCATCGCGGTTTCCACGGCACCCGAGCCGTCATTACTGTAGAATACTTGCGTGAACGGCTCTCCGGTCCAGGCAATCAGCCGCCGGGAAAGCTGTTCAATTAAGGGATGCGTCTGCGCGCAGGTAGAGCCGAAGCTCAGCGTCTCATACTGCTGCGTAATACGCCGGATGACTTCGGCATTGCCCAGCCCCACGGATGGAACCGCGGTCGTTGCATAGAAGTGCCAGTGATTCCGGCTGTCTGCCGCCCAGACGCCGCTGCCCTTCACAAGACACAGGTTTGCGGTTTGAAATTGCTCGGCGGAAGCCAACTGCCCTGCCATATAAGTGAAGGGATGCAGCGTTGCATACATCTGATCGTCAACAGATTGCAAATCCGTCACTCGTACCATTGCAATTTAAACCCCCAACCTCCAATGTCGTACCAGAATGCGAAGCCCCAGTAATAGACGAAGAATGCGCCTCCGGCCAACAACGCAAAGCTGCTGATCATCTGCGGCTGATGCGGCTTATTCGTCATCCAACGGATCAGCCGCTTGCCCATGAATTGCGTGATAGCCAGGAACAGCACTACCATAATCGCGATTTGGGCTAGGCCTTGCACCATCATAACCGCAGATCCGTACAGCCAACTGCCTGATTCAGCTGCATATAGGATGAATTCGCGAAATACCGGATATGGCCTCCCTACCGCGAAGAAGCCTGCCATTAGGCCCATCAGCGCCGCTTTGGCTTCCGACGACGCCAATAGACTCTGCAATCGCGGCGACACGAGACCGCGAAGGGAATCGAAGAAGCCGTATGACAGCAATCCCCATGCAATTAGCGCAACACCGATCAACGTGAACGTTGTCTGTGCCTGCGACAGTCGCATGCCCCGTTCATTGAAAGCCTCCACGCCTTCAACGCCTAACGATGTAACATAAGCGCCGTACACGCCGCACACAACCAGCACTGCAGCCGCAAAGATTGCCAGAACAACAAAAGCCGAGCGTCTGGTTGACGTTCTGCTGTCCGTTCCGCATAGAAGTCCCGGCAGCATAGCGAACACTACGCAGTTGCAGGCAGTGAAGCTTGCCGCGAGTCCCGCTGCGGCCGCGAAGACGAAGCCGAACCAGCTGCCTCCTTCATTGTAGCCGGCTGCCTCTTCCCCAATCAGCGGGTTCGCGAGTAAATCGCGACCCAAGCCGTCAACCAATTTATAATTCCAGAAGCCGGCGATCAGCACGCCGACAATAACCGCCAGTATTGCCCACCTCATACGATTACGATTGAACGTCATCTCTATTATCCTCCTTGTTTGGCATCGCAGGTCACCTGCTGCTCTTTGTATACGGCGAATCTTCGATATTGGCGAGCGCCGTTCTTGTGTTGAACCGTACGCCACTCCACCCGGTCGCTGCCAATGACTCCCGACTCATTGGCGCCTAGCAGCGCTTTAAGATAGTTCTCCGCTTCCGTCTTCTTGCGGAGCGTAATTCGCTCTTCCTCACATGCCGTTCTGTACTGCTTCACCCAGACGCCGGCTTCATCCGGCAATACGATTCGATTCGCAGCGGCCGAGTCCGGCCCGTACATCCTCCCGAGCAGTTCGCGGGCCGCATCGCTGCCATCGACCTCAGGCTGCACATGATCGTTCACATGCCGGGTCCAGAATTGGCTCGCATCCTTCACCAATCTCTCGATTTGAGCTTCGCTTCTTTCCACCCGAACGATATGCAGCTTGTTGCCTCCGATTAATGCAGCCACCCACCAATGCCCGGTATCGGTCACCGCCATAAGATGCTGGCATTGCAGCTGCGTCTCTTGCGGAATTCGACCGTCCTGCCATTCCTGCTTTCTATACTCGCCGACCGATCTGCACAGCAGACCGGCATCGTCGCCGACGACCCAGCGGTCCATGGTCGCAAGCAGGAAGTCATGCTCCACATGCTGATAGATCATATTGCGGCGATGCGTTCGAAAGCCCGTCTGCTCCGCAAATCGCTGGGCAATGAAGCTCTTGATCTCACGCCCGATCCGCATCGGCTCCGTCACCCTTCCGGGCGGGCTCTGGCCGATCTTCTCCAGATAGACCTCCAGTGAAGTCCTCCACCGGTCCGCACCGCAGATCGCTGCGATATCACGTCCCGTAATTCCCTTGCGCTGCCAGACCTCCCGCTCCTCATTCGTTAGCGTTCGCGTCTGCGTCAATACTCTAGCCCGCATTCATCCTTCCCCCTAATGCCTCACAGAGGCCAATATTCGTTTGCGCATCATCCGATATGGGATTCCAATGCACAGCGCAACAAGAAAAGCCGAGTAAAACGTCGAATTCGTTATTTCGGCCACTCGCAGGCAGGCATCAAGCAAAGCGACCAGCATCGCAAAAACAATTCTTGCCTTCCGTGTAGGCGGCGTCGTAACCGGATCCGTAAGCATGAAAAAGACGAAGAGCTGGAAGGAAGCGCCGAGCATCGGTCCGAAGGCAAAGAAGATAGGCTCATCGAACAGCTCCACGCGTAGAAAGGCGAAGAGAGAGAAGCCGGCGATAAAGGAGAGGACGGTATCCAGCCTGGCCGCCGCATAGGCAGCCAGTATGCCTAGCAGCAGGATAATCGCCATCACCTCGTAGCCGTTCGTCCATTGCTTGGGCGTACTGACGGCATATTGAGGAAGGAAGAGGAGCATGAAACAAAGTGCGGCATTGTTGGGGTTGAAGAGATGCGTCCCCCCGATTCGGACGAGATATTTCGATCCGATGGCCAGGATCGAGGTAACGGCATAGGGCCATATGAGATGGGAGCTCAACAGCAGGCCAACTCCTAACCCCGTGATGAGCGCGCTTAGAGGCAAACGCCATCTCTTCCGGATCATGCGGTGAAGCGCGACTTCCGCCATGCAAGCGGCGACAACGGCGACCGATAACTGGTCCCATCGCTGGAAGAAGCCCAGAAGTTCCTGACCCATCACAACGAAGCCCGTCAAGAACAACAACACCAGATACCGAGGATCAACTTTACGAAGGATTGTCATAGCTTAAGAATAGCGGACCGTTGGCGCCAGCCGCTCGGCTGTCGTTGATGGAAACAACTGTCGGCTCATGCCCCTCTTGAACAAGCAGGATCCGGTCGGCCGCAACGTCCCGCATTTCCTGCACGCGGCCGCTTGGCCACTCGATTCGAATAAGATCCGCCTGCTTCGACTGTCCTAGCCCCAAATGAATGCGCGGATCGCTCTGACCGCCATGGCTGTTGCCGCCGTCGCGTTCGATGACTGTCGTGATGCCTTCCGCGGTGATCAGCACCTTGGCCCCTACGGCGTCGCGGCTGCTCGGCGGTTTGCCGACCAGCTGCAGCTTGATCCAATGATTGCCTGTATCGTTGATGTTTTTGAACACACGCGCCGGCGAGCCTTGATTGGCGAATACCAGATCAAGCGCGCCGCGGTTCCACAGATCGGCCACCGCAATGCCCCGGCCGTCATCCGTGAACGTCAATCCGACCTCCTGCGCGATGTCGCGGAACGTCATTCCGTCATTGTAGAACAGCTTCTTCTTCTCATAGCCCGACATGCTTTTGTCTTCGAAATCCGGCCAATTGGCGGCATCCTCCACGATGTACCCCGGAGTCGTAGCCAGGATGCCCATGTCGAACCAGTAGTCCCTTTTCTTGCCGGCCGATATGAATCCGTTCGTCACCATAATGCTGTATTCGCCGCTGTTATCGACATCGAGAAACTTGGCGCCCCAGGAGAACCCCGCCTGCTTGACGCCGCTTGTCTCCGAATGATCGCGGTATACGCCGTTCTCGTCCTCATGCCAGAACTGGTTCCCCTCCAACAGATAGGTCTCCTTGCTGATATTGCTCACGTAATTCGCCAGCTTGCCGTCATGGAATACATCCGCAAAATCCACGTTCATCCCTTTGAACGTATCATCGCCGATCCCGCGCTTCTGCACGAGCTTCGTAAACCTGTTTCCCTGTTCATTAAGAAAGAGCGAATCCGGACCGAAATCATTCGCATTGTAGATGTCCGGCCAGCCGTCTCGATTCAAGTCTGCCGTGCCGGTAGCCAGCGTCCAGCCCGAATCGTCGACTCCCATCTCCCCGGACACATCCGTGAACGTACCGTCGCCGTTGTTGCGGTAGAGCACGTTCTTCCCGCCGTTGCGCGCCCGTTCGAAATCGCTGTGCATGATTTTCGTAGACGTGAGCTGCCAGAGGTTGTCCGTTTCGCGAAAATAATTGCCGAGGTAGAGATCCAGATAACCGTCCCTGTTATAATCAAGCGTAATGACTTTGTTCACATAGCCCTGATGCCCGACGCCCGCGGCCTGCGTCACGTCCGAGAACGTTCCGTCCCCTTTGTTGCGGTATAGGGTGCTTACCCCCCAGGCGCCCACGAACAAATCCGGAAATCCGTCATTGTCGTAGTCGAACCACAGCGCGGATTCGGTAATGCCATTGCGGTTCACATCGGCAACCCCGGCCGCTTCCGCCATATCCGTGAACGTGCCGTCGCCGTTATTGCGGTATAGCGCATTGTTCGCTCCCCGCCTGGAGTTCACAAGATACAGATCCATCCAGCCATCGGCGTCGTAATCCGCCGCAAACACGCCGGCGCCGGTAGAAGCAAGCCATTGATTGATGTTGGATACCTGCTTGTCGAACGTGTCCTTCTCATGAAGAAAATCAATGCCGGATTCTGACGTGACGTCTTCGAAACGAAAACCGTAATCATACTCTTCGACATTGCTGCAGGCCGCAACGGCCAGCATAACAAGCAATGGCAGCATGACTCTACGATAACGCAGCATATATAACCTCCTTAGGCGATATCGCCCATCCTTATTCGGGTCTCATCCATCCAGCGCGCATAATACTGATCGTTCGCGCCCGCCCCGTCGGCATCCAGCATCTCTCTGGCCTGATGAACGGCCTTCACGCAGCGCTCCGCCCGCCAAGATCTTGAAGGGGATTGCTTGTCGATCTGCTGTTCCCAGTAATCTCGGTCCTGCAGCCTTCTTGCTTCCCAGCCGAATGCAAGCCCTTGCCGAAAAGCCAGTCGATAACAGGCTGGAACCTGCGTCTCCGCATGCTCGGAGAAAGCCATGTTATCGAAGATGCTGTAAGCGACGGCCAGACCAAGTCCGCTGTAGACATCTTGCCTGTAAGCGGAGGGAAGGTACTGAATTTCCGCAATGGCTTTGTTCAAGTCGAATTCATGCAGGAACCACAGTGCTCGTCCTGCACCTTGGAAGCACACCCGTTGATAATGCCTGTCGAAGCGGGAAAACTTTCGGACAACCTCTTTGTTCTGCAGGTATTGGAACAGGAACGTCTTGAATCCGACGCCATCGAAGACGATCGCTGCATAGCGGGGATCGAGCGTGCGAAGCCATCTGCGGTAGCCGCCGAATCGAAAGCCGTAGCGCATATGCAGGAACCAGCCTAGTCCGACGTAGTATTGATACAGGTACTTAGGGGCCAACCGATGCATCTGGTATTCAAAATGCCGACCTGGCTTCGGACGCAGCCAAGCTCTTGCCCCGAAGGCTAAGCCTGTCCCTTCATATGCGAAGCCGCGATAGAAGGCATCGAAATCGCGGTCTAGCGAACGGCTCAGCTCGTCCGCATCGTATATGGGAGCTGCAGCCCGGTTGTTGCCCGTTAGAAAAGCATGGAGAATGAGGGGAAATCGCCGAGAGAAGAAATTGCGGCCGCTTCCTCGAAAGCGACGCTGCATGCGCGGAATATTTACATGGAAGAGACGGAGGTAAAGATAGGGGAACAGCATGACCGCTGCGACAGCAAAGGGGATGATCCAATCAAGCGCATGCATGCATTAGCCCCGCTTGCGTTCAATAATGTCCAGTATATCGCGAAGATTCGCGATCCGGCCCAGCTCATCCTCCGTAAGCCGGATACCGAACTCTCTCTCGAGGTAGACGGCAAGCTCCAGAGCCATCAAAGAATCAAGACCAAGCTCGGTGAGCGGGATGTCCAACGCGTCGTCTTGCAGCGTCTGGTCATCAATAAGTTCGGAAGCGAGCTCCAGAAGCCGCCGGGTTATTGCAATCATATCTGGATTCATCGGTCATGAACCACCTTTCAAGGGGTTAGAGTAAGGCCGCCATCGACAATGATGATTTGGCCGGTAATGTAAGATGAGGCTTCCGAGAGGAGAAAAGCCGTCGCGGCCGCCACTTCTTCGGCGCTGCCGAGCCTGCGCAGCAAGGAGGCTCCTTCGGCTTGGCGTCGCTTGGCCGGATGCATGCCGCGTACCATGTCGGTGTCAATGTATCCGGGAGCCACTGCATTGACGCGCACCCCGACGCCTGCCGATTCCTTCGCAAGCGATTTCGTGAAGCCGATCATGCCCGCCTTGGCTGCTGCATAATTAGTCTGACCGCTCATGCCTGTCACGCCAGCGACCGATGTCACATTCACGATGCTGCCCCGCGACATCGCCAGCATGCGGAATAGTCCTTGCGTCAGCGTAAACATGGACGTGAGATTCGTCTGAAGCACCTCCGACCACTGCTCGGCCCGCATCTTGTACATCGGACTATCTGCCGTTACGCCGACATTGTTCACTAGATAATGAAGCTCTTCCGCTTGCTGAAGCGTCTGGATCAGCCGGGCATTCTCCTCGTCGTTGGCATGATCGCACCGGAATGATCGCGTCTTGCCCCCTCGCAGGGTGCAAGATTGGCTAAGCGATGCCGCTGCCGCTTCATCTTGGCTGTATGTGAACAACACCTCTGCGCCGGCGTCGGCTAGCAGCCGGACAATGCCTGCCCCGATGCCGCGCGAGCCGCCTGTTACAAGCGCACGCTTGCCCCTAAAGTTCCACTGTACCTGCATAGCGCCTGCCTCCTTCCGGAACGGATTCGAATACGGATGCTGCTTGAAACCCGCCGTAGGCGGGAACGGCCTTCATTGCTCGGCTGACCGGAAGTTCTTTCATTGCAGCCGCGACCGGGAACGGCATCCGGACGTCCGGCCGACTGCAATTCACGATCGGAGGCACCAGGCCATCACGCATGCAGTGGAGGATCAGGATCGTCTCCAGCAGCGCATTGGCACCTAGCGTATGTCCGATACTCCCTTTGAACGCGGTAACGAGCGGCTGCTTAGGGAACGCGCGCGCGATTTCCTCCATTTCGTACCGGTCCCACAACTGATTGCCTGTCCCATGCGGAATCAGAAGTTCGATCGGCTTGCGGCTTCCTAGTGTAGAAGCACGCCGCATCACGTCGGAATAGGTATGCGAAGGATAATCGGGAAGCGACATATGCCAATTATCCTGCTTGAGCGACGCACCGCAGTAAACAGCCCACGGCTTCACGAGACGTGCCGAGGCGACGGCAGACGCTTCAATCACGACTGCTGCTGCACCGTCGCCCAAGAGTGAGCCGTCCCGGTCTGCATCGAACGGCCTTAGTCTCTGCGCTGCCGAACTGAATCCCTTCTGCTGCAGCCATGCATGCTCCGTAACATGCGCATAGTCGGAGCACACGACCAGCACCCGCTCCGCACTGCCGCCGCGGATCAATTGAGCCCCTAGCTCCAGTGCGTACAGCCCGGTTGCGCAAGCGTTGTTCACCGTGAAGCTGATCCCCCGAATCCCCAGCAGCTTGGCTATATAGAACAGGTAGGGAAACGTCTGCAGGCGATAGAATGAGGCGCTGTAATCCTCGTAATCCTGCCAAGGACTGCTCCCTGCCATCGGCGATCGGCGTGCGGCATAAGCCGGCGATGTGAGGATACGGTCAATTAATGCATTCACGCCAAGGTTCTCATGACCGATTACCAGCGCCGTCTGAAGTCTATCTTCCTCTCGCAAACCAGCCTGCTCCAGCGCGAGACTGGCAGCGTACGCCAGCAGGACAAAATCCGGGTCCTTCGTCAGTCCCTCTTCCTCGAGCCAGCCATAGTCACTGGCAGATACGAGATCCCGAAGATCCAGCTCAGGCATCGCGTACACCGGATAGGAGACCACGCCTCCATCTCCGAGACGATAGGTCCGAGACTGCTGGTTCACTGTGCCTTGGAGCACGGATTGCCACATTGCCTCCGTCCCGATTCCTGCCGCGGATACGGCGCCCGTGCCCGTTATCATGATGCGGCGCTTACGCATGCTCGTCCTCCCCGATTCGCGTTAGGATCGGCACGCACGTATAGCTGCCTTCCGGATGGCTGACTGCGAACCGCGATTCATCTCCGCAGAGCCGCCGCTCCCCTTCCCCCCGAACGAATGCTGCCAATGCCAGGAAGGAATGGTTGCGTGGCACAAGAGTAAAACATAATGGCGCTTCCGTCAGCGGCCCCTGCCAGCCGATCCGTACGGCATTCGGCGTCGATTCCGGAATCCATTCACCTTGATCCCGACGGAATAGAAGCGCAACGATCGACTCCGGACCGGTGCGGCCGCCGGCTAATTGACGCAATCTCGCGGGGGGATGGATATGGATCGAGCAGCAAATCACCTGATCGACATCTCCTGTTGCCAGCAGATCATGCGCATGCTGCATCCCCGTGAGCGCCGACGGACTCGTATTCGAAACCGTCAGGTTCGGCCCTGTGATTCGGAAATAGATCGAAGCGTGACCGCCGATCGCATTCAATACTGTATCCGGGAATATGCCTGGATTCACATGATTTACGCCATAATCCTCCGCGTCCTTATATAACGAAAGAATCGGCTCAAGCGTCGAGTTGCTGGTATAGATGATCAAGGCCGTGCGGTCAGCCTGGTTAGGTTCGGCAATCGGCACATGCACGTCTGCGGAGCGAAATGCTTCCCCGATTGCGAGCATGGCATATTTGCCGATTCGGGACTGCCGGTTCAAGCCCCCCCAGCCATAATCGGCAGGGTCAATATCAGGCAGCATGGCGGCGCCCCAGTCGAATAATTCGCTCGGCCTTGGCACAGGGGACGCACCGACGCCGTCTGGCGAAATGACGCCTGCGCCAGCAAGCAGTATCGATCTCAAGACACTCCCTCCCTTTCTATGCCTGCCCTGGTCATAATGATCGTTGAGTTGATGCCTCCGAACGCGTAAGCGTTGGACATGACATGCATCACCTTTTTCTCCAGCGGTTCGCCCGCTATGACCGTCACATTGCATGCCGCATCCTTCGTCCGATGATTCATCGTCGGCGGCAATACTCCCGTCTCCAACGCTTTGACGCAGACCGCGGCTTCAATCGCGCTGGCAGCGCCCAGCGTATGACCGATATGGCCCTTGATCGAGCTCGTTACCGCCTTATCGCCGAATACCTCGGACATGGCAACGGCCTCCATTCGGTCATTAGCCGGCGTACCGGTGCCATGGGCACTGACGTAACCGATCTCCTCAGGTGAAATGCCAGCCATCTTCAATGCCTTGCGCATCGCCTTGACCGGTCCGACGGCCTTCGGATCCGGCTGCGTAATGTGATGCGCATCCGCGCTTAGCCCATACCCCGATAGCACGGCCCGCGGCCTTCCTCCGCGCCGGAACGCATCCGACTTGCGCTCCAGCACCAATGCGGCTGCCCCTTCTCCCAACAGGAGTCCCTTCCGATCTGCATCGAACGGCCTGCAGACATCAGGCGACATGGCGCGCAGACTGGCGAATCCGGTAAAGGCAACCCACGACATCGCATCTACGCCTGCAGCAATCATAATGTCGGCCCGTCCGGCACGCAGCTCGTCCATGGCCTTGGCGATGGCTACATTGCCTGCCGCGCAAGCGTTCGTGAGCGTCCAACAGGGACCGTTCAAGGCAAACCATGCCGCTGCATGGTCGGCAATAATGGACGGTCCGCCGATGATTCCGGTGTAGCGGCCTTCCATCTCGTCTTCCAGCGGCGTGATTTCGCCCATCGTCGTACCGACGCATATTCCGATCGTTCGGTTATCCCATTCTCCAGCGCGAAGCCCGGCATCATGCAGCGCATCTTCGATCACCGGAAGCAGCAATCCGGTCGCTCGTCCGCCGGGTTGCCGCTCCAGCGTCCGATATTCGATGCCGTCCACTTCGCATCCAATCTGGTTCCAGTGGCCCGACACATCGAAGCTCCTTATCCGCCGAGCACCAGACACGCCTGCCAGGAGATTGTCCCACACGCTCTCTAGCGCAGCTCCGATCGATGTCATGACGCCAATCCCGCTAACGACAATCTCGTCCCGCACGTTCACGATTGCACGCTCCATTAAAGCGAGCTCCATAAGATCGACAAGTCGCTTATATCGGGATCGGGACGTTGGAAGGCATCAATGCCCCGTACATCCCGCACGTGATTCAACGCTGCGTCGGCATTGAGTCCCGCTAAGTCTCCCAGCACATCATCCATCGGATACTGCGCTGCTCCGTCCTTCCACACTTCGATCCCCTCCTTCACTCTCCCGTCCTTCACAAGCGCATCCCCGTAAGCGATGTAGATGAGCGGCCAGAGCGGAGAAGCGGTCTCGGATTCCAGTTGTTTCGCCGCGGCAAGACAGTAGGCCAAATCCTGTATCGCTTTACCGGTCCGCTGCAGGCCGGACGGCCAATAAATGTTATTAAGGCCCCGAGCGTAATGCGCCAGCAGATCATAGGGGTTGTCCTCCAAAATCTCGCTTACAGCACTGATGGATCGGGAAGACAGTTGGCCAAGCGAGGCCGTTCCAAGATCGGGATTCTGCAGTTGGTCGACATAAGCTAATGCTTTCTGCAGCTGAAGCCTGGGGGAATGATCGTCCAGTTGATCGACAAACGCAATAAAATCTTCATGCTTACCGCGGGATGCCATCTCGATGCGCAGTGCATTCGAGTATGCCATATTGTCGGGGAATTCCGTAACCGATTGCTTCAAGGCGGTGAGCGACATGGCAGTTGCATGCGGATGCGCCGATCGTTCATTCGTAAACGTCATGCCATATTGCTCTAGCGATATGCCCGAGTCCGCTGCCGGCAGCTCATAAGGCTTCATCCACCATGAATATGCGACGGCAGCCCCTGCTGCCACAAGGACAATCGGGATTCCCAGCAGCCATCTTTTCCTCATGCAAGCACCTCTTCTCTCAGATATAGCTCTTCATTAGAACGGCAGTTCGATGGGTTGATGCCATACTTCCGCTTAAATACGCGGGCAAAATGCGTAAGATCGCTGTATCCGACATTGAAGCATACCTCTGTCACGGAATACCCTTGCCTCAGCAGGGCATTCGCCTTCTTCAGCCGTTTATCGATCACGTATTCCTTGAAGCCCTTGCCGGTGTGCCGCTGAAACATTCTGGAGTAGTGGCATCGGCTTACGTAAATATGGGAAGCGACCTTGTCGAGCGACAGCTCATGGTCGTAAATATTCTCTTCGATGAACGCCAGCGAGGTACGGAATAGATCGCCATTGGATGAAGCTTCTTCGGCGGATTGTCCGATGCCGAGCTTCTCAGCCATTTCGATGAGTGCGGCTCCGTCCAAATGATGCATACCCGTCATGACAACGATTGGACAGGTGACTGCAGCTCGCGAGGTTTGCCAAATGGAGGGGATCGAAAAACCGTAGGTAACAAGCAGAATTAATCGGTAAGCCTTCGCTTCAACGGCTCTGTCGAGCGACTTCAGATTGTTCAGACGCACGAAATCCATATTGTCCGGAAGTCGATCCATACGATTCATCCAATCGTTGTTCTTACCTTCATCATAGAAGCAAAATAATGTACTCATCTCTACCGTATCACCGCCCAATGTGATTTGGTTTCGTATAACAGCTTCAATACTACTAACAAATTTGGAATAAAAATCTTACTTTCTTGCTCTTTAGTCATCTTTTTTTGACAACAGCCCCTCTTTTTCGACTAATTATGGAAAGCACCAACATCATGTTGATTATATTCGTAAATGCGAATATAATCAACAGTATAATACGCATATGCGAATAATCAAGGGGAGAAGCATTTATGCTTCCCATCCGAATGAATGTTTGTCATAATTATGGATACGAATAGAAGGAACATATGTTTGACTGTGTGGGGAGGATCCATTATGAATCCCATTAATCAGAAGGTTAGGCAGCTCCGCCAATCGCACCAGCTGACGGTTGCGAAGATGGCCGAGCTTATCGGGGTATCGCCCGGCAATATCAGCGACTGGGAGAATGGGAAGAAGAAATCCACCCCCTCTTCCAAGGCGCTTATTGCCATTGCGCAGCAATTCAATATTTCGCTCGATTGGCTAATGACGGACAACGAGCCCGAACATGCTGCCCCGCTATTCTCGCATCCCGTGGTACGCTCCATTGACAAGCTTGCGGAGCAGCTTACCGAGCAAGATCTGCTGCTCCTTCAGTCGATGGCATCCCATCTGGTCGGGAAGAATCAGCCCCTTCCCTCGCTGCAGGATGCGCCCCGCAAATATTCGTCCCAGGACGAGATTGTCCGGGAACGAACGTTGGCCGCCGAATATTTTGTCAAGCTCCCGCTCGTCGGCAAAGTCACGGCCGGTGCTCCGATCATTGCTGTAGAGAATATCGAAGACTATATCAACGTACCTGCAGCAATGGTGGGCTCGGGCCATCATTTTCTGCTGCGGGTACAGGGCGACAGCATGACTGACAAAGATATTCAGAGCGGCGATCTTGTCATTATCCGTCAGCAGCCGGATGCCGATAACGGCGAAATCGTGGCTGCTCTGATCGATCGGGAGGAGGCCACGCTGAAAAGCTTCTACCGCGAAAAAGACTATATCCGGCTTCAACCGGCCAACCCCGCTTACCGTCCGATCCGCTCCAAGCATGTCGAAGTTCTCGGCAAAGTCGTCGGCATCCTTCGCAATTCCGAATAGCGCAATAAAAGACGGGAATGGCTCAACAAAAAAGGAGAGTGGCAGCAAAAGCCTATCGTATGCTTGAATCAAATCATGCGAGGAGGAATCTGTTATGACTTCGTTGGATCGATTCGAATACGGATTGCGGGACAGGCAAGCGGAAGTGCCTGAGGAGCTGTGTGAATGCTGCCACGACCGCTGCCGCAATCCGATCTACTACGGTGAGGCAAATTGGGAGTTCTACGGCGAATGGTACTGCAGCGCGCTCTGTCTCGCCAGACAGATCGGAGCGGAGAAGCGTTATGTTTCTTAACGATTCGCAAGAACGGGACATCTCCTATGATGGCCAGAATTATACGCTTCTCTATCGGAATACCGTCAGATCCTTTACATGGACGACTGCCTATAGGCTGGATAAGGCGAGACACATCTGTCTCCTGCATCGAGTCGAGAACAGCAAGACGGGGGAGGATTCGGGGAATACGCTCTATCTGCACTATAACGACATCAAGACGATCTACCTCCAGCTGCTGCAGGACGAGCTGGGCGACGGGTAGCATCCGAACAGGGCAAGGCCGTACTAGGCCTGCCCTGTTCTTCGTTTACCGGCGGAAGTTCGTAATCTTAACATAACCGTCCGACGCGGTCACCGTGCAGGCGGCTGGTCCCGTCTCTGCGGCAAAATGCTCTAAGTCCCTCAAGCTTGCCTCCCCCAGCATGAAATCCAGGAACAGGCGGACCTCCTGCGAAGGATGCTTGGCATAGAAGACGGCATGGCTTCGCCGCATGTATGTTTCATAGGAGCCCCCGCGTGAATGGGCGAGATGCACATTGACGGCCTGCTTCTGATAACGGAATCGCACGCCTGCCTGCGAGGCCCGATAGCCGAGCTCCATATGCTCGAAGCCCCACTCCTCGAACCGTTCGTCGAACCCTTGCAAACGCCAGAACAGCTCGATAGGCAGCGAGAGATTGCCGCTTAAGGTGGAGACCCACGCAATCGGCGACCCGGTCGCCCCTCCCTCGTCGTATAGCGAATAGACCAGCCTACAGTACTGCGGGACACGATCAAGCGCTTCGCGGCTCAATGCGTCCATAATCCGTCCACGGTTCTGCTCTGGGTCTCGAATGTACATTTCCCTGACTTGGCCGACGACGATCGCTTCTTCACTACGGTTATGGGCACGAATATGAGCCGCCAGGAAATCGGGCCTCGGCATCCGATCCGCATCGTTAAACACGATGATGCCGTTCTTGGCCCATCTAGCGCCGGCATTTCGCGCGGCAGCTCGTCCGACTCTGGGCAGTCTCACATAGGTGAGATTCAATCGGGATCGATATGCTTCGACGACTGCTGATATCGGTTCAGCAGAACCGTCATCCACAACCACCACATGTAACTGAGCACTAACATTCACCTGCCTTGTAAATGCGGATAGGGTCAACGATAACGGATAGGCTTGATTATAGACCGGAATCACGACGGTTATGGCCATGGGAATCGAATATAGCCGCTGCGACACAATACCCTGGCATCCAGATGGTCCCAGCGCTTGCCCTGGTATGCCGCTTCCGTCTCGAGGGCGTGCTTGGAGGGCAGCACATCCGATTCGGAAGGCCGCGACAGCTTACGCACATGACACGTACTGCAATTCCGGCATTGGTCATCCGAGCTTGTCATAATGCGGTAACTCCTTTCCATAAGATATGTACTATGGTAACGTTCCTCCCTCTCCAAGCGCTCGGGGATCATTGTCGGACATGAAGAAGGCAGGCCGGCGGCCTGCCTTCTTCGCAATATTCGATACGCTTCGCTACATCATGCCGCCCATGCCGCCCATGCCGCCGCCCATCGGAGCCGGCGATTCCTTCTCCGGCTTGTCTGCGATCAGCGTCTCGGTTGTCAGAATCATCGCGGCGACGGATGCCGCATTCTGCAAAGCGGAGCGCGTTACCTTGGCGGGATCGACGATGCCCGCCTGGATCATGTCCACCCATTCATCCTTCGCAGCGTTATAGCCGTAACCGACCGGTTCCCGCTTCAAGCGTTCCGCTATAACGGAGCCTTCCTTGCCGGCATTGGACGCAATGATCCGCACCGGCTCATCGAGAGCGCGCAAGACGATCTGCACGCCTGTCTTCTCGTCGCCGCCCGCTGCAACGGCCGCTACGGCATCCGAGACATTGACAAGCGCTGTGCCGCCGCCTGCGACGATGCCTTCCTCGACGGCTGCCCGCGTCGAATGCAGCGCATCCTCGATGCGCATCTTGCGCTCCTTCATTTCCGTCTCCGTGGCGGCACCGACCTTAATGACCGCTACGCCGCCGGACAGCTTAGCCAGCCGTTCTTGCAGCTTCTCCTTATCGAACTCGGAGGTCGTCTCCTCCAGTTGCACGCGAATCTGCTGCGTACGGGCCGTAATAGCGGCCCGGCTGCCCGATCCGTCCACGATGACCGTATTCTCCTTGGTCACGCGTACCGAACGCGCGCGGCCAAGTTGATCGATCCGCATCGTCTTTAGATCGAGGCCAACCTCCTCGGACACGACTTGCGCGCCTGTCAGCACTGCAATATCCTGCAGCATCTCCTTGCGGCGGTCCCCGAAGCCCGGGGCTTTCACCGCGACGCACACGAAGGTGCCGCGAAGCTTATTCACGACCAGCGTGGCGAGCGCCTCGCCCTCGACATCCTCCGCGAGGATCAGAAGGGGCTTACCCTGTTGGACGACCTGCTCCAGAATCGGGATTATTTCTTGCATGCTCGCAATCTTCTTGTCCGTAACGAGAATATACGGGTCCGTGAGACGCGCCTCCATCTTATCCTGATCCGTGACCAGATAGGGCGAGATATACCCGCGATCGAACTGCATGCCTTCCGTAAGCTCCATCTCCGTCACGAAGCCCTTGGACTCCTCCACCGTAATGACGCCGTCCTTGCCGACTTGCTCCATCGCCTCGGCAATCAGTTCGCCTACGCTCTCGTCTGCGGAGGAGATTGCCGCTACCTGCGCAATCGACTGCTTGCCTTCGATCGGCTTGGCTACTTGCGCCAGCTTCTCGACAGCCGCCCTTACCGCCATGTCCATCCCTCTGCGAATGGCCATCGGATTGGCACCGGCCGCCACGTTCTTCAGACCCTCGCGAACCATCGCCTGGGCTAATACCGTTGCCGTCGTCGTGCCATCGCCGGCCACGTCGTTCGTCTTGGTCGCAACCTCCTTCAGCAGCTGCGCGCCCATGTTCTCGTTCGGATCCTCCAGCTCGATTTCCTTAGCGATCGTCACGCCGTCATTCGTAATAAGCGGGCTTCCGAACTTCTTCTCCAGTACAACGTTGCGGCCTTTCGGCCCCAGCGTGACCTTGACGGCATCCGCCAATGCATCCACGCCATGGATCAATGCGCGGCGAGCTTCCTCGCCGAATAGCAATGTTTTGGACATGCTTTGATTTTCCTCCCGATCGTATTTGGATGTGAATCCCGTAACCAATGATTAGTTCAGAATCGCCAGAATATCGCTCTCATGTAGAATGAGCACATCTCGGCCTTCCAGCTTCGCTTCCGTGCCGGAAAACTTCGCGAACAGCACCTTATCGCCAGTCTTCACTTCAGGCGCTATTCTTCTACCGTCGCGAAAGAGACCTGCGCCGACTGCCACCACTTTGCCTTCCTGCGGTTTTTCCTTCGCCGTACCTGGCAGCACAATGCCCCCGGATGTCTGCTCTTCCTTCTCGATCGGTTGCACAACTACCCGATCTCCAATCGGTTGAATCATTCCTCGTTCCTCCGTTCGCTGTCTTGGTTTTTTGCTTGCTGCACTTCTTATTTTGCTGGAAAAGCTCGGCTCGCTCTCTGCTTTTTTAGCATGGAATTCGGCTAATCTTGGCCGCTATAAGATAGGACGGTTGATGGACAACAATGACAGAGCACACAAGCGCGGAATCCTTTTACGATAGTGACAGGCATGTATAAGGAGGGAGCTTCGCGTGAAGATGACCAACAAACGACAAACTGTAAATACGGTATGGATTGAAGCAACGGCAACAGACATCTGGCCCTACGTCACGACGTCTAACGGCTGGAACGGTTTCCTGAGCGATATCGCTATCATCGCTGACGGCAAAGAGGTGATTGAGCTTGGCGACAGACTGCGGCTCGTTATCGGTGAGCTCATGATCCGATCACAATGCGTCGAATATCGCAAATACAACTGCATCACTTTCGACGAGAGCTATGCCGTGATTCTGCCGAATGGACAGACTTGGGAGTATGAACTTCTCACTTCGTTCGTGCTCGAAGAATCGGCTGACGGCAGCACGAGAATGACGGTGACGGTAGACGGCTACGGCGAGGACGAGATGATGCAGTGGGTTCACGAATGCGGGGAGATGGGCTGGCGGCAATCGCTGCTCCACCTGAAAAATGTTATCGAGCTCGGGCTTGATCTGCGAGAGGCCATCTTCAACTATCCCCGATTAGGCGTACTTAACTACTCGGCAACCGAAGAACAACTAGGACTGCAGGGTTTGAACGGGAGCGGCATTCGCGGCAATTACATCAAGACAGTCTACCCGAACGGGCCGGCACATCGGGCGGGCCTTCCTTCAGGCGTCATCGTGACTGAGCTTGGGGGACTTGCGGTACCGGACTACCGCCGCTTCGTAGTGGCGCTGGGCCGATATTATGGCAAGCCCGGCGAGGTAGAGCTTGTCTACTACGACCGCGGCCATCGCAAGTCAACGACGGCTAACTTGACGTATGACGATCAATTCACCGGCATGATCGATCCGAATCGCGTGTCACGCGAGGCGCTCAGCAAAGATCGAATGGAACGGTCGCAATAATTCTCTCCGAATCGAACAACGCCTCCTCGCTCGGACAAGGTCCGTACGAAGAGGCGTTGTTGTTCTATTGCGCGATCGGCGTCAGCTGATGCTTATTGATATTGTAGTCGATGAAAATAAAGAATGTACATCCCGTTTCGGTATACACGTCATGCGCTTCTGCGGCTAATGCGGTCAAAAAATCGCCAGCCCGCATGACGTCATCATTCAGTCGCACTTCGCCCTCCACCAGGAAGGCCACCTCCCGCCTGGGGTGATCGTGGAACGGGATGGTGCTGCCTGGGGCGCATTTTACGAGGAAAGCCACCCGGCCGGTCTCCGGTTCCTCCCATAAATACGCCATTTCCGTATTCTCGTACATGCCGTATTCCCATTTCATGTCCGCTTGACGAACAATCAGGTGCTTCGGTATTTCGCTAGTGGTCATGTGTTCCCCCTCTTTCTAGCTGCTTATTGCGCCATATGGAGCCGGAAGCCGAACGCTGATCAGCTATTCGCTGTCTGCGCTTGCGCTCTGCCTCCTGACCGCTGTCCGTCCCTTCAATCAATCCGGTAAACATGCGATCGATCGTCAGATCCAGCAGTACCTCCCGTTCCTCGCCGTCTCGCATATAGGTGAACGCAACCGGCTCTTTACTTGCATAGTAGCGTGAAATGGCCCGGACGAACGCGCCATAATTCGGCACTGCAACATTACCGATCGCGGTAATCACATCTTTCTGCCGCAATCCGCCCCGCTCTGCAGGACCTCCGGGGAATACGTAGAGGAGATAGTTGCCTTGTCCAGCCTGCACGCTCGTCTCCTTGTCCTGTTCGTCGTTAACCGTACAGTTCGTAACGCCAAGGCGCGGGTAGCTGAATAGCTCTGTCCGCAAATCCATCCCGAGCTCGAGGACAGATTTGAGATTCATCAGCGAGCGCCGCCAGCCCATCTCCAGACATTCTCGAAACCACTGCCCGTGCGTATCCGGCTGGAATCCTTCAACCTCAAGCACCAGCTTCGTGTACGCGCCTTGGCTCTCGAAGCGGTAAGCTGTCCTTACCGGGAATGGATCGATGGTCCCGTCCGGAGCCATTGATTCATAGTTGTCTGCCAGTATGAACAGGTTGTACGGCTCGCAATGCTCGATGACAGCCTTATTCGTAATGTCGCCGTAGTACAGCGTATATCGGTCGCCTGCTCGCGGGTCATTCGGATCACCGCTCGTAAGGACCTGATCCGTTAAATAGCTGTTGCTCCCTTTCGGCGTGACAACCGCACGCCACACCTGCTCGATTGGCGCTTCCAGATAGGTAATGTTAATCGACCGGTCCTTCGGACAGTCCAGCACGCATCGTTACCTCCTTCGTCAACTCGTTATATATCGTTTCAGCGCGCTGCCCGATTGATTTCGCCAGGCTCGGGAACGTGCACAGCATGTTCAAGTAAACCATTTGCCCGGCATCAACCGGCTCGAGCGCCTTAGACAATGTGGCTTGCGAGGCATCGTATTGGGGAAGGATGCGCTCATCCCGCTGCTGCTTGTAGGAGGCCATTGCCTCATTCCAGCCGATTGCGCCATCGAAATATAGGTGTAGCGCTTGCGACAGGTATTCCGCAGAGCATACCGCATTATCAATGCCCACGCCGGATACCGGATGGAGATGCGCACCAGCATCGCCGACGAGCGCCCAGCTTGTTCCGTAAGGTTGTCGGATATAGCCTTGAATAGGATTCAATCCTCTTACCTGGCCGTCAAGTCGGCAACTCATAAACCTCGGTGCCAGCGAATCTATTCCGCACAGCCATTCCAGGGCATTGTCCTTAAGGTTCGTACGCCACGCTGCCATACGCTCCGCTGGTAACATGACTGCGACGCAATGTCTATCGTTATCGATCGGATTGATGATCGCCAGCCCATCTTGATGCCAGTACCATTCCACCGTTGGCTGCGGGAGGGCGGTAATCGCTTCCGCATAGAAGTAGCAGACAGCATGCGAATAGGTAACCGAATGGGTTGCCGTTGCCTTCACCAGTCCGGCAATCGTGGAATTTCGGCCATCCGCCCCGATGATGACTCGGGTTGACAGTCGAACAGACTCGCCTGAGCCCAATCGGCTGCGGCAGATCACTTGCGCTGGCTCTACGCCCATGCCCGCGATGACTTCCGTCACTTCAGTCTTCAGCATGATGTCCACCGTCGGCAGCGCTTCGGCCGCATCCAACAACATGCGATCAAGCAGTTCCCGGCGCAGTCCGATGACTCGGGGAGTCACCACCAATGGTGCCTCCAGCACAGTTCCTTGCTGATCTACCCTCATGCGGGAAATGGCAGGCGCCCCTGCGTTGTCCATGCTGTCCAAGATGCCCAGACGTTCGTACACATCGATCTCTCCAATGATATGCGTGGAAAGCGTCGGTCCCGGCATGGCGTATTTATCGATCAGAAGCACCCGATACCCGGCTTGGCCGAGAAAAATAGCGAGCGAAGCGCCTGCGCAGCGCGCCCCGACAATGATTGCATCGTACATGTTGCACCTCGAATACGCGGATAATGAAGCCAAAGAGACCGGTAAGGTCTCTTTGGCTATCACATGATTAGTTCGATTGCAGGCAACCGTAGAGCGTGCCGACTTGATCTTCCTTCTCGTCGTAGATAGCGATCGTTCCCTCGGAGTGGAATGTCGCGTCTTTCGGCGGAAGGCCGGCGATGCGCCCTTTCATGTGGATCGGCTGTTGGTTATGGAACGTGCCTTCCGGCGTCTCGATAACCCAGTACAGGAACGATTCCGCCTGAACGCCATCTGCCATTTTCTTGCCGAATGGAATCTTCGCCGAAGCTTTGATCGGCTGGCCTTGGCCGTGAATGCCGCCGCGGACGCGGACTTGTTGGCCCGGCCACAGGACAGTTGACGTTGCAACGAGGTCGACATTCTCGATCTCCAACTCGACGTTGACGCCGGACTTCAAGCTGAAATCCGAGTCGTTCACTGTGAAGCTCGTCGGGTTAACCTGCGTAAAGTGAAGCTCCTCGGCACGGCCGTCGATCAGCTCGAAGTAAGTCTTGCTGTTCGATGTCGGCAGCGTCATTTGAATCTTTTTGGACGACAGCAGCTGTTTCATGGAATTCCTCCTATGGAATAATGGATTTGTCTCCCGGGGACATTTTCATTATCCCATGCCAGCTGTAGGGGGACTCTGCGTTTCGTTGAGGACTTATTCGTGTTTTCTCGATTAGGTGAGCTCGTCTTCCTGCTGATGCTCCAGGATCACTTGAGCTGCCGCGTAGTCGCCGGAATGGGTGATGGAGACAAACGCGCGCAAGTGATGCTCGCGGAAATGTTCAAGCACGCGTCCATGCAGAATAATGTGCGGTTGACCGGACGAGAGCCGGATCGTTTCGATGTCCGACAGCCGGTAACCGCCGCTAATGCCCGTCCCTATGGCTTTCAGATAGGCTTCTTTGACCGCCCAACGGCCGGCGAAATGCTGTTCGGGTTTACGATATTTGCTGCAATATGTTATTTCATCGGGGGTGAAGATTTTCTGCAGGTAGCTTTCGTCCCGCCCCTCTACCACACCCTTTAATTGGGGGATCAATTGTACGTCTAGACCAATTCCATAGATCACGGCGCCTCCCGATACTAACAGAATTCCTTCGCTAATAACGATACGCCGAGCCGATAAGCGGCCTCGGCACCTTGGTAGTGACGACCGATAATCTCGGTGCATATGCGTTGCACGCCGTATCGGTAGTCTCCGTTCATTACATCCTGCGCTAGTTGGCGGAGTTGCGCGTGCGAGAATGTTCGCGGCATTACATATTCAGCCAATCCGCACTCCGCCATTCTACGTGCGTTAAACTCTCTTTCGGTATGGGTCGGAATGATGATAGACGGCACGCCTGCCATAATCGAGGAATAGCAGCTTCCATGCCCTCCATGGTGAATAAACAGACGGGAATGGGCTAGCCTTGATGCCGAGTAGCTGTCAATGAAACGTATGGACGGCGGCAGTTCGTCGGCCAAGCTCCCCACATTGCCTGAGCAGGCAATAATCATTTGTTCCATCCCATCTCGAAAGGCATCTGCAAGCATGCGTACAAACTCCGCTCCACTGCTTCCGGAGGTATCCTCCAGTCTGCCGGCGTAAGCTACAATATACGGCGGCTGATTTAACGGAACGGAATGGAGGATCCCTTCCGTGTCCAGCGGACCAACGTAATGCGCAGCGCCATTCTTGACAGGATCAAGTTCCGGTATTCCAGGAATGATCGTGACATCGCCCCGATTTAATTGTTCCATGCAAGTAATCTGAGTCAGACCGAGCTCAGTCAGCACTTGATTCACTACGGGCGTAACCACGGGCGTATTTCTAGGCGTATCTTCCCAATGACGGAGCCGTAAACCGTCCGGTATGAAGCAAGATTGCGTGACGCTTACAGTCGGGATACCCAGGTACTTAGCTGCAATAACGGTATGCGGGCTCATATCCGCAAAGACGAGATCGGCTTTATATTGGCGCAGCATCTTGACGCGATGTCGAATCCATGAACGAGTGAATTTTACGTCCAGCAGCCCGTTTTGGGCAAAGTAGTGGTCAAGATGATAAAATACAGGCGAACGCGGAGCTACTTTTAGAGGATCAGGCAATGTAGGATCATCGTCAGGAAAATATAGATAACCGCGGGATTGAATATAAGCCGCCGCCTTGTCGTCATATATACTGAAGGCAATGGTATACCCAGCTTGACGGAATCGATCGGCGATCGGCAACGTTCGTAATACAGGGCCCATGCCCCCGCTTAATCCGAAAAAAACACGTCTAGTCATGCTAGGATACACGTATCGCAATTATACAAGAGCAGAGCCCTTCGCCTCCCATCGGTATCACCAATTTTCATGGTTGACGTCCTGCTCCCGCGACAAAGTCCTTCGCATGATTCCAATCTTGAAACCGATACGCCAAATCATCGATATAGATATCTCCTTGCGGTTTACCGAAAACGATTTCGTCATAGGGGACACCATGGAGTTCCAACCATTCCAGCGTGATCTTGCCGATGTTTGCGACCGCGACTCCAACGTTGCCATTGGCGGTTCGCATATTTCGGGCCGTATGAATGATAATGGCATGACCCTCTTTCTTCCACCTGCGAAGCGTGCTTGCCGCGCCTGGAATGGGCGCTACCTCTTCATAGGACTGATTCGTGCGCTTTAACTCACAGACTGTTCCGTCGAGATCAACGACAATTCTCATCTACACACTCTCCCTAATGAATTGAAGCTGATTCCATCTCGCTCGTGACCATATTTAGTTCCGCTGACGCTTCGGCCTCGATTACCCGCACTTGCCTCACCTTATTCCCAGCCATCATACCCCTGCGACGCCGAATCCGCTTAAGCTATGTCTGACTTTCTCCCATTCGTAACGGCTATCGCCATGCATGACACGAACCTTGGGCTGACGGAAGGGATTGCGAGGTAACATCTTATTTCATCCCCTGAATTTATCCGGACGCTCGCTCGTCTTGGTCACCGTTATGGCCTCGTAGTCCGCATGTCTTCACAAAGCCCTTGTTTCTCCGATAGTCCGATGGATTAATTCCAACCAGCCTCTTGAACACTCTGCCAAAATGCGTGAGATCACCATATCCGACTGCATAACATACATCCGTGACCGGTGTCCCTTCTTGCAGCATGACTTTCGCTCTCTGTATCCGTTTGCTCATGATGTACTCCTTAAACCCGATTCCAATATACTCTTTGAAAATGCGGCTATAGTGACAACGGCTTACATAAATGCTGGATGCCACGAGTTCCAAGCTCAAATCATTCTCACATAAGTTTTCCTCGATATACGCGATGGATTTAATAAGAAGAGGGGGAATTTCAGGCTTCATCACATTCTCCGATCCAGAAGTGAGCAGCCCTACGGAATCCAGGAAAGAGTAGAAAATGAACAAGTCCAAGCGGTTCACTTTGAGCAGAATCATGACGGGGGTTTCCAGGCGAAGGTCTTCTACTTTCCATGAAGAGGGGAGAGATTCTTGAAAACTCAAAAATACAATTAACCTATATTTGTTTCTCTTAATTCGCTTTGCAGCAGTCTGAAAATGGGACTCTGCGATAATCTCCATATTCGGGAACATGTTTTGTACACGTTGATGCTCATCTTCCGTTAATTCATGACAAATGGCCAGCAAAACTTCCACAGACATTCGCACCCCCTAATGAATCTTCCAGGTAACTTCATGGTACCAACACCATAAGGCAAATAATCTGTATCCATTGTGCTTTGTCCGGAGAAAATTGATCATATAGCAAACCGATATTGCTAGAGCTTTAATAGATTTATGCCGAGTGAGGAAAGAAAGGGAGGTGTATTCTATAACTAGATATCAACATGGAGGTCATACGACAAGATGAGTCAATGGTCAGTCGAGCAGTTATTCAGCAGAATGAAAGAACATAGGGGAATTGCCATCATACGGGATAATGGACGTTCCATTACCTATGGGGAATTATTGGAATGCGTTGATTTCAATTACGAGGCATTGCAGTCAATGCTTCCCCATTCCAGCCATAAGCCCTGTATCGTAACGATCAACATGTCTTTATCGTGGCGTGTTGTCCCCCTAATGCTAGCCGCCTTCAAACTTCATTGGACGGTTGTCCCGATCAGCTCCGCCGATGAGGTACACCTGAGTCGCCCATTAATCGCCGAATTCCCTCATGCGCTTCACCTTGACCGTTCAAATGTTACAGCGGAAGGATTCATTAAGCCGTCCGATCTACAGCCGATTCTTCCGCATCACGACCAGCAGCTCATCGATGTAGCGCTAATTATTCAAACCTCGGGAACATCGGGAAATCCGAAATCAATCATGTTGACGTACGACAATATTGTGTCCAACCTGTTCGATATTGCGAAGGCTCTGCAATTGGAGCCCAGTGAACAATTGTTAATCCAAAGACCCTTAACCTATTCGTCCGCTCTTACGGGTGAACTGTTGGCAGGGCTTGCAGCCGGATGCTCCATCCTTATTAAGCCGCCCGGAGGCTCTCCCCTATTGACACTCTTGCTTATACAGAAGCATGCCATCACGACCATTGGCGGATCCCCCACACTATTCTCTCTTCTTGCCCCCCACGCCGCTAAATATGACTTGTCCCGTCTACGGCGAATTATCCTTAGCGGAGAACGACTAACGGAAATACAACTCAACAGCATACGAGCCGGGTTTCGAAACAGCACAATATGGAATGCCTATGGGATGTCAGAGGCGTCGCCTCGAATCAGTTGCTTACGCATGGACAGCGACCGGTATCATCCGGCCTGCGTTGGTTCTCCCTTGCACCATGTTAATATTGCCGTTGTCGATTCGGCTGGAGATCGAGTTCCGAATGGCACTATCGGCTACTTGCTCGCAGCCGGCCCTAACATTATGAAGGGGTACTATAACGATACAATGCTCACCCGTGAAAAAATCCGCAACGGATGGCTATACACCGGCGATATGGCATATGTTCAAGATGGAATGCTCGTCATACAGGGAAGAGCCGATCACATGATGAATCGGGCAGGTAACAATGTATATCCCGAGGAAATCGAATCCGTCGTAACCAGCATTCCCGGAGTACATGAAGCACTCGCTTTCGGACTTCCCCATCCGCGTAGAGGCACCGAAATACATGTCTGGGTGACGTGTACGGGAGGCATTACTCCATCGGATATCCAGTACCATCTGACTCGCATTGGCGTCGATCCCCGTCTCTGGCCGGATTCAATCGAAATACGATCGGAACTACCCAAGACCCCGACAGGGAAACTTTTGAGGAACAGATCAATATCTGCCTTAATGTAGGGCAGTATCAAGCAGGACGACTTCCTTTTGTTATCGATAAAGACACCCAAAAAAACCGGCCGCGCACGGCAAACAGGTTATATTATTTCACCTGTCTACCGTAGGGCATGTCAAATTCAAGCCGGGCTCGCGCGTGCAGCGTTCATTATTTCGATGCCAAGGTTTCGCGATCGACCGTTTGCGGGGGCTGCTCCATCCATCCATGGTCGATCATGATGTTGGCCCCGTCTTCTGCGTAGTTGCCCACTTCGACCAGCAGCCGTCCGTATTTATGCGCTAAGTCATGCCTCGCGGCAAAAGCCAGCGCATTCCCGTAGGAGCGGATCCGCATCGTGAACATATCGAGCTTATGGGCGGTCATCAGCTTGTCCGAGAACGGCGGGCTGGTAGAAGCCGTGACTAACGGGTCCAATATGGGGAAAGTGGACAAGTGTTCTTCCGCCAGCTGCTCCGAGAAGATCTCGTAATGCTTCGCGGCGATTTCTTGTCCTCTCCGCATATACGCCTTTACTTGCTCAGACTGTGCAGTCTGGCTGAACCCGACCAATACCGCGCGGCTAATCGCATTATTCTCAATGCTCTCGTAGAGATGCGCAATCTCGAGCGACTGCAGCGGCCTTACTTTCCCGAAGAAGCCGTTCAGATAACTCTGCTTCTTCACCATATCGATCGCACCGGGGTACGGAATAAGCGGCGGCGGCTTGGCGAATCCCTTCTTCTGCAGCACGACGTCTACCATATCGATCAGCTCCATCGTGGATTTCACGCAATCCATGAAAAAGGATCGGATATCCGTCCGAGTCATTAGGGATACGGCGATTCCATACACGCTCATGCCAGCCTTGCTCGTGTAACGCAAGTAATGCAGGCAGAACTCGTCCAAGAACAGTCTGTCGGCGCCCTCATGAACGTCTTGCTCCGTAAAGCCTAGCGGAATCGGATAGTTCTCTTGGGCATAAATGTCCTTGATCACCGCTTGGAATCGCGTCGCCAAGCTTAACGCATGCTCGACGACCTGCTTGATCTCCGGGTCCTCTATATGTTGCAGCATATGCTGCAGCACGCATGCCCCCATCGTGTTGCCCATGAATGCGGCCCATAGCTTGCCCTGTTCGGCGGAGGTCAATTGCGCATTCGGCTTTCGGATGCCCTCGCTGTCATCTAGGAGAGGAACCGGCTGAACCGGGTTCATCGTTCGCACAGTTTTCATAGATATAAGCCCTCGGATTCGTAGATTTCCTTTTAATTTCACCAATCGAGGCCTTTTTATTCACCATGCTGCCGCAGGGGTACGCCTTGCGAACCATTCCAGGTCTATTTCCTTCGGGTTCCTCAAACAAAGAGCAAGCCATCTCTTCGATAGCCTGCTAGGGGCGGGATCAGTCTACGCTCGCAATTCGTCCAATCAGAACTCCATCAGGCGCTCGACAGCAAAAACCCGACCACAAGGGTCGGGCTCCGTTCGTACTCATTCCGCCTGCTTACACTTGCTTGAATTCGATCCAATCCACCTGCAGGCCCGGCTTGACGTATTCCAGCTTCAGCTCGTACATCCCGGCTTCCAGCTCGATCTTCACCAGCCGCTGCTTGATCCATTTGCCTTCCGTACCGTTGGTCTGAATCGTCGTCATCTGCTGGCCGTTCAACGTCACGTTGCAGGCGCTCTGCGCCACGTTCGTCTCCGGTGACATGATATGGACGATAATCCGGTATTCGCCGGCCTGATCGACTTGCATATAGACCGCCCCATCGCTCAACGGCTTCACTTGCGCATTGGCTGACAAGGCTTGCACCTCTGCTCCCGCTGCCGATCCGGCCGGCTTCGCCGCGAACCGGTTGACGGTCTCCTCGATCCGCTGCTCCCGCGAGAAGACCGGCGCACGCATCAGGAATTCGCAGATGTTCATGGCGCTCCGCTGCAGCTCGCCGCGGGAGAGCGATCCATTCGCGAGAGACGCGATCGTATTGTCATCCGTTGCGTTGATCTCCGCGCCGTAGTTCGGCACGACCATGTACAGGTCATTCTGCGCGCGGATCATCGCGTTCGTCGATCTTTTGTCCGAAGGACCGCCTAGGATGGCATCGTTCATGCTCGCCCACCAGTCCGTCATCACGATGCCCTTGAAGCCCCACTCTTGGCGAAGGATCGTCGTGTTAAGATCGTAATTGGACGCCGACCAATGCCCGTTGATCGGGTTGTACGCGGTCATGATCGAGTTCGCGCCGCCTTCCTTCACCGCCATCTCGAAGCCTCGCAGATAGATCTCGCGCAGCGCGCGCTCGGAGACGACCGCATCTACCTTCGTGCGGTATTTCTCCTGGTTGTTGCAGGCGAAATGCTTCAGCGTGGCGTTCGATCCGCCTCGCATGATGCCCTTGACGCAGGCTGCGCCGAAAATCCCCGTCACATACGGATCCTCGGAGAAGTACTCGAAGTTGCGGCCGTTAAGCGGACTGCGGCGGAGGTTCATGCCGGGCCCGAGCAGCGTATCGATCTGATTGCTGATCAGCTCTTGGCCTTCCAGCACGTAGAGCTCCTCGACCAATTCCACGTTCCACGTCGCGGCCAGCAGCGTGCCGATCGGCACCTGCGTCGCCTTGTGCCCGCTGTCCATCCGGATGCCGGACGGGCCGTCGGCCGTGCAGCCGATCGGAATGCCGAGCTTGAACAGGCTGTCCGTCACGCCGCCGAAAGCCGAGGCCGTGCCCGGCGTGACGAGCGGGCTGACCATGCCCTCGCCCCGCACGATCGCGGCGAGATCCTCGTCGCTCAGCTGCGCGATGAACGTCTCCATGCTCACTTTGCCGGCATGGACATCGCGCAGCGTGTAGCCCCGGTTGCCGGTCTGCTCCAGCGTCTTGGGAAGGTTGCTCAAGATCCGATCGCCGAGCGATATGTTCCGCTGCGGCACCTTTTCGTAGGCCAGTTCATACGTGCCGTCCGGCTTCCGCGTACCCGGCTTCATTCGCGTGAAGCTCGTGATCGGAGCCAATGCTTCCGCCAGCTGCTTCACGACTTGCAGCGCTTCGACGACGTATCCGTCCTTGCCGTCCAGCCCGATCGCCGACAGCTTCTTGACGCTGCTGCCTGCATAGAGCTTGTACGTTCCGGCTTCGAGCACGTAGGCGCTCGTGTGCCCGGTCACGCCTGCATCGTCATAGGACGCCATCGCACGGACCGGGAAGCTCACGCTGATGCGCTGCGACTCGCCGGGCTGCAGCAGCTTCGTCTTCCCGAATGCCGCCAAAGCACGGGCCGGCTGGCCGAGCAGACCTTGCGGCGCTTCGTAGTAGACCTGCACGACCTCTTGGCCGGCATAGGCGTCGCCCGTGTTCGTGACTGTCGCGTGGATGACGATCGACTGCTCCCCGTTAGCGGCGACGAGCTTCGCTTCCTCCGGCTCGATTCGGAATTCGGTATACGACAGTCCGAATCCGAAATCATACTGCACCTTGTCCGGGCAGAACGTCTCGAAGTAGCGATAACCGACATAGATATCCTCTTGGTACACATTCGTGAATTCATCGCCGTAGTTGCGCGTAGACGGATAGTCTTCGATCGCGTAGGCGATCGTATCGGTCAGCTTGCCGCTCGGCGTCACGTCGCCGACGAGAACGTCCGCGATCGCGTTGCCGCCCTCCATGCCGCCCTGCCATGCGTAGATGACGCACGGAATCGGATGGGCATGGCCTTCATCGTACATCCAGCTCATGTCGATGATGTTGGACACGTTCAGCACGACGATCGTCTGCTCGAATTGCGCCGTCACTTGCTTCAGCATGGCCTTCTCGTCCGCCGTCAGCTGATAGCTGCCCGGCTCGTTCGCGTTGTCCTGATCCTCGCCGGCGGTGCGTCCGATGACGACGATCGCCTTGCCGGACTTCGCCCGTGCAGCCGAGACAAGCGCTTCGGTAAGCGGCATTTCCTTCTGATGCCAAGGCTCGGCCGCCCAGCCGCCGCCTCCGTTATCGAACGGATTGTCCTCGATCCACCGTTCGTACGCGGCTGCCAGCTCCTCGTTAACGGCGATATTCGATTTCGCGCGAAGGCCGTCCAATAGATTCGTCGTATAGATGACATTGACGCTGCCGCCCGATCCGGTGCCGCTCCGATAGTAGTTCACTTGGCATCTGCCGAAAATCGCGACGTTCTCCCCGGCCTTGAGCGGCAGCGCTTGTCCTTCGTTCTTCAGCAGCACCGCGCCTTCCGCCGCTACCTTCCTGCTGAACTCCGCGAAGCCCTTCAGCGGAATTCCGATCTCCTGTGTATGCAATCGATTCCCTCCAGATCGTGATGTTAGGTCGCTTAATACCTTCTGTGATTATACCAGAAACAGAGGACGGCATGTACGCGCGATGCTCGTACCCTCCGTGCAATGCATATAGCCGGGGGAGCCCGTTACGGGCTCTTCCCGGCCAAGGCGCTCTAGCAGCCGTTCGGCAGGCGCAGGCATCAGGCAGCTTCGCAGCCGACCGCTGCCAGCCGAGTATCGTGCGCAGTAAGTCGGCAATGCCTTCTTACAGTATCCCGTAACGAAACGACGGTTGCCCCAGTAAGGAGAACCCGACTTAGAAGGCCAGTAATGGAAAGTTGCGATCGGAATCCGGCCTCCAAGTCGACAACTCCGAACTGCAGCAGGCTCACAGCCGGCTGATTGCCCGGCAGACTGATGCAGCTACCCGTTTACTCCCCATGCTCAGCCGAGTTTATACGTAATCCCATAGCCGCCCTTCGGATACACCCAGCCGATATTGTCGTACGGGCAGGCGATGCGGCAGGTGCCGCATTCGATGCAATTCTCGTAAGCGACCGTCGTAATCGACTGCCCCGGTTCCCATTCGTAGACGTCCGCAGGACAGAAATACGTGCAGTCCTTGGTCTTGCATTGCAGGCAGCCGTCGTGCTCCTTAATGACGAGATGGGACACGTCGTCGCACTTAAACCGGATGGTAAACAATCTGTCCGTAATCGATTCGCTCATCCGTTCATCGCCCTCCAGCTCTTGTAGCCTAGCTTCAACAGACTCATCGAACCGCCTGCGGCCTCCTTGATCAGGCGTACCGCAAGCTGCTGCTTCTCCTTCTTCGTCGCGCCGTCGACCAGGAACATGTTGTAGGCCGCTTCGTTAAGCGCATGCGGCAGCTTATCGAACAGCAGCTCCGGGTCATGCTCGTTCAACAGGCTATGCATTCCCTTGTACTTCTTCAGATCCTTCTCGATGAAGGAGCTCCTGATCTTGTTATCGTATGCCTGCAGCGACT
This sequence comes from Bacillota bacterium, assembly GCA_023433615.1. Lineage (GTDB taxonomy): Bacteria > Bacillota > Bacilli > Paenibacillales > Paenibacillaceae > Paenibacillus_I. Next base: position 1,733 of record JAEZCJ010000187.1, on the reverse strand, counting down.
GCCGCGTGTAGTCCCCCTTCCGCTTCGCCTCGATGATCGCTTCCCCTGCTAAGCGTCCCGAGGTCATCGCGAGGTTCGTGCCTTCCCTGTGCACGAAGTTAACCAGCTGCGCCGCATCGCCGATCACGCACCAGCCGTCGCCCGACAGCGGCGGCATGGAGCGGTACCCGCCCTCCGGAATGAGATGGCCCGAATATTCGAGCACCTCCCCGCCCTGGATGAGCTTGCGGATCATCGGATGCTGCTTGGCGGACTCTAACAGCGCGTAAGGTTTAACCCGTTTATCTCTTAGATGATTAACCATCACCCCGATGCCGAGCGAGATCGTCTCCTTGTTCGTGTACAGGAAGCCCATCCCGGCCATGCCGAGCGAAGTCTCGCCCATGAATTCGATCGTGACGCCTTCGTTGCCTTCCACGTTGAACCGGTCCTCGATCTTCTCCTTCGGCAGCGCGATCACTTCCTTGACCGCGAGCGACACTTCATCGGGCCGCCATTCCTTGTGAATGCCCAGCGCTTTGCCGAGCAAGGAATTGACGCCGTCCGCGATGACCACCACGTCGGCATACAGGTCGCCCTCGTCCCGATCGGTCCTGACGCCGACCACGCGATCGCCTTCCCGGATCAGCTCCGTCGCCACTGTCTGGTAGACCGGAATCGCCCCCGCTTGAACGGCCTTATCCGCGAACCATTGATCGAACTTGACCCGAAGGCCCGTGAAGCAGTTGAACGGCTCCTTATACGCCTCGTTCCGGTGTCCGAACGTGACCACCGAGTCCTTGCCCATCATCCAGATGCGCTGTTCGATGATCTGCCGCTCCATCGGGAAGCCCTTCTCTAGCCAGAATTCGGGCACGATATCCTCCAGCATCTTCCGATACAGCACGCCGCCGAAAATATTTTTCGCCCCGGGGAACTCGCCTCGCTCGAGCAGCACCACGGAGAGACCTGCGCGCGCCATCGTCAGCGCGGCCGCCGCCCCGGCAGGACCGGCACCTACGATTACCGCGTCGAATTTTTCACTCATGGCTCCAATCTCCTCCCGCGGCTCGCCGCTTCTTCACTTCTGCCGTTATGGCAGGAACGATTCGGAACAGATCCCCTACGATCCGGTAATGCGAGGATTGGAAGATAGGCGCTTCCGGGTCGCGGTTAATCGCAACGATCGTCTCCGAGTTCGTCATCCCGACCATATGCTGCACGGCTCCCGATATACCGATGGCAAAATACAGCTTCGGCCGCACCGTACAGCCCGTCTGTCCGACCTGATGCTCATGCTTGATCCATCCCGCATCTACCGCAGCCCGCGAGGCGCCGACGACGCCCCCTAGCGCATCCGCCAATTCCTTCAGCATGCGGAAGGGCTCTGGGCCACCCAGTCCGCGCCCACCTGCCACGATGACCTCTGCTTCCTCCAGGTTGACATGGGCGTGCTCCTGAATGAAGTCCAGCACCTGCGTTGCGATCTCCTCCTCGCGCATCGCATGCGAGATCGGCACAATCTCCCCTTCGCGCGACTCGTCTCGGTCGAGTGCTTGGAAGACACCGGCGCGCGCCGTGGCCATCTGCGGACGGTACTGCTTGCACAGGATGGTCGCCATCATCTTCTCGGAGAATGCCGGCCGGCTGGCAAGCAGCAGCCGCGAAGGCGGCGGCTCCACGTCCAGCTCCGTCGTATCCGCCGTCAGGCCCGTCGGCAGATGGGTCGCGATCGCGCCGGCCAGATCCCGCCC
>JAEZCJ010000167.1 GCA_023433615.1 Bacillota bacterium | reverse complement strand
GGGCAAGGACGGCATCGATCTATCCCCCTTCTACAAGCTGAAGCCGAATGCGGTGCAGGAAGCGAAGCTGCTGCCGAAGGGCTTCACGCAGTCCTTCAACACGATCTCGAACGAAGAACTGAAGGCGGCGGTCGATGGCAGCAAGACGATCGACGAGGCATTCGCGTCGCTCGTGTCCAGAGGCAAGCAAGCGTTGACCGAAGCTAGCCTGAGCGGCGAAAAAGAGAGCGGCGGCGGCATTGGCGGCGGCAGAATCAGCGCGGAGTTCGTCGGTTTAGGTTCGAGGCGCTGCCGCTCGTGCTGCTCTTGTCGGCCATCCTTCTGGGCGGCTGCGGCATGCTGCCCAAGGCTGACCAAGCTGAGCTGCTGGACCTGATCGAGCCGCCCGCAATCGCAGAGAAGCCGGTCTACACGGCCGCGCGAGGCACGATTGAGAAGAAGTCGTCGGGCACGGGGAAGGTGATGACGGACCCGACGGCTTCGCTGCATTTTACCGAGGAGGGGCGGAAGGTGAAGGCGGTGGGCATTGCGGTCGGCGATCGGGTGAAGAAGGGGCAGGTGCTGGCCGAATTGGATACGGATGATCTGGAGATCCAGATGCTGCGCAAGGAGGTGGAGATCCGGCGCAAGGAGCTGGACATTATCGCCGCGCTGCGTGGAGATACGGGCGAGGAAGCGGATCGGAAGCTGGCGGAGCGCGAGATGGCGCTGCTGCAGGCAGAGATGGCCGAGCTCCGGGATAAGCGTGACGGATCGCGGCTCATCGCGCCTTTTGACGGGGAGGTGACGTCGCTCGCGATCGAACCCGGCGACGCCATCCCTGCCTACGAGAGCGCGGCGGTCGTGTCCGACTTGTCCGGGCGCGTCGCCGCCGTTAAATTCGGCAGCGACGCGCTCGCCGCGATCGCGGTGGGCATGGAAGCCGTCATCGACCTCAACGGAGTCGGAGAGCGCATAGGGAGGGTGGCACGGCTGCCGGTCGATCCCGACGCAGGCGAAGAGGAGGGCAATCTGGACGCCTATGTGCTGATCGGCTTGGATTCGTACGAGGGCATTGCGGTCGGCACGCCTCTGTCTGCCGCGATCGTGACGAAGCGGCGCGAGGACACGGTGCTTATCCCGCCGTCCGCGCTCCGTACGCATGCGGGCAGGACTTATGTGCAGGCTGTCGACGAATCGGGCAGCAAGCGTGAAATCGACGTGGAGGTCGGCATGACGACGGCGACGGAGATCGAGATCGTGAAGGGCTTGGAGGCGGGGCAGCAGGTGGTCGGACAATGAGGATGAACATGACCGCGGCTATGAGCCCGCTGCTCCGATTCTTGCTCCGCAAGCTGTGGAACAATCGCTGGCTGACATTCAGCACATGGCTCGGTCTTACCGTCGCTGTAGCGTTCACGGCTTGCATACCGATCTACAAGGATGCCTCGCTTATGCGGTTGATCGATACCTCCCTAGCGGAACTGGAGCGGGGAAGCGGCGCGCCTCCGGGCATCTTGCAGGCGGCTTATCAGGCGGGAGTCCGACAGCATACGAAGCCGGGGGTTCTCCGCGAGGCGGATGCCTACGTCCGCGAACGATTGCCTGAACGCGTCGGCTTCGCTGACGATGCCTATGTCCGTACGTGGTCGCTGCGCAGCCGGACGATCACGCCGGATGAGGCGGAGCGCAGCGGCGACGGCAGGCGCAGGCAGTTGGCCGGCGTGACGCAGACCGGACTGCCTGACGAGATCGAGCTTACTGTCGGCCGCGGCTGGAGCAGCGAGGGCTTCGATACGGACGGCGCAATCGAAGCGATCGTCTGGGAGGGAGCGCTTGCGGCGCATGATATGCAGGTCGGAGAGACCTACCGATACACGGTGCAGACGCCCTCGGGCGATCAATTGTACCGGGTGCGGATCGTCGGTTCGTTCCGGCAGGCGAATGCGGAATCGCCGTACTGGCAGCTGGGCGCGAGCACGCTGAGCGTGGCTATGTATATGAAGGAAGAGACGTTCGTCAGTCTGCTGGAGCAGGACAACGCGAACCTCGGCGAAGCAGGTTGGCATTACGCGTTCGATCTGTCCGAGATGCGTGCGGACGACTTGTCCAAGCTAAGGCGGGAGCTGGCCCGCATCGAACCGGAGTTGTCCGCGATTCTGCCCGGGACGCGAGTCAATGCCGGCTTCGCGGAGTTGGTTGCCGGCTTCCGAAGGCAGAGCGTGCGGCTCGAGGCTTCGCTCTTCATGCTGGCGGCGCCGATGCTGGCAATCGTCTTGTACTACGTCTTCATGAATGCGCGGCAATCGCTGAACAAGCAGCGCATGGATATTGCCGTTCTGCGCAGCCGTGGCGGCAGCGCTTGGCAGCTCTTGCGCATGTTTCTGTATGAGGGGCTGCTGCTCGGCGTGCCGGCGCTGGCGGCAGGAATGGCGGGCGCCTGGGGGATGGCGCGGGCAATCGGCTCGACGGATGGCTTCCTGCGCTTCGTCGCAGGCAAGGAGCTAGCGCTGTCCTACTCGCCGACGGCTCTTGCATACGGCGCGGCAGCCGTATTGGCAGCGGTTGCAGCCGCTACGATACCGGTCTGGCGGTATGCGCGCACGTCGATCGTCGGCAACCGCCGCGAGCAGGCGCGCCTGGACCGCCCGCCGATCTGGCAGCGGCTCTATCTCGATCTGGGACTGTTGGCCGCAGCTGTCTACGGCTGGTATGTGCTGCAGAGCCAGATCGAGCTCTTGGCCGCGGCAGGCGGCAGGGAGGGATCGGCAGCGAGCATCCCTGCTTATCTGTTCTATGTCCCGGCCTTTGCCGTATGGGCCGGCGGACTGTGCTTCCTGCGCTTCTTCCCGCCTCTGATACGGCTCTTGCACGCCATTGGGAACAGTCGGCTTCCGGTGTCGCTGCATTTGTCGCTGCTCACGCTATCCCGTTCGATCCGATCGGCGTATCCGCTGATGCTGCTGCTGATCCTGACACTGGGGCTCGGCTCTTACCATGCCTCGGCGGCGAGGACGATCGACGCGAACAGCGCGCAGCAGCTGGTTCACGCTGCAGGAGCGGACGTCGTCCTGCAGCCGGTCTGGGAAGGCTACGAAGAGGAGTATGACGAGTCCGGCGAGTACAAAGAAGAAGGCGAATCGCGGAGCGTGATCTATACGGAGCCGCCGTTCGGCATCTACCGGGACATGGTCGGCGTTCGGCATGCAGCGCAGGTGCTGGCCGAGGAAGGGGAGCTGAGCGTCGCTTCGAGACCGGCGGGCAAGGGCGTGCTGATGGGGATTCGCAACGAGGACTTTGCGCGGGCGGCTGCCTGGCAGCCCGAGCATTATTCGGTCCACCCCTACCACTACTTGCGCTTATTAGGCGCTTACGAGCAAGCCGCGCTGGTGTCCGAGCCCTTCGCGGCGGCTAAGGGGCTGAAGGTCGGCGACGCGCTCCGCATGACGGTACGTCAGACGCCGCTGGACTTCATCATCGTCGGGATCGTCCCGCTGTGGCCTTCGCTTAATCCGAATGAGGGGCCGTTCGTCGTGGCGAATCTTGACTATATCTACGACCGGACGCCGCTCGTGCCTTATCAAGTATGGCTGGCTATGGAGCCGGATGCCAAGGTCGCACCGGTATTGAAGGCGCTGCAGGAAGCGGAGATGGCGGTAGCGTCGGCGAGGGACGTGCGCAGCGAACTGATTCGCATGCGGCTGGCGCCTTCTCAGGAAGGCGTGTTCGGCATTCTGAGCCTCGGCTTCCTCGTCTCTGCGATGATCTCTTTCGTCGGCTATTTGCTCTATTGGATCTTCACGTTGTCCCAGCGCACCGTACAGCTCGGCATTCTTCGCGCGACTGGACTCGGCAGCCGGCAAGTGACCGCGATGCTGCTTGTGGAGCAGCTGCTGACGACAGGCGTCTCGATCGCGGTCGGGCTGCTTGCCGGCAAGCTGGCGAGCCGCGTGTTCCTGCCGTTCTTGCAGGGCGGCGGCAGCGAGCAGATTCCGCCGTTCGCCGTCGTCTCCGATCCGATGGATACGGTGCGGCTGCTCTCTGTCGTGATTGCCATGCTGGGGCTCGGAGCGGTCGTGCTGGCTTGGCAGATTCGCGGCATGCGTGTCCATCAGGCGGTCAAAATGGGCGAGGAACGATGAGGGAGACGGCGAAGAAGCGCAGGCCGCGGCGGCTTGGATAATCGATCCGGGCTACTGCAGCTTGGGGTCAATCGGGGACGCGTGATGATTGGTCTTAACTTCTTGGAATATCGCGCTTTGCTCCGATAGCTTTCCTGCTTGTAATTGCAGCAGGCGTTCCAGGTCGCCAATCGTTACAGGCTTCGCATGCTGCATTAATTCGTACCCGATTTGGCCGTTGGATTCCAGCGTAGCGAACTTGACATCGCTGATATTGGAAATCCCATTTTGCCGCAGCTGCATTTCTAATTGATCGACAGTCATTCGAACGGAGCGCAGATTATTAGCAATGACAGAGCCATTCTCGATAATGACTTGAGCACGTCCGTTCATGAGCCGTTCCAGCCAATCGAATTTCATTTGCAAATATTCTATGATCAGCAAAAATATAATAAAGATCGCAGCGGAGCCTATTGCCCTCCAAAGATGATTGTTGGCGATCGGCTGCACGATCGTCGTACCGATCGAGATCATGATGACAGTCGTGGCTACGGTCATCTGAGAAATCGATTTTCTGCCTGCAACGCGAAGCAGTATCATGCCGGCAAAGATCAACAGGGCTGATTTCCATATCCAAGCCATATCCACCGTCATACCTCCTGACCCTGATATCCAGAATTAGGGTAGCTGCTTTGCGGTTGGTTTATTCATGCGCGAAGCGATCCGCACCCGGCTGTCATGGCCGAGAGCCCGATTGAAATCGCTTGCAGGCTAAAGCGGTCGTGTGTGGTATAGTGGTATAGAGGATGATGAGATTTCCCATTACAGCTAGAGGGGCGAACGATGCGATGAATCGGATGTTCATGAAAGGCATGACTTGGGGTTGGGGATCGAAGCGAGGCGATTATCGCACGAGCGAAGCGGCGGAATCGATGCGGAAGCTGAAGGAGACCGGCAGCGAATGGATTGCGCTCTCCTTCTGGACGTGGCAGGACTCGGTGCACGATACGTCGATTCCGTTCGACTACGGTTACACGGTGACGGACCGCGATCTCGAGGCGGCGATCCGCGAAGCGAAGGGCCTGGGGCTGAAGGTGCTCTTGAAGCCTGTCGTCAATTCGCGCGACGGCATCTGGCGGGCGCATATCGGCTTCCCGAACCAGCCGGAGGCGAAGCCGTATTGGGACAAGTGGTTCCAATCGTATACGAACTTCCTCGTCCACTATGCCGAACTGGCGCAAGAGCTGGACTGCGAGATGTTCTGCGTCGGCTGCGAGATGATCAAGACGGAGTCCGAGACCGCGAGATGGATCGAGACGATCGCGCGCGTGCGAGAGGTCTACAAGGGACCGCTCATCTATAACGCGAACCACGGCAAGGAAGAGGGCGTCGAGTGGTTCGACCATGTGGACGTGATCGGGACGAGCGCTTATTACCCGGTCGGCAGCGTGGCGGGCGATATGGAGGCCAACATGATCGAGAAGTGGCTTCCCGTTCGGGACAAAATGGAGCGCCTTCATCGGAAGTTCAACAAGCCGGTCGTGTTCGTCGAGATCGGCTGCCGCAGCGCGCATGGCTGCGCAACGATGCCGTGGGACTTCAACCACAGGGACCTGCCGTTCGACGAGGAGGAGCAGGCGAACTTCTACAGCTCGGTGCTGAAGGTGTTCTATGACGAGCCATGGTTCGGCGGCTTCTTCTGGTGGGATTGGAGCACGAAGCTGTATCCGCTCGAGCAGGCGAAGCAGAATCGCGGCTTTGACATCTACGGCAAAAAGGCCGAGCAGGTGCTGAAGGAATGGTACGCGAAGCCGTAAGCCATAGGCAACGCGGCGATGAACGGCCCGATTGCCGATGCAGGCAATTGGGCTATTTGCGTCGGGCGCGGCTCATGGAATGGCAGATGGGCTTGTCGATGGTATAATCGTCCTTATACGCTTCAACCCGGTTAGGCAGGTGCAGGCATGAAGACTATTCGACGAACCACTCTCTCCATCATCGGAATCCTCCTCCTATGCAGCATGCAGCTTACTGCTGCGGAGGCTGCGGACACTTCCGCGAACACCCCGGCGGTGCAAGGCGTGATCGATTTGCGCCAACAGCCGTTCGACAAAGGGACGCAGCAAGTCTCTTTGCAGGGCGAATGGGCCTTCTACCCGCAGCGTTTGTTGACGCCGGCAGAGCTGCGGCATGCGCCGGATGCCCCGGTCTACGCGCAGGTCCCCTCTACATGGCCGCAATCCGGCTACGGCACCTATCGGTTGCGGTTGCTGATCCCGAAGTCGGATTACGGCGCCAGCAAGGCGTTGGTGCTCCGTTCGGTCAACAGTGCTTCGCGCATCTGGATTGACGGCAGCGAGATGGGCGGGCTTGGCACGGTCGGGACTAGCCGAGCGGCGGAACAGCCGCGGTCGCACATGAATATGATCTTCTTCCAGCCGAAGCAGCCCGTAGTCGACATCGTGATTCAAGCATCCAATTTCTCGTTCCGGGAAGGCGGCATTACACGAGAAGTCATATACGGCGATACGAAGGCGCTTATTCCCTATCTGCTGAAGGAATTGCTGTACGTGACGGTAACGATCGGCGGGTTTATGCTTATCGGGCTGTACCATCTGCTTGTGTACGGCATGCGGAAGCGAGACCGCTCCGCGCTATTCGTCGGCCTGGTTGCGTTAGCTATCGCGATCCGAACGCTGCTCCTCAACGAATACTTGTCTTCCGTCATTCTCGGACTGCGCGATTGGGAGCTTCTCGTGAAGCTGGAGTATATCGTGGAGCTGGCGGCACTGCTCTTCGTTGCGCTCTTGATGCGGCAATTGTACCCGCAGGAGGTACATCGTTCGATGATCCGCTTGTCGCTGGCGGTAGCGGCCGGATTGTGCCTGTTCGTGCTGCTTACCCCTGCTCGCGTCTTCACGGACAGCATGCTGCCGCAGACGATCGTCAAAGGGAGCATGCTGCTCTACTTCATCTGCTATGTCGGAATCCGGGCGTATCTGCAGCGAAGAGAAGGGGCCTTCATCCACATGATCGCGCTCGTGCTGATCGTCGCGGCCATAATCAACGACACGCTCTACTATTTGCATCTTGCGGACACGATGGAATGGATCGGGTATAGCACGGTTCCGTTCATCATGGCGCAGGCCGCAATCGTATCCTACCGCCATGCCAAATTATCGGACCGGAACGATGTGCTGCTGGAGGAGCTCTCGATTAGCAACAAGTTGCTGGAGCGAAGAGTCGAAGACCGCACGCGAAGCTTACACGAGGCGAACGCGCAGCGATCGCATATGCTGGCAGCGATAGCCCATGATCTGGGCACGCCGCTGACCGCCTTCCAGACGCATCTCAAGCTTATCGTCAGCGGCAAAGTGCCGCCGAGCCGTCTCGATATCCATGAGCAGATGCTGAGCAAGGCGACGTATATGCGGCATCTCGTGCAGGATCTATTCGAAATGTCCAAGCTGGAATCGGGCAAAATGAATTTTCATTACGAACAGGTGCGAGTCGCGGAATGGGCGGAGGAGATCGTCGATGCGCTCGAAGCCGAGCTCCGGGAGAAGGAGTATGTGCTGCAGGCGCGGATCGACCTCGACGACGCCGAGCATAGCCTGTCATGCATTCGAATCGACCGAACGGAAATGATGCGCGTCATGCGTAATTTGATCGACAATGCCTACAAATTCAGCGTCGGCATTCATTCGGCGATCGAGCTGCGCATGGGCGTTCGCGTTCATCCGGTCACGCTGCGAGACGTATTGGCGGTCGAAGTGACCGATCGGGGAGCCGGCATGACCGAGGAGGTGCGGAGCCGGGCTTTCGAACGCTTCTATCGCGCGCGCGCGGCGGGGGCGGAAGGAAGCGGACTCGGGCTCGCGATTGCCAAGGAAATCGTGGAACGGCATCAAGGGGAGGTAGGCGCGATCAGCGCGCTTGGCGAGGGCAGCACGTTCTACTTCCTGCTGCCGATCGTCAAGTAAGCGATCCGATCATCCGCTCCAGCATCCGAATGGCATCCGGTCGATTCTGGACGCCGAGTTTCTCGTAAATCACGGTCAATTTATTCTTGACCGTTCCTTCCGTCAGATGCATCTTGTCGGCAATCTCGCGGTTGGACAGCCTGGCCAGCAGCATCGGAATGATCTGCTGCTCCTGCTCCGTATAGTATGGGTTGTGCTCGAATAGGCGAGCCAGCCCTTTTTGCTGTCGGAATCCGCCTTGATTCAGCACGTACTGCGCGATTTTGGCCGTCACGGCGGCGGGCATGACGAACTGGTGGTTGGCCGCATCCCGGATCGTGTTCGCCAGCGTGTCGAACTCCAAATTTTTGAGCAGATACCCGTTCGCGCCGTAAGCCATCCCCTCGAATATATACTCCTCTTCGTTGAAGGTCGTCAAGATGAGAATCGGCAAGTCGGCATGCTGCTTGCGAATCGCCTTGATGCAGGAGATGCCGTCCATCTCGGGCATCTTCAGATCCAGAATGACGATGTCGGGCTTCACGTGCCGGAGCAGCTCCAGCGCCTCGACCCCGTTGCCGACGCTGCCGACCACGCACATATCTTCCTCCGCCGCTAGGACGAGCTCCAGTCCGCTCCTGTATAAGCTGTCATCTTCCGCAATAAGTACGCGAAGCTTCTGCATGATGACAATCCCCCTACGTTCGTGTCGTATTCTCTCTATCGTAACACAGTCTAAACTCGTGACCAATCGTCACTTCGCACCGCATCGCGATTTTCCTATACTTAGAAGTGAATCTAGGACAAATGGTCCATTTCACATGTCGAATCGAGTCGATTATCGGTGTCAGACAGAAAAGTCCGACACGTAACGGAGAGGGAGGAATGGCAGCATGGCAAGATGGTACAGAAAGTCTGTCGTTATTCTATTGGCAGTATTGATCGCTGCGGGCGGAGGACCGGGTTGGCTCGTGCCTTCGGCAGGGACTGTGCTTGCGGGTCCAGAACCGGTCAGCGAGTGGCAGCCGTTGGGAGAAGCCGGGATGACGGACGCGGAGGCAGCATCCGTATCGTTAGAAGTTATAGGAGACGTGACGTACCTTGCGTATTATATGGAAACGTCGTTCTCGGATGGACAACCTTACTACAAGCCGTTCTTAAGCAAGTTCGCGAATGGCGTATGGTCGGCTCCGGAAGCCCTTACGGATGTGGAGACGACTGCAAATTACGTCAATACGCTGTCGACGACTGTGTATATGGACATGCTGTTCGTTGCGTATGCGGATCCAAGCGTAAATCATGCGATTTCGACTAAGTATTATAACCCGAATAGTTCGGAATGGACACAACTTGACGTAGCAGGATTCTCCGATTCGAACATCACCCTTGTGGACCTGACTCTCGGCGGGCACTTCCTCTATTTAGCCGCTGGCGATGCTGCGGGCAATCTGACGCTCTATACCTTTGCCGAAGCGTACTGGTACGAAGTCGGTGAGATTCATGCGTCCGCTCCCCTTACCGACGTATCGGTTACCGGTGTGGGCGAGGCCAATGTCCCGATTGTCGGCTATGCCGACTCGGAAGGAGTGCATGTGAAATTTTACGACGACGAAGGAATCTGGCAGGAAATGAATATCCCGAATGTGGAATCTTCGGAGATCAAGCTCGTCTACGATAACGACGACCATATTTTGTACGCTGCGCATACGGTAGCGGGCGGCGGCATGCGCGTCGTTGCCTTAACGACACATAACTGGGCCCCAGTCGGGCAGGATATCGCGGCGGAATTGGGCCAGATGCCGGCGGGGATCGATCTTGTTCTCGATGGCAGTACGGTCTACGCGGCTTATAGCGCCGACTATGGCCAAGACGGGACCGCCAAGGCATCGGTGGTCAAGTTCAACGGTTCCGATTGGGAATCGATCGGGCAATACGGGTTCACGGAAGGGAAGGCAAGCCGGAATTCCTTGGCGGTTGCCGACGGCATACCTTCCTTGGCGTTCATAGACGGCGCGGCCGGCGACAGGGCGACGGTGGCGACATTCAAGCCGGGTGCAGGGATGAAGACGCCACCGGCTCTGACGGCCGATCCCGATCTCTACGACGGCGGAGGAATCGCAATCACGTTCAATGACGATTCGGCGTGGCGGGACAGCATCAATTCGGTGAAGCTGCGTCGAGTAGGCGACAGTGACTGGAATCAACTCATGTCCTCCGACTATGAGGCCACCGCCGGCAAGCTTACGATCAAGCTCTACTATGTCGACGGAGCAATCGAGGACGAAGAGCTGGGCGACTACGAGATTCTTGTCATCGCTGACGGTTATGCAGATGCGATCGTGACGCAGAATTTCTATGCGCCGACAGTCGTTCCCGACACTCCGACGGCTACCGCCGGAGACGGTACGGTCGTGCTGAATTGGAATGCCGTGGCAGGCGCTTCCGGGTATATCGTCTACGGCTCGGATCATCTTGACGATCTGGCGAGCAATCCTTCCCTATGGGAAGAAATCGATGGCAATGTGCTGACTTATACCCATGAAGGGCTGTCGAACGGGACGAAGTGGCATTACGCGATCAAGGCGGAGTTCGGCGACGCGGTAACGACGGCGCTATCGGCTGCGGCCAGCGCTACGCCAACGGCGGCAGTCACGGCTCCGAAGGCGATTACGACATTCGATTTCCTGTCGCTTGCCGCGACGGGCACCGTGAACGAGTCTGCGAAGACGGTTCAGGTGACGGTGCCGTATGGTACGGATGTCACGTCGCTGACGCCGACGATCGGCTACATCGGGGCATCGATAACGCCGGGAATCGGCACGGCGCAAGATTTTACGAATCCGGTTACGTATACGGTCAAGGCGACGGACAGTACGACGCAGACGTATACGGTGACGGTCACGATTGCGCCGGAACCGATCGTGCCGGTACCGGTCCAATATGCTTGGCAGAATCTTGGCGGATCTAGCTATTCGTCCAATGCCCTGCAATTCCATGTGTTGGCCGCGAACGAGGATGACTTGTACATCGCCATCGCGGAGTCCGGGGCCCTAACGTCGTTGAAGGTGAAGAAGTTCGACGGTCAATCCTGGTCGGATGTCGGGGAGTTCCCGGGCAAGTTCAATGCCATTAATCGGAGCGACTTCGTGGTCGACGGCGAGAATTTATACGCTGCAATCAGAGCTTATGCCGATAATAAGGCTTATGTGTTCGAGTATAAGGACAACCAATGGACGGAATTAGGCGATACCGGCGTCAGCGAGGGCGTAGCAGGCAGCATGTCGCTCGCCGCCGAGAACGGTACGCCATATCTCGCGCTGGTAGAGCGGATCGATGGCATGGATGTGCTGGTAACCAAGAAATTCAACAACGGGGCCTGGGAGCTGCTGCCGGGCGAGATCGAGCCGGGCGAACCGCCGTTAACGCCCGGCGCCAAGAACTACAATCCTTCCCTTCAAGTGAAGGACGGCATTCCTTATCTGGCTTATACGGCGCTCAATATGGATCACGCGAAGCTGAAGAAGCATGAGGGCGGCCAATGGATTCAGCTCGGCGGGGGAACGATCCCGGCGATCAAGACGCCTATCGTTACGGTAAGAGTCGATGACAACGGCATCCCTTACGTTGCTTATGCCAATCTGCCGGACGGTTCGACGACGCACGGCGAGACGACGGTTGCCAGAGTGGTCGACAATGCGTGGGAATTCGTCGGGGGAACGGCATTCATCGATAACATGCTGGCGCTGTATCCCGCCTTCTATCTGGATGGAACGACGCCGTATATCGGCTATTCCGATCTTGCCCGCTCGATGAAGGCAACGGTGAAACGGTTCAACGGAACAAGCTGGGAGGCTGTCGGGCCCGATGCCTTCACTGCAGGCGAGGCCCATGCCACGTCCCTGGTCATTCAGAAGGGCGTTCCGCATCTGGCATTCCTGGAGCGAACGCCGAGTAACCGAGGACTGGTCAGCCGCTATGCGCCGGTAACGGACACGCCGAGCACGTACACGATCGCACCGATCAGCGACGTCATCTTGACCGCGAAGACAGCCGGTTATCCGGCTGGCTCGCAGCAGACGCAGACCGTGACGATCGAGAAGACAGGCACGGGCAATCTTAGCGGGCTGAACGTCGCGTTAAGCGGGACGAATGCGGACCGATTCGTCATTACCCAGCCGGCATTGACGTCGCTCGACGCAGGGAATGTCTCGACCACCTTCACCGTGAAGGCGGCAGACGGCCTCCCTGCAGGCACGTACGAAGCGATCGTGACGATACAGGCTGCCAATATGACGGACGTTAGCTTCAAGGTAACCCAAGCGATCAACGCGGCTAGCGGCAATCCGGGCTCTTCGACCGGCAGCACGTCGACAAGCGAAGAGAAAATTACGGTGAACGTGGAAGACGGCGGCAAGTCGGGCGTCGTATCCACGGTCGAAGTCAAGCGGACGCGGCAATCGGACGGCACGAAGAAGGATGCCGTCGATTTCACGGAGAGTAAGGTTAGAGAGACAATCGATACGATCCGCCAAGCAGGCGCGGAATCCGCCAACATCGTCATTCCGGACGGCAAGGATGAAGTGTCGGAAGTCAATGTGACGGTACCGAAGGCGGCGGGCAAGCTGCTGGCCGATGCCAAGATCGCGCTCGGCATTGTGACGAATAACGTGAAGGTACAGATCCCGACCTCTTCGCTGGAAGGATTCGCCGATGATCTCTACTTCCAGTTCATTCCGATCAAGAAGGAAGAAGAGAAGCAGCTAGTGAAGGAGCGTGCCAAGCAGGAGACGATTGTAAAGATCGTTGCCGGCGACAATGAAGTCACGATCGTGGGACGCCCGATGACGATCGAGACGAATATGCAGAGCCGCCCGGTTACGCTGACGATGCCGCTCGGCGACGTGAATCTCAGCCCGGAAGAGCTGGCTGATCTGGGCATCTACATCGAGCACAGCGACGGGACGAAGGAGCTGGTGCGCGGCACGCTCGTGCCGTTCGACGACAGCGGCGCGATGGGACTGGAATTCACGGTGAACAAGTTCAGTACGTTCACGCTCGTTCATATCGACGGAATGGCGCAGGAAGCTGCTCCGACGCAGCGACATGCGGCGTATATGAGAGGGTACGAGGACGGCACGTTCCGGCCGGAGAAGAGCATCTCCCGCGCGGAGCTGGCAGCCGTGCTTGCCAGGACGCTCGAGCTTGACCATGTACGGCCGGCCGTATCCTTCCGCGATCTGCGGGCGAACCACTGGGCGGCGGACGACATTGCCGACGCGACGGCAATGGGCTTGATGAGCGGCTATGCGGACGGAATCTTCGGCGGGGAGCGGGCGGTTACCCGCGCAGAGATGGCCGCAGTAGCAGCAATGCTGATCGGCAGTTCGTCGGACGCGGCCGGGAACGGCTTCTCGGATACGGCGGGCCACTGGGCGGAGAACAGCATTCGCAAGGTGCAGGCCGCGAATCTGATGCAAGGCTATGCCGACGGCGAATTCCGTCCGGACGCGTCGCTGACGCGGGCGGAAGCCGTCGTGATCATGAACAAGCTGTTAGCGAGAGAGACGGCTTCCGGTTCGACGAAGCTGCCGTGGTCCGATGTTACGGCGTCCCACTGGGCCTACGCGGCAATCGGAGAGGCATCTCTCGATCATGAATATCGAGAAGATGCGGCTGGCCGGGAAGCTTGGACGGTAACGCCATAATGCATTCCCAACCAAGGGTTGGACAATAGAAATGGCGGTGCCGGAGGGATTGCCTCGGCACCGCCATTTTTGGCTTATCCGCTTGGTCGAACCGCTTCTCGCGATTATCGAGAGACGGATGCCAATAACGATAGCAGATAGCGGATCTCGTCGGTCTGGATCGTACCGTCTCCGCTTAGGTCGCCTCCGCCTGCTGCGAGGAAGGCGGCGACATTGCCAAGATGCAGGTCGCTTCCGCTTGTATTCATCAGGGATACGGTTGCGCCTCGGTCCACGACGACAACGGTCCTCGTACGCGTCGCCGCGGCGTTCGCCGCAGCATCGCTTGCGTGGTAGGTAAGCAGGTAGGTACCGGATACGGACGTATCGACGATTCCGGTCACGCTATGCTGTAAGCCGATATCCGCATTATCCGTTACCGAGGCCCCCGGATCGATATAAGCCGTGCCTCGCTCCACGATCAGGAACGCCGGGCCGTTGAGCGCGATGACAGGAGGCTCCTTATCGAGTATGACGGGAGGGATGACGTGAACGATACGCGTTACGCTCGCTTGGTCGCCGGCCGGATTGGCAGCCTCGTATACGATCGTATACGTCCCCGGAGTATGCGTGTCTACCGTGCCCGTTATCAAGACCGTCACTTCGGAGGAATAGACGGTGTCTGTTACGGTATATCCGGGATCCGTATAATTCGATCCCGCTTCGACGTACAGCTCCTCTTCGCCGATCAGCTCGATCTTAAGCGGCTCTCCGGCCGGACCGCCGCCTGACGATGGGGGTGGAACCACATGCACGAAGCGCGTCACGCTTGCCTGATTGCCGGCTGCATCGACGGCCTCGTAGACGATCGTATACGTTCCCGGAACGTCGGAGTCCACCGTACCGTGCACGGTAACTTCGACCTCGATGTCCCGATTGTCCGTCACCTCGTACCCGGGATCCGCGTAGGGCGTCCCCTCGAGAACATTCATGACGGGGCTGCCGATCAGCGTTATGACGGGCGGCTCCTCATCCGGCGTCTCCTCCGCATAATGCGTAAGCTTGAAGTCATCGATCTGATGCGTGCTGTAGCCCCAGCCCGTGCTGGAGGACAAACCGATGCCGCTGTAGGTCGTATCCAGCGCGGGGCCCGTCCACGACAACCGCTTCGTCATCGTCGAGAGGCTGTTGCCCCAGTATACGTCAACGGAGCTTGCGGTCACTTCGATGCGAACTTGCTTCCAAGTCGAGCTGTTAATGCCGGATACGTCGGCGTTGGCCAGCCGATGGTTCTCAAGATCGGATGAAGGCGTCTTGTGGAACAAGGCGATGTGCGAGCCGCTGCTGTCCCACTCTTCATTATGGAACGTATCGAATTCGACGCCGTAGCCATTGCCGTTATCCGGCAAGCTCGGATCAACCTCGAAGCCCATGCCGCCACCGTTCACCGGGGCGATATTCTGCTGTTTGTTGAACATGAAGACGATCCCGTCCGCGCCATAATGGAGGTAGCCGTCTCGATTGTTCAGCATGCGATACTTGAACTCGACTTCGAACGGCGGAGAGATCGGTTGATTGAGCCATACCGTGCCCGTCTGGCTTGTGGTTGCCGGAGTCAATTGCAGGACCTTGTTGCCTGTCCCGTCGGAGACGATTGCCGCAGAGCCCAGGAAATTCCATAATGCGCTATTATCGTCATAATCGTCTTCAATGACGAGCGGAGCTTCGGCTGCGGAGATGCCGTCCGTAATCCATGCGCCGCCAGCTAATGCGATCAGCATGCATCCCAGCAGTATTCGATGTAACACTTGATACCCTCCGTTTCATCTGGAACAGTTTGCTAGTACTACTATAATATAAAAGAGTCGATTTGTGTCGCTTATGACGCAAAACGGCAATCCTCACTTGATTGGATGACTGGCAATCCTATTTTGTTACGAGTGAAGGAATGATCAAGTCTGTGCATACCCCGATGGATGCGGATGTGGTACGATTGAGGCTACTGCTGTTGGGAGGAAGGTCATCGCGATGGTGCGGATATCGGTCTATATCTATCTATTGTTCTCCACGTTCAGCGTCGTCGGATATTTCCTGCCGCTCTATCTGCAAAACCGGGGCCTCGACGCGGGGCAGATCGGTACGACGGTCGCGCTCGGTTCGTTAGTCGCAATGGTAGCTCAGCCGTTCTGGGGCTACATGAGCGATAAGAAGAAGACGGTCAAGCGCATTTTGCTCTTGTTGATGTCCGGCTGCCTATTGGCTAGTGTCGGTTTCTTTTCTATGAACACGGTTTTACTCATCATGATCTTCTATATGCTGCTGATGTTCTTCAGCACGGCCTCCGGCCCGCTGACCGAGACGCTCTGCATCTCGTTCGCGCAGGAGAATAACAAGGAATACGGCCGGCTGCGCCTATGGGGAGAGCTGGGCGTCGGCACGTCGGCCTTCATGCTGGGCTTCGTTATCGAGCGGATCGGCGTCGACTACTTGTGGGCGCTGTATCTCATGCTGATGGGCGCTGCGCTATGCGCAGGCTTCTTGCTGCGGGATTCGAAGGCGACGCCGAAGCCGGTCGACCTCAAGGCGCTCGGCAGGCTGCTCACCAAGCCGCGGCTGTTATGGTTCCTGCTGCTGATCATGCTCGTCGGCATCCCGCATCGGATGAACGATACGCTGCTGTCGCTCTATCTGGAGCAGATGAATGCGCCGGAATCGTACCTGGGCATGGCGTGGCTCGTCGCCACGATGAGCACGGTGCCTGCCTTGTTAATGGTCGGCAAGCTCATCAAGCGCTACAATGAGTTGACCATCCTGGTCATCGCTTCCCTGAGCTATGCCATCCGGTGGGCCATCTACAGCATGACGGACAATCCGATCGTGCTGATCTGCGCGCAGGCGCTGCACAGCATGACCTTCCCGCTGTTCCTCGTGGCGGCGATCACGTACCTGGGCAGCCTCGTGCCGAGCGAGCTTCGGGCGACCGGTCAGGCCGCCTTCGCGGTGACGTTCGGCGGCCTGGCCGGCATGATCGGCAGCGCCGGCGGCGGCTATGCCTTCGACGCGATCGGACCGGCTGCAGCGTACGGCATCGGCAGCGGCCTTGCGCTGCTCGGCGCGTCCGCAGCGATCGCGACGTACTTCTATAACAAGCGCAATCCGGACCGCAACTTCGCGAACACGCTGGCCGGTTGATCCGTTCTGCGCCCATACGCACCGATCCGTGCGCGCTTACGCGTCGAAATCGCCCTTCCTGTGGGTATTTCGACGCTTTTTTATCGGTTTCTCTATGAAACTACTAGCGATTGCTGGAAAAATTCGGCGAAGTTGATATAATAGCTGTACGCCATAATTCTACGATGACGAGGTTCTCAAGCATGACGAAGAAGAAGCGAATTACGACCGTATGGATGTTGTCTGTCGTCTTCTATCTGTTCTCGGCAGCAGCCGGGAACGCGGCCGCTAGCGATAAGTATAAAGTAATCGCCGACTCCTTGAGAGTCCGAAGCGAGCCGAGCCTGAAGGCGTCTGTCGTCGGATCGCTGAACAGCGGCGACGTCGTCGCCGTCTCGAAGGAATCGCACGGCTGGCTGCAAGTGAAGTCGGGCAAGCTTACGGGCTGGGTGGCAGGCTATTACCTGAAGAAGGACGGCAGCGTCGAGACGGCCTCGGCAGAGCAGCCGAACAGTACGCCAGCAGGCGAGCCCAAGGCCGATACGCCTGCGAAGGCAGCGACAGAACCGGCACAGGCGGCCGATAAACCGAAGGCCGAGGAAGGCGCTGTTGTTTCCGAATTAGGACAAGCGGGCGCCGAGCCCGCGGAATCCGCGACGGATACGCCGCCCGACGACCAAGCGCCCGTGCAGGAGGAGCCGCCAGCCGACGCGATTGCCGTGGGCGGCACCGTATACGTCACGGCGGATGTCCTGCGCGTGCGCAGCGCGCCCGGATTGGATCAGAAGATCGCAGGTTCCGTCTATGCCGGCGAGGGGTTAGCCGTACTCGAGCTTGGATCCGAGTGGATGAAGGTCGAGACGGGGAAGGGCTTGGTCGGCTGGGTTGCGGCGCAGTATGTGAGCGCGGCGGCGCCGGTACCGGACAAGAAGCCGGCCAAGGCCGTCGAAGGGCCGCTGACGGGGCGCATCGTCACGGTGGATCCCGGACACGGCGGCAGCGATCCCGGCATGGTCGGCGTCAAGCATAAGACGTACGAGAAGGACTTGAACTTATCTACGTCGCTGTACCTGAAGGAAGAGCTGGAGAAGCTCGGCGCCAAGGTCGTCATGACCCGGACGCAGGACGACGAGAAGCCGGAGCTGTCCCAGCGGGTGCGCATCGCCGAGGAAGCCGGCTCCGATGCCTTCATCAGCGTGCACTATAACTCTTCGCCGAAGAAGGTATCCGGCACGCTGACGTTCTACTACTCCCAGCAGGATGACCGCAAGCTGGCCCGCGCGGTCGAGAGCGAATTGGCCGAGGGCATCGGGCTGAAGAGCAACGGCATTGCATACGGCAATTTCCACGTGCTTCGCGAGAACGATGTGCCGGCCGCGCTCGTCGAGCTGGGCTTCCTGACCAACGAGAAAGATGAAGAGATAGCCCGCACGGAGGAATACCAGCGCGCTGCCGCAGCGGCAATCGCGCAAGGACTTGTCAATTATCTATCATCCTAGCAGCAATCGAACCGTCGGCGCGCTAACGTGCGCGCCGGCGGTTATTTTTTGCCCGCGTGCGGCCGATATATTGCTATAGCGACGAGTGGAGAGGATATGACAGATGAGCATGACACAGACACGTTACGCAATGCCGCGCTATATGCAGCAATTCCAATGCATCGGCTCCGCATGCGAGGACACTTGCTGTGCCTGGTGGGGCATCGGCGTCGACAAGCGGACCTATGACCGCTATCGCGGCATAGCGGATCAGTCGGAGCGCGAGCGGATCCTGTCGCAGCTGGAGCTGAAGCCCGGCGGCCATGCGAAGGACTATGCCGCGTTCAAGATGAACCCCGGCACCGGGGGCTGCTCCATGTTAAGCGGCGGCCTGTGCACGATCCAAGCACGCCATGGCGAGCATTATCTGTCCGGCACCTGCTCGACATACCCGCGCAAGGTGAACGAACAGGCAGGCACCGTCGAGATTTCGGCGCAGCTGTCATGCCCGGAAGCCGCGCGTCTCGCGCTGCTGCAGGAGGATGCCTGCCGCATGACCGCCGCAAGCGAAGTGCAGACGCCGAACCTCGTCATCGCATCGACGCCGGCCGGCAGCGGGACAGACGCGAATCAGCCTGCTTACCACTACCGCGCCATTCGCGATGCCGCGATTCGCGTGCTGCAGAATCGGCGTTATCATTTTCCGCATCGGCTCATCCTGCTCGGCCTGTTGTGCGAACAGTTGGAGCTGCTCATTCAGGAGCAAGTGTCTCGTGACATTCCGGCATTCCTTGCTTCCTTCGAGGAAGAACTGGAGGGCGGGCTCGCGAACAATGAGGAGCTGCAGCAATATGCCGCCTTCCCTCGCGACACGGAGTACCAGATCCGCATCCTGAATCAGTATTTGATGCGCAAGCTGGAGAGCACGATCTGGAATCTGCGCTATAAGGCATGCGTGGCGGATTATATGAAGGGCATGACCGGACAAGGCGATCAGACCGAACAGATCGTGCGCCAGTACGATGCAGCCTATGCGGCTTATCTGCAGCCCTTCACGGAGCAGCACGCCTATTTCTTCGAGAATTATGCGGTGAATGCGGTGTTCGGATCTTTCCTGGCGGGCTTGCATCAAGGCATCGGGATCTACGAGCAGTATAAGACGCTGGTGATCGACTACGCGATGATCAAGCTGCACATGATCGGCCTTGCCGCGCACCGCGGGGAACTGTCGGCCGAGTCGGCGGTGGAGCTGGTCCAGTGCTATACGAAAAATTACGAGCACGCCGCATCCTACCGGCGCGATCTCCTGCGGGAGCTGGCAGCAGACGGGCGCGACACGCTGAACGGCATGGTGCTGCTGATCACGAACTAGCGGTAGGGAGACCCTAACAAAACCACCTTTACAAGGCGGTTTTGTTAGAACCAAATATCATTATCGAAAGTTCTCGCGTGCAGCTCGGCTTCCGATACTTGAAACGCGCCGTGAAAATCAGCGGCATCGCGTATGAATACGTTGAGCGCATCTAACCTGTAAGCATGGATGAGATATTCCGCGATCAGGTTTGAGAATGCATATCCCCCTATCTTCTCGAAATCCCAAGTATCATTCGTTAATGCTTGAAAGATAGGGCGCAAACAGTCGAGCTGCCTGCCTGTGCAATAATCGAAGCACAGGGGGACAGCTTAGTGCACCAAAGCAAACCAAGAATGACAGACAGCAATAAAGAAAAAGGCCAAGGCGACGATGATATCGTCCCTTGGCCTTTGTTCGATGTTACCTTGCCTCCGCCGCGATGCCCATGTCCGGAGCGCCCGGATATTTCTGCTCCGGAGGAGCAGGGTACGCGAGAAAGCCCTTCTCCTGCAAGCTGTCCAGCGCGTTTGCCTTCAACATCCGCTCCGACAGCGTGTAGAGCGTATCGTTCGCGTACAGGATGCGGCGCACCGTCTTACCATAATCATAGCCGTAGTAGCCCGTCTTCGCGAGATCGTCGTCCGAGAGATGGGTAATGCGGCCGCGCAGCGTGAAGCCCTGCTCCGGATCGATCCGGTAGACGTACGCGCCTTGGTACGTGAATTGCCCGTACGCCATGGCGCCGTCCCGCTCGATTGCCTGTTTATCCTTGATCTCCATGAGCTCGACCGGGAACGCCATAAGGCCCTTCGATCTGTCGAACAACAGCGCCTTATGGTCATGCAGCAGCTCCGAATGCGTGCCGCGATCGCCGATGATTTCCTTGAATTTCTCCTTGGGCTGCGTCACGTCGGTAACGTCGAAGAGCGCGATTTTCATCCCTTGGTAGAAGGCCATCGTCGCGTCCGGCCCCATGCCCTTCGACGGCACCTCGACCGTCTCCTTGCCGAAGCCGATGAGATGGTTCTCGTCGTACGGGTGCAGATAGTCGCTGTATCCCGGAATCTTGAGCTGGCCGAGCAGCGCCGGCTTCGCCGGATTGCGCAGGTCGATCGCGAACAGCGGATCGACGTTCCGGAACGTGACCATGTACGCCCGGCCGCCCATGAAGCGCGTCGAATAGATTCGCTCGCCCGGGGCAAGGTCCTCGAGTGCGCCGACCTGCTTCATCTGCTCGTCGAGCACATAAACATTGTTCTTCGACGTATTGTCGCCGGAAGCCCACATGTCGCCATTCGTCGTGGCGATGCGGAAGTAGCCCTCATGCTCATCCATCGCGAATTGATTCAGGATCGTGCCGGGTACCGTGCCTTCGCCGAGATATGTCACGCTTCCGTGGTCCAGACGGAATTTGTGGAGCTGCGTCTCCTGCTTGTACGTATCGCCCGACGGCGTGTAGCGGCTGATCGCCACGTACAGGTTCTTCGTCGAGGCGTAGACCGTCTGGCCGGACCCGAGGTAGGCCGTGACTTGCATCTCTTGCTGGCTATCGAGATCGACCGCGCCGATCAGCATCGTGCTGGACTCCGGCGAGCCGGGAAAATAGCGCAGCGCATCGAGCGGAATCCTCTTCCGTTCGTCGGATGCGGCGGTATCGCGGTAGACAGGCTCGAAGGCGGCAGGGTCGGCCGGCTGGCTGCCGTTGCCATTGCTGCCGGAGCGCTTCTCGAGCATCGGGTAGATGTCATTGTACTTGTTCGTGACGAGATAGAGCGCGCTGCCGATCATGCGGGAGGAGAGGTAGCTGCCCTCTGCCTCGATCTCGCGGACAAGGTCCGGAGTGCCGGCGTCGCCGATCTCGTAGACGATCGCCTTCGTCGTCGTGCGCACCGGGTAGTACGGATACGGCAGGATGCCGATGCGTTCGCCGGCTGCAATCTGTACCGCGATCTTGGCGGCATCGTTCGAGGATATCGGCGCGTCCGGCGATACTGCCGGTTCTCCGGCAGGGCCGCCTTCGGGCGAGCCGATATCGACCGGCATCGGCATCGGCACGGGAGTCGGCAGCTGTTCATTCTGCCGGCCGACGACGACGAGCCGCCCGTCGCCGACATAGAGCTGCTCCGGATAGAACCCCTTGTCGTAAGGGTACTCGAGCGTCGCCGCGAGCTTCGGCGCGGTGCTGTCCGCGATGCTCGCGATCAGCACGCGGGTGCCGCTCAATTGATAGATGAAACGTCCGTCCGTCTTGGCCCAGTCGGCTTCATCCACGCCCTCGACTTGCACGTTCGTCGTCGAATAGTCGGCGTCCGCAGACTTGGATGACTCTTGCGCGACTGCTGCAGGCGCTTCGGCACCGGCTGCAGGCGCAGCGACTGCGCCTCCGGCGTCATCGGTCGCAGCGAAGCCGTCTAGCGTGAGGTATCCGCCGTTACTGTTCGCCGCTGTTTGAAGAAGTTCCTGCAGCTTCTCGACCGTGCCGACGGTCGGCAGCCGGAGCGGATCGTCGATACGGACGATCTTGTTGGGTCCGTCCCATGCGACCACGGCGCCCAGCGCTTCGGAGATCGCGCGCAGCGGCACCATCGTGACCTGGCCTTGCAGCATGGGCGCGACAGGCAGCCGCACCGCGCGCGCGTTAACGGTCATCTCTTGCAGGCCTAGCGTGAGGACGGCAATCTGCCCTTCGCGCTTCAGCGTGATGACCTGCTTGCCGACCCCGCTCCCCTTCGTATCGACCTCCGCTCCGAGCGCCTCCGCGACTTGACGCAGCGGAACGAGCGTTGTTCCCTTGGATAGCGAAGCCGGTGCAGGGAGCTGAAGCGTCTCGCCCCGCACGACCACTCGGATGCCGCTGTCTGCCGCAGCCTTGTTCGTTCCGCCGCCTGACATCGCTGGCGCTACGAGCAGCGTCACGGCTACGAATGCGGCGAGCATACTTTTACCACGCATAACCTATACCTCCCTTGAATGATGGACTGTCTGTTGCTGCTTGCATCTATGATCGGTCTCCCGCAGCGCATGTTGTTACGTTCATTGACGCGCAGGGCATGCGAATTGTTGCACGGGCGGCGCGGATTGCCGTTAGCTGACGATTCGCTGCCTAGCGGACAGGACCAGGCGCATATAGATGAAGCATAAGGAGCTGATTGCCTATGGTACCGTATCGTCCTGAACCGCTGACGAACTTCGGAGACAGTGCCGAGGAGGCGAAGCTGAAGCAAGCGATCGCTGCCGTGACGCGGAAGCTCGGCAGCCGCTACCCGCTCTGGATCGGCGGCCGCCCCGTCGATACCGCTCGGCGGATCGTCTCGATCAATCCTTCGGATGGCCGCCAGGTCATCGGCGAGTCCGCCAAGGCGGACGCCTTGCTCGCGGAACGGGCAGTCGCGGCAGCGCATAGAGCGTTCGCCGGCTGGTCGCGGACTGCTCCGGATCGGCGGGCCGAATACTTGCTGAAGGCTGCCGCGATGCTGCGGCGGCGCAAGCCCGAGTTCACGGCATGGCTGATGCTCGAAGCCGGCAAGAGCCGGGTCGAAGCGGATGCCGATGCGGCGGAAGCGATCGACTTCCTCGAGTACTACGCCCGCCAGATGCTGGAGCTGGTCGAACGCGGACGCAGCGCGCTGGTCCGACTGGCGGGCGAGAAGAACGAGCTTGCCTACATTCCGCTCGGCGCAGGCGTCATCCTTGCGCCATGGAATTTTCCGCTGGCGATTCTTGCCGGCATGACGGCCGCGGCAGTGGTCGGCGGGAATACGGTTGTCGTGAAGCCGTCCAGCTTGACGCCTGTCATTGCCTATAAGTTCGTCGAGCTGATGGCCGATGCCGGGCTGCCGGAGGGCGTAATCAGCTTGGCGGCGGGCGACGGAAGCGTCATCGGGGACGTGCTGGTGGAGCATCCGCTGACGCGCTTCATCGCGTTCACCGGCTCGAGGGAGGTCGGGGTGCGGATCCACGAGCTGGCCGCTCGCGTCCAGCCGGGGCAGCGCTGGCTCAAGCGATTCATCGGGGAGCTCGGCGGGAAGGACGCGATCCTCGTCGACGAGGACGCCGATCTGGAGGCGGCCGCGCGCGCGATCGTCCGCTCGGCGTTCGGTTACGCAGGCCAGAAGTGCTCGGCATGCTCGCGCGCGATCGTGCATCGCGCCGTCTATCGGGAGGTGCTGGATCGGACGGTCGAGCTGACGCTCGGCCTGAAGGTCGGCGGCGTGTTGGAAGATGGCATCGATGTCGGGCCGGTCATCGATGAATCGGCATGTGCGCGGATTGAGGGCTACTTCGAGCTCGCGAAGCGGGAAGGGAAGCTGGTGCTGGGCGGGAAGAGGATCGCGCGCCCGGGCTATTACCTGGAGCCGACGATCGCTGCGGATGTGCCGCCGGCTGCGCGGATCATGCAAGAGGAGGTATTCGGCCCGCTGCTTGCCTGCACGCCATGCACGGACTTCGAGGACGGACTTCGGATCGCGAACGATACCGAATACGGGCTGACGGGAGCCGTATTCTCGAACAATCGCGCGCACCTGGCACGCGCGGCAGCCGAATTCCACGTCGGCAACCTGTACTTGAATCGCGGCTGCACCGGCGCGATCGTCGGCGTCCATCCGTTCGGCGGGTTCAATATGTCCGGCACCGACTCGAAGGCCGGCGGCCCCGATTATCTGATGCAATTCACGCAAGCGAAGCTAACCTCTGAGCTCCTATAGGGTTCGCTTGTGATCGCGATGCGGATGCTTCGATGCTTACTCGACGTCGAATCTTGGACGCTGAATCTCGCAGCTAGAAGATCGGAAGGAGGCGGGCGAATGAAGGGCGTTCGCTTGTTTCGTAAGACGGTGCTGTCGGTTACCGGCAATCGGCTCGTGAGGAGTCTGGTCACGACGCATGGCATGAAGCTCGGCGCTTCCCGCTTCGTCGCGGCGGAGACGCTGGAAGCGACGATTGCGAAGGTTCAGTCGCTGAACCGCAAGGGACTCGCCGTAACGCTGGATTATCTTGGCGAGAGCGTGGACAGCCGGGAGCTTGCGGAGCAGTCTGCGGAGGTCGTGCTGCGGACGCTCGACGCGATCCGCGAGCACAAGCTGGACGCCAACGTATCCGTCAAGCTCACTCAGCTCGGCTTGCTCGTGGACGAATCGCTGTGCGCGGCGCTCATGGAACGGATTGTCGGACGCGCG
Source organism: Bacillota bacterium (assembly GCA_023433615.1). GTDB lineage: Bacteria > Bacillota > Bacilli > Paenibacillales > Paenibacillaceae > Paenibacillus_I. Next base: position 789 of record JAEZCJ010000167.1, on the reverse strand, counting down.
AAGGAGCATGGCAATTTCGTGAGGATCGATATGGAGGACAGTTCGGTGACGGATGCGACGCTGCGGCTGTTCGAGCGGCTGGCGGAACGGTTCGGCAAGCGGCATGTCGGCATTGTCCTGCAAGCCTACCTGTATCGAACGCCTCGCGACCGGCTTCGGCTAGAGCGGATCGGGGCCAACGTGCGTATCGTCAAGGGCGCCTACATGGAGCCGTCCAGCGTCGCATTTTCGCGCAAGCGTGAGGTGGACCGCCAGTACGTGATACTGGCGGAGGCGCATATGAGGTCCGGCTGCTATACGGCGATCGCGACGCATGATAAACGGATCATCGAACGGCTGCGCAAGGTGCGGCATACGCGTGGCGTCGGCAAGGTGCGCTGCGAATTCCAGATGCTATACGGCATCGCGGAGGAGCTGCAGCTGCAGCTAGCCGCGCAAGGATACAGGGTTCGGGTATATACGCCGTTCGGCTCCGAATGGTATGCCTATTTCTCCAGGCGAATCGCCGAGCGTCCGGCCAACCTCTTCTTCGTCCTTCGCGGCATGCGGAAGAGCCGGCCGGTCAGAGATTGAAGAGGGAACAGATAATGGTCGACAAGAAAAGAGTTTTTTCGTAATATAGCGATAAGGGCAATATTGCTTGTCCGTTCAGCAGTTCCATAGAGTTCGATAAAGGCAAACCTATCGAAAGGTAGGGACGCAAAGCCACGGGTCTAATGCGCAAGCGATGATAGCCGGGTTGCCGGAGGCGTATACAATCCATGCCCCCATGCAGCCGTATGGGGGCTG
>JAEZCJ010000154.1 GCA_023433615.1 Bacillota bacterium | reverse complement strand
CGACAATACGCCGTATTGCTGACCCGTAAGCATCGTTGTACCATAGCTGTCGCATAGGTACGCCATCAATCGCTTCGCATTATCGGTTGCATTCGGATTGATAAGCCGCGGTTCAACCTGCAGCCTCGCTTGTAAGCCATTCTCGAATTGCGCCATTCTGATCACTCCTTGTATGAACTCACGCTTTAGTTGAAAAAAGAAGCGGTTCGTATGCGGCACAAGCCGCAATCGGAACCGCTTGAAAAAAATGGGTTTAATATTCAAATGATCGGTTGTCAGCGCCTCAAGTGTTTCCGAAGGAAACACACATCGGAAGCATACGCTTAGGTTGAACGATGGTAGAAATTGAGGAGCGGAATGTGGTCAAAGCCACATGAGCACCGGAAAGTTCGCCAGCGTTCAAGATTCGACGTCGAATCAGCTCCAAAGCGTTACATCGCGATCACAAGCCGACCCTATACGAGGTAGAAGGCTACGCCTAGGATGATGTACACCATTATAAGCAGCGCGCCTTCATACCAGTTCGTGGAGCCGTCCTGGGATATCGATTTGGCGATGAAGACCGATACGGCAATGGCGGTCAATTCGATCGGCGTGAAAATGATATCCATCGTATTGCCGAACATCGCGCTGACGAAGATCAACACAGGCGCGACGAACAGCGCGATCTGCAGGCTGCTTCCGATCGCGATTTCGACCGCGGCTCCGATCTTGTTCTTCATGGCCAGCATCACGGCCGCGCTGTGTTCGGCCGCATTGCCGACGATCGCGATGACGAACGCGCCTAGGAACAGCTCTGACAGCCCGAATTCGTGCGCGAAAGTTTCCAGCGTGCCGACCATCCATTCGCTTACGAGCGCCACCATGACGGTCGCGGCGACGAGGAACAGAATCGAGGTGCCTTTGCTCCAGGCCGCTTCTTCGCCGTGATCGGCCTTCGTCTCCTCGTCCGCGAGCATGTCCTTGTGGGTAATCATCGAGAAGATGAGCCACAGCACGTAAGCGATAATCAGAATGCCGGCGACGATCAGGCTCAGCATCTGGTCCTTCTCGAGCGAGAAGTGCTCGCTCTTCACGAACACGGCCGGGACGAACAGACCGATGACGGCCAGAATCATCAAGGTGGCATTATGGCCGGCTACTCGGACATTGTAGCGCTGCTCCTTGAATTTCAATCCTCCGAGCAGCAGGCTAAGGCCGAGCACCAGAAGCAGGTTGCCGATTATGGCGCCGGTCAAGCTCGCCTTCACCATGTCGAATAGGCCTTCCTTGATCAGGAAAATCGCGATGATCAGCTCGGCAGCATTGCCGAACGTCGCGTTCAGGAAGCCGCCGAGCCGCTGGCCTGCATAATGCGCGACGCTCTCCGTCGCTTTGCCGAGGAAACCGGCGACGAATAGAATCGCGATGGCCGAAATCGCGAATTCCGCGATTGCGCCGAAGTGCGCGTAATGCGCGATTCCGCTGAGCAGGAAGGTCGAGATCAGGGCAATAAAGAAAAGGTTTTTCTTCAAACGCTGGTCCTCGCTCTCATAGTAGGATCTTTCTGGAAAATATTCTAAGCGTAATATAGCCGAAAAGCGGGATGAAGTAAACATGGGCTTGCTGGAATGCGTTGCCTCGCCTTGCTTCGACGCGCCGCATCCATTACAATAATTGTATATGGAATCTATGAGGAGTTGAATCAGATGACCGAAGAACTTCAACCCGGCATCATCCGGATTTCCGACGATGTGGTCGCTACGATCGCAGGACTGGCAGCACTAGAAACTCCGGGGATTGCCGCGATGTCCGGCGGCATATCGGAAGGCTTGGCTAAGCGGCTAAGCGGCAAGAACGCACAGAGAGGCGTGTCGGTCGAGGTCGGCCAGCTGGAGGCAGCGATCGATCTTCGCGTCATCGTGCACTATGGAATCCCGATCCACGAAGTGTGTCGGCAGCTGCAGGACAGCGTGCGCGAATCGGTGCAGAATATGACGGGACTAACCGTCGTCGAAGTGAACGTGAAGGTTGAAGGGGTTGCCTTCCGTGAGGAAGAGAAGGAAGAAGCGACTACTCATCGCGTGAATTAGCAGCTCAATTCACGTAAGGAAGGCCCGCCGAGATTCGGCGGGCCTTTACGCTGTGCAATTCGATTCATGATTTGACCGTTCGGAAACGCGGCGTGCTCGCGGATTGTCTGCTCGTGCTGCGATCCGGCCTTACCGGCCGATTGTACTCGCGCGAGATGCTGAGCAGGACGCCCAGACAGGCCAGCGTTACGAGCATCGATGAGCCGCCGTAGCTGATCAGCGGCAGCGTAACGCCGGTGATCGGGATGGCTCCGATGACGCCGCCGATATTAATGACGGCTTGGATCGAGATCAGGCTCATGATGCCGACGCCTACGACCGTTCCGTAGATATCCGGGCAGCGAAGCGCGATCAGGAGGCCCCGCCAGATGAAGAAGAGGTAGGCCAACAGGAACAGAGCGGAACCGATAAAGCCGAATTCTTCGGCAATAATCGCGAAGATGAAGTCGTTGTAAGGGAAGGGCAAATATTTAAGCTTCTGCACGCTATGTCCGAAGCCTGCGCCTGTCAGCCCGCCGTGTCCCAGCGCTTCAAGCGACTTGATCAAGTGATAACCGCTGCCTTGCTCGTCCTGCCACGGATCCAAGTAAGAGGTAAACCTGTCGACCCGGTAGGCCCAGACATCCGGATTCGCCACCATGGAGACCGATACGAATACCGTCACGACCATCGATACGACCGCGCCTGCCAAGAATACCTGCTTCAGATTCGCGCCGCCTGCGATAATGACCATGCCTGCGCTAACGGCCAGCACGAGGCAGGAGCCTAAGTCGGGCTGCAGCATGATCAATCCGCATATGCCGCCTACGATGACCATGACCGGCAGCAATCCTCGCTTGAACTCCCTGAACTTCTCGCCCTTCTTCGTGATAATGCTGCCGAGGTAGAGAATGATGGCGAGCTTCGCGAATTCGGTCGGCTGAATGCCAAACGAGCCGATGCCGAACCAGCTTCGAGCGCCATTAATTTCTTTACCGACGAAGGGAACGAGCCCCAGCAGGATGACGACTGGAATGAAGTAGAGGATGAAGCCGCGCTTGAATGCCGTGTAGGGAATGTTCATCAGCGTGAGCAACAGGACCGTGCCGACCGCAACGAAGAGCAGCTGCCGTTTCGTGAAATAGAGGGCGTCTCGGCCGAAGGAATCCGATGTGGCGGCGATGTTCGAGCTGGCGCTGAATACCATCACCAGCCCGAAGCCGACAAGCAGAAGGGTGAATATCAAGAGCAGGAAGTCCGGTCTTCCCCGAGCAGTATTGTGCGGCTCTTTCATAGCCGGGTATGCGCCTTATGCAAGCGCGGCTTTCAAGTCTTCGAGCCGTTGATTCGCCGTATTCATGATCGGCTGCGGAATCGCGGACTCGTAGTCCAGGCCGTGAGGGAACGTAGCGCGTCCGATATAGACCGAATCGACGGCCAGCACGGCATGCGGCGATTCCAGCTTGCCTTCCACGGTGCGTGCATGGACGCGCAGGAAGTATTCGGCGCCGTTCGTGCGATCCTCCAGCTTGAGATCATAGGTTGCGCGGTTATATTCCCATTGCCAACGGACAAAGCCGAGCTTCTCCGCGGATTCGTCAAGATGTGCCAGATCGCTGGTCATGCCGTTAAGGCCGCTGTTCTGAATAAGCATGCTATATAAGCCCTCCTCGTAATCTGCGCCATGCCCGGCGTACTCGCGGGCGGCATCTCTACTCATATTAGTATGTTTCCCAGATGCGTGCAAGCCTTAGTCGAAAGCGCTCAATTGCCAAAAGTGACAGTTTTACGAACATGATCGCAAGCAAGCGCGACGCTCGGACTACACGAATGCCCCGCAATTCTGGTACACTGTTGGACAGAGGCATCGGCTTCGGCAGGAGATCGTTTTCTGTCATCCGGCGATGCGAGAGCAAGGGGGACGGACGTGTGCAGAAAGCTCAGTTAGTCGCAGAGGCAATGGAGAAGCGATATGCGGACATGGTGGAGTGGCGCAGGTACTTGCATCGTAATCCGGAGCTCTCCTATGAGGAGCAGCGAACGGCAGCATGGATTGCGGAGAAGCTGGCCGGCTTCGGCTGCGAGGTCACGACAAGCGTCGGCGGCGGGCACGGCGTAATGGCCGTTATACGAGGCGCGAAGCCTGGCCCTGTCATTGCGCTGCGGGCGGATATCGACGCGCTGCCGATCCAAGACGAGAAGAGCTGCGAGTATCGTTCGACGGTGCCGGGCGTCATGCACGCCTGCGGACATGATGCCCACACCGCGGCGCTGTTGGGAGTAGCTGCTTATTATATCGAAATGCAGGGCGAATTGGCCGGCGAGCGCAGACTGCTGTTCCAGCCGGCCGAAGAGGTGTCGCCCGGAGGCGCCGTCGGAATGATTGCGGCCGGCGCGCTGGAAGGCGTAGATGCGATATACGGCGTCCATCTATGGTCGCCGATTCCCTTCGGCAAGCTAGCGACTAAGGCAGGTCCGTTGATGGCTGCAGCGGACGAATATACCGTGGAGATCGTCGGCAAGGGAGGCCATGGCGCGCTGCCGCACGAGACGATCGACACGGTGGTCATCGGTTCGGCGCTCGTGCAAGCATTCCAGACGATCGTCAGCCGAAGCGTCGACCCGCTTGCGCCTTCCGTCGTTACGGTCGGATCGTTCCATGCGGGCACAACGGCGAACGTCATTGCGGAGCGCTGCCTGCTGAAGGGAACCGTCCGAACATTTGACGAAAGCGTGCGCAGCAGGATCAAGGAGCGTCTGGCTGCGCTCGTGGAGCAGACCTGCGCCATGCATGGGGCATCGGGCAAGCTCGATTATCGGGACGGCTATCCGGCCGTCGTCAACGACGAGCGCGAGATTGACCGCTTCTTCGAGGTAGCGGCAGACGCCTTCGGCTCCGAATCGGCGGAGGTTACGCCGCCGATCATGGCCGGCGAGGACTTTGCCTACTATCTGCAGCGGATTCCAGGCTGCTTCATGTTCGTCGGCGCCGGCAATCCGGAGCTCGATGCGGTGTACCCGCATCATCATCCGAGATTCGACGTCGATGAACGGGCGATGCTCGTGTCCGCCAGGCTGCTGATCGGCATGGCCGAGCACTACGCGGCAGAGGCTTGACCGGTCAGCGGCGGCAGTGAGAAGGATTGACATCGATACGGCTGCATGGTCGACTCCCCAATCGGTGAAGCTAATCGTCGGACGGCTGAGACGGCAATGCGCGGTCTCAGGTTGATGCGCTGTCCGTCAGCATGAGCGAATCGAACAACTCTGAGGAGGGCGACCATGGCCAAGACAGTGAAGGAAATCATGTCCACCGACTGCGTAACGGCTACGACGAAGGACAATATCTATGAGCTTGCCGTGCTCATGAAGCAGCATGATATCGGCTTCGTTCCGATCGTCGAGGGCAAGAAGCTGATCGGCGTCGTCACGGACCGCGACCTTGTCGTGCGCGGCTACGCGGAGAAGCATTCGGGCTCGACTTCGGTATCCGAGGTCATCACGTCCTCGATCAAGACGATCCCGTCCTCGACGTCCGTCGATGAAGCCGCACGCGTGATGGCAAGCAATCAGATCCGCCGGCTGCCGGTGGTGGATAACGGGGATCTGGCCGGTATCGTCTCGATCGGCGACCTAGCCGTGAGGGAAGTATTCGTTAACGAAGCGGGGGAAGCGCTGAGCGATATATCGGAGCACACCCATCGAGAGCCGGTTGCCGTTCATTGATTCAGACGATTAGCGAGGCCGGAACGCAAGAATGAATCCGAATCGTCCTTGTCGGGAGCGACATGCTTCCCGGCGAGGGCGATTGTTACATACGAAAGCATCCGCGAATGACGGAAGGGTTACATGGGGAGGATTACGTTGTGCAGATGAGACCAGGCGGGCGCATGGCCGCCGCCATCGGGCTGTTGCTGGTAGCAACGCTGCTGGCAATGGGCTGTGCCGCTGAGCCCGATTACGCCGGCGAAGCGGATTGGGACGCGATCCGGCAGGCGTATCCCGAGCTCGGGGGACGAACGCCTGACCATGCGGTCGTGAAAAGAGTCATCGACGGCGATACGTTCGAGACGGCGGCGGGGGACAAGGTGAGGCTGGTCGGGGCAGATACGCCGGAAACGTTCGGCAAGGCCGAGCCGTATGGGAAAGAAGCATCGGATTATGCGAAGCGAGAGCTTACGGGGAAGGGCGTCTGGCTCTTTCGGGATGTGTCGGAGACGGACAGGTACGGAAGGCTGCTGCGATTCGCCTTCCTCGAGGGCGAGAGCGTCATGTTCAATGAGCGGCTGATACGCGAAGGCTATGCGAATGTCATGACGATCTCGCCCGACGTCACGATGGCTGACCGATTCTTGGATGCTGAACGTGCGGCTAGACAGGAGGGCGCCGGGTTGTGGGCAGCTTCGCAGGATGGCGGCGAATCCAATCCGGAAGAGGGCATAAGCGAGGCTTGCGCATCGCCGTCAATCAAGGGGAACATCAATTCGCGCGGCGATAAAATCTATCACGTCCCCGGCAGCAGAAGCTACGAGCAGACGAAGCCGGAAGCCTGGTTCTGCACGGAAGAAGA
>JAEZCJ010000153.1 GCA_023433615.1 Bacillota bacterium | reverse complement strand
ACACCGCCATCACGCTGCCGGGCAATACCGGCGGACTGGCGAAGACGGGGCACACGTTCGCGGGCTGGAACACGGCGGCGAACGGCAGCGGGACGAGCTACCCCGCAGGCGGCGCGTATACGATCGGCACGGCCGACGTGACGCTCTATGCGCAATGGTCGGCCAACCCGTACACGATCAGCTTCGAGAGCAACGGCGGTTCGCCCGTCAACGTCCAGACCGTGCGCTATGGCAGTCCGGCAATCGAGCCGGAGGACCCGACGAGGTCGGGCTTCGCGTTCGTCGGGTGGTACACGGATCACAGCTTGACGTCGCCATATGATTTCGTCTTGCCCATCGGGAATGCAGACTTCACGCTGTATGCGGGATGGGCTTCAACCAACGCGTTGTTGTCGGGTCTGTCCGTCGACCAAGGCATGCTCAATCCGGTATTCTCGCCGTCGAACATCTATTATGAATTCGATGCGGCGAAGACGGTGACGAGTCTTAATCTTTATCTAACCAAAGGGGATCCGGCCCAGTCCGTGACGGTCACGGGCGCGACTTATCAATCGGTTACGGATGCCGTATATGCTTACAACGTTTCTAATTTGACGGTCGGGCCGAATTCGATTCGCATTACGGTCACCGCGGAGAATCAGGACCAGCTTACGTATCAGCTGTTGGTAAACGTCTCGGCCGATGAAGCGATGGGGGTGCCGGTCGCACTCGATCCGTCGGTTCGTACGCTGACGTTCCCTGGTGGGCTTGTCATCCGTCTGCCTGAGGGGCTGTCGATTCCCCCGGGGGCGACGTTGACGGTGAGGGAGTCGAGTTCCGTGCCATCCGGAGATGTCAAGCTTTCCTTAGCAGGGCAAGTGATCGATTATCATTTCGAAGGCATGACGATTGACCAACCCGTAGAGATTACACTCGGATACGATGCGAATGAAGATCTGAACAAGCTCGCCGTCTACTATTACAATGAAACGACAGGCAAGTGGGAGTACCAGCCTTCCCGCGTGACGGACAGCGGCATCACGACGTCGGTCGGCCATTTTTCTACGTACGGCGTGCTTGCGGACACGATCGCGCCGGATCAGGTAATCGTTACGCCGGGTGAGATAACAACGACCGCGATCACGCTGTATCTCGCCGCGAGCGATGATTCGGGAGTGGCGAGCTATCGGGTCTATCGCGACGGCGTCATGGTTGCTGAGACGGCAGAGAATACTTACGTCGATATGGGACTTGCGGCATCGAGAACGTACCACTACACGATGAAGGCGATCGATAGGCTGGGCAATATATCGAACGACAGCGAAAGCATCGCGGTCGCAACGAACGGTAACGCGAGCGGCGGCGGAGGCGGCACCGACAACGGCGGCGGCGGGAGCGCTGGCGGAACGGCTCCGAGCCATGGCACAGTCACATCGACAAACGGTACGATTACGATCCCTGTCGGCCGCTCGGGCGAGGTTCGCATGGGTGATGCGATAAAGATCGTCATCCCTGCCGGCGCTTCCGATGAAGAATTGAAAATCACGATCGAAACCGTGACGGACACGCATAAGCTGATCAAGGAGGACGATCTGCCGCTCAGTCCGATCTATGAAATTATGAAAAGCGCCGCTGCAAACTTTAACAAGGATGTTGCCCTGACATTCGTGTTCGATCCGACAACCTTGACGGACGGTCAAAAGCCTTCCGTATTCTTCTATGACGAATCGAAGCAGGTGTGGGTAGAAGTCGGCGGCGTGGTTAACGGAAATACGATTACGGCAAGCGTGAACCACTTCACGAAATTTGCGGTATTCACCGTTGATCGAGAGACGGTGTCCGCGCCGGACGGGGAGCAGACGATCGACCTAAGCGACATCTCCGGCCATTGGGCGGAAGGGAGCATTCAAGCGGCCGTCGGTGCCGGTATCGTCAAAGGGTATGCCGACGGTACGTTCAAACCGAATGCCGCCGTCACGCGCGCTGAATTTACGGTAATGCTGATGAACGCGCCGAAGCCGCAGGCAACTGGAACGGAACGGACATTCACGGATACGGCGGAGATCGGGGCGTGGGCCCGGGCAGCCGTTGCACAGGCCGTGGAAGCGGGGATCGTGACCGGCTACGGCGACGGAAGCTTCCGTCCGGCAGCGACTATTACCCGGGCGGAGATGGCAGTCATGATTGCGCGGGCCGCGGACATCGAATCCGATACCGACGCGATAACCGGGTTTGCCGATGACGGGGACATTCCAGCCTGGGCGAAGGGAGCGGTAGCCGCGGTTCGTCAAGCGGGAATCCTGCAAGGGAGAAGCGGCGGACAGTTTGCGCCTGATGCAGCGGTAACAAGAGCCGAAGCGGTAGCCGCGATCGTGAACATGATACAGATGAAGGATTGACTCGAGCTTCTGAAGACGATACCGGCGGAGGGCAGGAACAAAGAGCGAGAGTCCATTCGAGAGAATGGGCTTTTACTCTTTACCGTACGGAACGGATCTTTTCCTGAAACACAGGGTACTTTTATTGCCTGCCTGGGATTAATAATGTAATAACAATAACGGAGCCACGCGGGTTTTGCGGGCTCCGTTATATAATTATTGCTGAAAGATAACAAGTGAGTGAGCGTTTAAACACCAACAACGGCAATGGCAGGCAACTGCTTTGCGGGAAGTCGTGACTGGCAGTGTAGTGGGAAACAACAGGGAGCTGATGCGAAGCTAAGAAGGACGGAGGCTCGGCGGTCGGACACCGAAGGCGCCGTCTTTCTTATAATTATGCAAATCGTTTTGGAGGGTATTCTCTGAAATTATGATTTTCTAGTTCGCTTTTGTCTTTTGGTTGTTAATCAGTCTCAATAATTGTGAAACCAGTCTTTGTAAAATCAAGCTTTTTCACCTCCGTTTTCTCAGGAGTTCTGACGCCGCCCAATTATTGTGTGGCGTGAGAATTGTTGAGAATTTGCAGAGTTTGTGATAGTAACCGGTCAGATATACAGAAAAATACATACAATTGCATGAATCTAATGCGGCGTAGGGTGTCAGGGCATAGGATTGGAGGAAGGGAAATGCCGGGTGCTTCCCGAATTGTATCCCGGAGGAGACTTTACTCAGGCCGCGCAAGGCTGTAAGGACCATAGTTCGGACTTGCTGTGACCAATGCGGGTACGCACAGGCATGGATCAGGGTTCGGTAGAAGGGGTGTCGGCTTCCGGCATTCTTTTTTTCTTCCTATAAATTTATATGTCGCAAAAATTGATGATCACTTGTTATACAGTATAACCAATGAAAGGAGGGCCACTATTTGAATGGAATAGAGGAGATTATTGAAGCGATTGATGGCGGTGACAAGAACAGCTACGGAATCGTTATTGAGCAATATCAGCAGTCCATATTTAAATATTGCTACCATATGCTTGGCAGCGTTCAGGAATCAGAAGACACGGTACAGGATGTGTTTATCAAGGGATTACAGAACCTCTCCCAGTTCCGTCAGGGGACATCATTTTCCGCCTGGCTGTACAAAATTGCCTACCACCAGTGCCTAAATAAATTAAAAAGAAGAAAAAAACACAGCCAGCTAATGAGGCTGCTATTCCAACCCGACTACACAAATCCAGTAGAGGAGAAAGTCAGTTACGATCCATTGCTGCAAGCTGGGCTAGATCGATTACGGCCGAAGGCTCGAACGATTTTGCTGCTTCGCACATTGGAGGATAAAAGCTTCTGCGAGATTGCCGACACTCTGCAAATGACAGAGGCAGCAGTTAGAAAAAGCTACGAGAGATCGATCAAAACGTTGAGGACTTATCTAAATAGTAAGCAGGGAGGTGCATCACATGAAAAATTCTTATCGACCAGATGAAGATATTCGAATGGCAGTTAAAAGCGTGACATTGCCGCATATTGATGTGAAAGATAAGGTGATGTCATCCGATATTATTGCTTCATATCCTATGAAGCCGAGGGTTAATCGAAAGCATAACGGTTTTCTTGGAATAACGGCAGCCATTGTAATGTCCCTCGTTGTAGGGGGGATATCTCTTGGATTTGTATCCCCCACGATGGCGGAATATTTGAGTCGTGTTCCTATTCTCGGATCGGCGTTCGGGACAGCCGGTGATTATGGATTGGAACGGCATGAACACGTGAATAATAACGCGAGCGTCAACCTGGAGGCTGTCGATCATGATATCGAGATTGTATTAGACCAGGTTGTGTATGACGGGATTCGCCTGGCTGTCGGTTTGATACATCCTTCTGATGTTGAGATCGAGCAGTTGTTTAGTCGGGGATCGATCACGGTCAACGGGGCGGATTGGACTGACCATATCCAGATGACCAGCATCCATAAGGCTACAAGAGAAGCGATGAACGGCTATACAGCTACAGTATTTCATGCGGCACCGGTGAAAAAAGTCAGCCTCCCCCATGAATTTGAAATAGGAATAAATTTAAAGCATGTAACGAAATCCAATGCGGATGGAAGCAAAGCAAGGATAGAAGGAAAATGGAACTTTGAAACAGTCGTCAAGGGTGTTGAGAATATCGCAGTCTTGGAGCCGGCCATCGCCAAGCAAAAAGACGATTTGCACATAGGCATTTCCAAAGTAACACTGACTCCCATTTCAATAAGAATTCAGATGGAATCGAATAAAAGCGGCTTGGGTCATTACTCGAATATGCTGCTTAGGGTATTTGACGATAGAGGAATTGAATTGCAAGATATGAATGGGGCAACTCTTGGTATCGAGACGGAAGGTAAATACATGATTACAAAAGATTATATTCCACCGGAAAGAACACCGAACTCGATTGTTATTAAAGTCGTACAGCGAGTTCCAGAACACGAAGGCAAGCTTGCAGTTGCCACGCTGCCAAGCAAATTTCCGGCCATCTATTCGCAAGGGGAAGCAGGAAGCCTCATCATCCATCATATCGAATATGGCAGTGATCAAACCATTATAGACTACGAGGTGCAGGGCTCACAGCCCTATGAACAATATGATTCCTGGATCATATGGACTAACGATGAATCGAGAACTCGTCTTCAACCGATTGGCAATCCCCGGCGTATTGGCGATGATTCATACCGATTCACAAGATCCTACCCGGCGATCCAGTCGCCTGATGAGTACCAAATGGTTTTGTGGCCAATTATGAATGATATAGAAATCGCAGATTTGAATTTTGTCATACCTTTGCCGGAGTTCAAATGATAGTCCGGCCTTGAATGAAACGTCTTTTTTGGCGTAAAACCGACGATCCAGCAAAAACATGCATTAGGAAGCAATGGTAGAGGATGCCCTTTCGTTGGGCATTCTCTTTTCATTTCAATCAAGAGGCTCTCTCGCTTTTCCTATATTTGGTCGGCGTCGATTCGGTTTCGTTATTGAATTGCCGCATAAAGTGAATCTGATTCCGGTAACCGCACGAGCCTGAGGCGGCCTTGTCGCCGCTTCGACAGATGGCGATGCGTTTGCAAATAATGCCGGAGAGCATCCTAAGTTTATGTTGAGTTTATGTAGACGGCTTATCATGTAATGCGAGCAAGCACAACGCAAGCGAGCAGTACATTTCACGACAACGGGAAGGGGATTACAATGAAGAGTTTATTACGCCCGATCACGGATTGGGTGACGACCAAGCGCGGCATGCGGATTACGCTGATCGTATGGCTTGTGCTGATGATTGGATTAAGTGCCGGACCGAAGCTAGGCGACTACAAGGTAACGAATTTTCAATCGCTGCCGGATGAAGCGCAAGCAATCGTCGCCAACGAGAAGCTGGAGCAATATTTTCCCAACGATCAGGGAACGCCGGGCATTCTCGTCTTCCATAACGCGAACGGCGAAGTGGATGTCGACGGCGTGCTCAAGATCGTCGACGCGATCGTAGCCGCGGATGTGGAAGGCGTCGATGCAGTCGTTGACATAGCGACCTTGCCGGCGCCGGCGCTGGAAGGCTTCAAGTCAGCGGATAAATCGACGATGATTATTCCGATGACGCTGGACCCGGCAGCCGACAACCGCCAGATCGGCGACGCCGTCGAAGCGGTCGCGGAGATCGGCAATGAGGCAGCGGAAGGCCTGTCGGACATGACGTTCCGCATTACGGGACCTGCCGGCATCGCAGGCGATACGTTGAAGCTGTTCGAACGCGCGGATATTGTGCTGCTGATGTCAACGATCGGCATTATCCTGCTGCTGCTTATCGCGATCTACCGCTCGCCGCTGCTGGCGCTCATTCCGCTGCTCGCGACTGCCATCGTGTACCAAGTCGTGAATCAGACGGTCGCCTTGATGGGAGCAGGCGGTCTCGAGATTAACAACTCGACGACTTCGATCATGAGCATCCTGCTGTTCGCGGCCGTCATCGATTACTCCTTGTTCGTATTCTCCCGCTTCCGCGAAGAACTTAATCGCCACGAGAGCAAATTCGAAGCGATGAAGCATGCGATGCGGGCAACCGGAGAGCCGGTATTTCTTGCGGGCGGCACGGTATTTGCGGCGATGCTGGTACTCTTCTACGCGAGCTTCCGCGACTACCAGAATTTCGCGCCGATCTTCGGCACGACGATGCTGATCATTATGCTGGCATCGGTTACGTTAATTCCGGCGTTGTTCACCTTATTCGGGCGCAAGTCCTTCTGGCCGAAGGTGCCGAAGTTCGGCGTCACGAAGGAAGAGAATCATGGCTTCTGGGGACCGGTCGCGCGGTTCGTCGTCAATAAGCCCGGCTTGGCCGGCGGAGTCGTCGGGATTTTAATGATTGCAGGCGCGTTGAATGTATTCAGTCTGAACTATGAGTTCGATATGGTAAAATCTTTCCCGAAGGACTTGCCTTCGCGCGAAGGGTATGAAATCGTAGAGAGTAAGTACGATAAAGGGGAACTGGCTCCGACATCGGTGCTGGTGGTTAGCGAGCAAGCGTTAACCGAGCAGCAGATCGAAGGCTTCAGCAGCTCGTTAGCGGATCAAGATGCTGTAGCATCGGTCCGATTGGTTGACGTATCGGAAGACGCGAAGGCCATCAAACTATCGTTGACGCCTGATTATAACCCCTATTCCGTCGAGGCGATCGACTGGCTCAATGCGCTGCGGGATAACGGCGACGGCATGCTGGCGGCACAAGACATAGCGGGGGAAATCCATTTCGGCGGCGTAACGCCGAAGCTGGCGGATGAGCGCGCGGTCAACAATAGCGATATCTGGCTGATCGTCATTCTCGAGACGGTACTGATTCTGGCGCTGCTGCTCGTCATGACGAGATCGTTCAAGATGTCGGCCTACATGATGGCGACGATCCTCATCTCCTTCGTGGCGGCATTGGGGCTGGGCATCTTCTTGATCGACGTATTGTTCGGCTACGATGCGATAAGCACGCGCGTACCGGTCTACGCGTTCATCTTCCTGGTGGCGCTTGGAATCGACTATAACATCATTCTGATCTCGCGTTTCTTGGAAGAACGCAAGACGCATCGCGTGAAGGAAGCGCTGGAAATCGCGATTCGCAATACGGGCGGCGTGATCTCGTCGGCCGGCCTGATCTTGGCGGCCACCTTCGCGGCATTGATGACGATGCCGATCGCGGACTTGTTCGTCTTCGGATTCATCGTCGCCATCGGCATTCTAATGGATACCTTCCTGGTGCGCGGCATGCTGCTGCCGGCGATCATCCTGTTCTTCGAGAAGGACAAATCCAAGGCGGCTGCACCATCGCAATAGCATCGGAGTTCTGTTCCTGGATGGGGGGAGATCATGCTGAAGATCATGGTAATCGATGACGACATGAACATCGTGCAGCTGGTGAGCATTCATCTGGCGCGCGAAGGCTATCGCGTGCTGAAGGCCTACAGCGCTGCCGAGGCGCTTGATATGCTGGAAGAGGAAGTGCCCGACTTGGCCGTGCTTGACGTCATGATGCCGGGAATGGACGGCATCGAATTAACCAGAATCCTTAGCCGGGACTACGGGATTCCCGTCTTGCTCTTGACGGCAAAGGGCGAATTGGAAGACAAGGCTAACGGATTTCTGGCAGGCTCAGAGGATTATGTGGTGAAACCGTTCGAGCCGAGGGAATTGCTTTTTCGGATCGCCGTCATCTTGCGGCGGTTCGAAAAAGAATATCAATCCGTCATACAGGTCGGCAACGTTACGATCAACCGCAAGCTCTTCGAGGTATCGACCGGCGAGCGATCTGTCGTGATGCCGCTCAAGGAGTTCGAGCTGCTAGCCTTATTGGCTAGCCGGCCGAATCATGTCATTGAACGGAGCGCGATTATGGAGCAGATCTGGGGCCATGATTATGAAGGGGACGACTACACGCTGAATACGCATATGGCACGGATGCGGGACCGTTTGGTACAGCTGGGAGCCAATATCGAGATCGTCACGGTTCGCGGCATCGGCTACAAGCTGGAGGCTCGACACTCGTGAAGACGCTATACCGGCAGTTCACCGTCACAATGCTTCTAATCATCTTCATCAGCACGCTAATCGCGTTCCTGCTCGCCAATACGTACTACTACGCGGTTACGGAACGGCAGTACGACGAGAAGCATGTCGAGATCGCAAGGCAATTAACGCACTATATCGAGTCGACGGATGAGCTGGATCTGGAGCGGTATCTAGCCACGATCGGTCAGACCGGCTATCAGCTCTATGTCGCGGGAGCTTCCGGATATTCGCGATTTTTCGGAGGGGCATTTGCGGTCGAGACGTTGCCGGATGCCGTGCGCCGGCATGTCCTGAACGGCAACGTCTATCACGGGATGAAGGAATTCCCGAGCAGCATCTTCATGAAGGGGATGTTTGCCAACGAGCTGGAGAACACGGTCGGACTGCCTTTTCGCTATCAAGGCGAGAGCTACGGGTTGTTTCTCCGTCCGAACTTCGACTTGCTGGTGACGGAGATCCACATCATTTTCGCCGGCATGATCCTGTCCATGGCTGCGATCAGCGTGCTGGCCATGCTCATCTTTGCGAAGCGGCTCATCCGCCCGATTACGCAGCTTACGGAAGCGACGAGGCAAATATCGCAGGAGAAGTACGATCATCTGCTGCGGATCGACCGGCGAGACGAGATCGGTCAGCTTGCCAAGAGCTTCAACGAGATGACGAAGAAGCTGCATGAGAACGATCAATCCCGCAAAGAGTTCATCAGCAACGTATCCCATGATTTTCAGTCGCCGCTGCTCAACATTCAGGGCTATGCCGATCTCTTGCATGCGGAGACGCCTACCGAGGAGGAACGAGTGGCTTATGCTTCGATCATTCAGACGGAGGCTCGAAGGTTGTCGATTCTCACGAAACAGCTGCTCCTGCTGACGTCGCTGGATCAGGCTACCCGACGCTTGAAGCGCGAATCGTTCGCGTTGGATCAGCAGATCAAGAGCCTGGCGCATAATTATGTCTGGCGACTCGAAGACAACGGCATCGAATTGTATTATAAGCTGGCGCCGGTCGAGTATAACGGCGACAAGCGTCTGTTGGAGACGGTATGGGACAATCTGTTGACGAATGCGCTGAAATATAACAAGCGTAACGGCACCATCCGAATCGAAAGCGAGGTTTCGGAGACGGACGTGACGATCCAATTCATCGATTCAGGGATCGGCATCGGGGAGGACGAGCTTCCGCATGTGTTCGAACGGTTCTACCGAGCGGACGCATCGCGAACGAAGGAAGGTACGGGGCTTGGATTGACGATCGTCCAACAGATCATCGAACTGCACGGCGGAAGCATAAGGTTAATGAGCAAGCTCGGCGAGGGGACCAGCGTGCGAATTACGCTGCCCATTGCATGACAATGACGGAGGAGCGATAGGACATGGTGAAATATAGCAAATGGTTAATGCGCATTGCAGCGGTATATGCCTTGATCGGCGCGATGCTAGGGTCGGATATAGCGGGCAGGAAAGATTACGCGATGGTGCCCGGCCATGCGCACATTCTGGTTGTCGGCTGGCTGACGCTGTTCGCTTACGGGATCTTTTATTATCTATTCAAGGAGATCGGCATGAGGAAGACGGCCGTGCTGCAAGCATGGACCAGCATAATCGGCGGCGGTTTGATGCCGCTTAGCATGCTGATCTATTACAAGAACGAGAACAATCTCACGATGATTACGTTTATTTCCAGCGCGTCGATTCTGCTCTTGGCCATTATTCTCTTTGCGGTGTTGTTGTTCTTCGACAAGAAAATATTCGCTCAGAAATAGACGATTGCGCACGAATGCTCCCCGCACGGAGACAGGCTTCATGCGAAGGCCTGCGATCCGGTTGGGGAGCATTTGTGCTATGCGCTTACAAAGCCTTCGCCTGAACGACGGGTTGACGATGCTGCGGGTTCGACGGTTGGTTGCGCTTGACGTAGTCCCCGATTAACGGCAGAAGGTCGCTTCCGGCCTTGTGAAGAATGCTCAAGAAGGCGTTCGCATCAGACTGCGAAATTTCTCCGAAATGGTCGAGGGTATGCAGATACACTTCCAGCGATCGATGCTTGTCCTGGAATTGACGAAAATTGGCGTAATGCTGCTGATATTCGCGAATATTCCTTGGATGGTCCTGGTGATAGTTCTCGGCTTTGGGCGCAAATCGATAGCGATAGCCTTGCAGGTATAGCTGATACGATAGATCGGTATCCTCTTTGCCGTATCCGCGGTAGTCCGTGTCATATCGGACCCCCTGCGCGTGCCGCCTGTCATAGCCGATATTCCCGCCGAACGCCTTGGACCACGCAAAATGGAAGCCATCCAGGTCATTGCCGTACAGTTCGACATAAGGGTGCAGCATCGCCGGATCGAATTCGCCGATCGAATACGTCTGGAGCACATGCTCGCAATCATTCATAAGATCTTCTGCCGTGAAGAGCTGGACCTCTTCCTTGCTCTCGGCCAAATGCGGAAAATCTTTAAATAAGTTCATCCATTGCTGGTATTCGAAGTTCAGCAGGTTCGAATAGAAGGAGACGAGGCGGTGTTGTTTGCCGATGCTGACCGTCTTGTTGTCGGCCTCTAATGTCTTGCGATGCTCGGCGACAAATGCAGGAGAAGGAATTCTATCGTCATCGACAATCAGGATGAAATCGCCTTCTGCTGCTTCCAAAGCCTTGTTGCGAGCTCCCGCAATTCCCGTGTTAGGCTGGTACACGTATCGGATTCGCACGTCCTTGCTGTACTTGCTGATGATCTCCTCCGTATGGTCGGTTCCCCCGTCGTTCACGATGACAAGCTCGAAATTTTTGTCGCGCTGCATGCGGTATCCGGCCAGCGTGATGTCGAGGTACTTGCTTTTGTTATACGTACTAGTAATGACGGACAGGGTTGGTTTCATCGGCATCTCTCCATAATGGTTTTTGGAAATAATCAAGCAGGTTCTCGAGCAGCTCCGTCTCGACCTTCTTAATCTGCAAGACTTGAGGCACCAATCGGTTAAAGATGCTAACATTGCCGGATAAATGGTACTTCAACGCTAGATTGCGCAGCAGTAATGCTTCCTTCTCCACTTCCGCTAACCGCTCCGAGTATATCGCGCGATTCGGTATGAAGGTATGCAGCCAATGCCGCAGGACAGCCTTGTGCTCGAGCAGCGCATGGAAAGGCAGGATGCTGGGCGGCCCTTCATAATCCAGCACTCGCGGGATATAGGCGGCAACAACATCGTAGACATCCAATCCGAAGACAGCTTGGTCCTGACAGGATCTAACCGAATGTCCGTGCTCACGCATCTGCTCATACGCCACGAAATTGTTGCGGCGCGAATAGTAGTCAACGATCCCTTGCTCGAACCGAGCAGAAGTCACTCGTTCTTGCATGTCATCCTGCTTCGGCTTGATCAGCGCGACGCGGTACGCCCAATCCGGTCCTTCCAAGGCATTGACGGCATCGCAGATCTCGGCGCTGGAGAAGGTCATCTCCTGCAATTTGTGATTGTCGTTATAGTTGTAGTCGTATACAGAGAACGTTTTAGCACCGGGATCGTAGCCGGTGACGAGGAAGTTGTTGTGCCGATGCTCCTGCTTATACGCCATGCTATGGTCGAGATAGTACATGTCGTAGAAGATGTAGACGTACTTTCCCAGCTGAAGGTTGGCATACAGGAAGTCGAGCATTTCCTCAGGCTTGATGGTTCTCCGATCTACAACGATGTCCACGTCCAGATAGGGGTTGGGATTCATCTCGGTCACGTATTCATGAATGCAGAATTCCAGCCAATGGATATCGCAATGCAGGTCAGAGAGCACGTCGGCGCTTGTGAAAAGCTGAATGTAGTGTTGCAGCAGAACATGATAGCGATCGGGCGATTGTGCCGCGAGAATCGCTTGCGGGAGCGCGTGATGCTTATAGACCGTAACGAGCGGCTCCTTCACAGGCAGCTTGATTTTCATGGGGGACGCTCCTCGTATTGGTAATCAGGGATTTATGAAGTCTTGTCCAGCCCTAGTTTTTTGAATATTCTGAGATTAATCTTGTCAATCGATGAGAAGTGTTGGATTTTCAATAAATCTTCCTCGAACATAATGTTGAATTGCTCTTCTAATCGCACGACCAAATTAATAGCCTTGATCGAGTCCAATCCGACGCTAACCAGATCCTGATTAGGGGCAATGCCCTTCGTTTCCAGGATTTCTTCAACGATGGAAGTAATGCTGACGTGAGCTTCCAATGCGTTATTCATTCGTGGCATTCGGTACCATCAACTCCGAATCGATTCTCGGCTGCTCGCAGCATCATGTCATGCATGCGATATTCATTCGGCGTCAGGTTAAAGTGCTTCTTGAACAGGGCACCGAATTGGGAAGCCGTGTAATACCCAACTTTGAGAGCGATTTCAGAAACGGTCAAATTTGTATGCGTTAGATAATGGCGGGACTTGTGCATTCTAACCTTCTGAAGATATTGGATCGGAGGGACTTTGAATACTTTCGAATACGTATTGCTTAGGTAGACCGGGTTGCAATCAATTAACGCGGATAGCGATTCTAGCGTGATGGGCTCTGCATAATAATTACGGATATAACGGTTGACCAGGATCAAACGAGAATCCAGCTTGTCGTTGCCTAGTGTCGATGGGTGTAAGGCATGCGGGGCTTTCGTGACGATTGGCTCATGCATAACGCTGTTATTCTCCATCTTCAACTCTCCGCCGTATAAGATGGTAAAGCCTATTTACTATGTTCACCTCCCCGAATGTCGACTCACAGGTACAATGTCTTCGTTCTCACTCCTCATAGCCGCTTTCGCAGATCATGTTACCATTTGATTCCAGAGTAGTCAATGAACTTTAGCGGTGGATTTCTCTAGGGGGAATCGAGCGAAATCTACATGACAATCTATCAGAAATTTCGACATTTTTTACAAGATATCCAATTTTACATATTAAATTGAAAGTCAGGTAGCTTTTAAATACAATGGGTGGAGAACAGGGTTCCTGCAGGCAAAATGACAATCGAAGAGGAGTTGGATTTATGGAACAGGTAAAGGCAACGGAGACGATGGAGGAGCAAATCAAGCGCATGATTGTCAGAAGGTTGGGCTTGGACATGCAGCCTGAGGAAATCGAGGATGACATGTTGTTGTTCGACGTGAACGAAGCGGGAGAAGGACTGGATCTGGATTCCGTTGACGCCTTGGAGCTGGCTGTCGGCATTAAGGAACTGTACGGCGTTAAGCCGCAAAGTACGGACTTGTCTATCTTCAATAGCGTGCGTACGATCGCTGAAATGCTGCGCAAGCAGACCGGTGAATAGTTCATGCGGAAGCCTCAAGCGGTTGTAACGGGAATCGGGATCATCGCGCCGGGCGGCCTAAGCAAGGAAGCATTCTTCCATTCGCTAGCCAGCGAAGCAAGCGGTCTGAAACGCAATGAAATGTTAGTAAAGCTAGGCGTGAAAAGCGAAGTGGCGGGCGGGGTCGATCAGCCCTATCGGAGGCTTGAGCTGCCTGTCGAGGAAGAGCGGTTGATCGGCTTGGCCATAGCGGCCATTGACGAAGCGATGGAGAACAGCCGCATAACCCGACAAGATCTCGCCAAGCTCGGTGCAAGAGCCGGCTTGTCGTTCTCGACATCCGTTGCGGGACATGAACGAATCGCGGCGTTTGTTCGCAACCTGCTCGACAACAAGGACAATAGTCCGGATTGGCTCATCGACGTGCCTTCCTGCACTGCGCAGCTTACTTCGCATACGGGGATACACGGTCCCGTATACACGACGATGTCTGCGTGCGCGGCGGGAACAGCCGGAGCGGGAATCGCGCTTGACGCCATTCGCAACGGGACGACGGACGTGATGGTCGTCGTAGGCTCGGATGCGTTGATCGATACGTCTATCGCGGGATTCCACAGTCTTCAATCGATGAGCGTCGACGGCTGCATGCCGTTCGATAAGAACAGGGACGGAATGACGCTGGGCGAAGGGGCTGCGGCATTCATCGTCGAGACGCTCGATAGGGCCGCTGCGAGAGGCGCCTACATTTATGGCGAGCTGCTAGGCTATGGTCTCGGCAACGATGCTTACCATATCACAAGTCCGGACCCTGAAGGAGAAGGGGCTTACCGGACCATGATGATGGCACTGCGGGATGCGGGGCTCGAACCGGCAGATATCGACTATATCAATGCGCACGGAACGGCTACCGAACTGAACGATATTATGGAGATTCGGTCCATCTCCAAGCTCTTCGGTTCATCGGACGAGCAACCGAGGGTGATGATCTCTTCCACCAAGTCGGTGACGGGACATTGTCTGGGAGCGGCCGGAAGCGTAGAGTTGGCGGTTGCCCTCTTTGCGGTAGACCGGAATATCGCCCCTTCTACTGTTCGATTAAGGGAACCGTCGGAAGAATTCAAAGCGTTCCGCATTCTGGAGACATGCAGCACGGATCGAGAAATTAACTTTGCGATGTCTAACTCTTTTGCCTTCTCCGGCAACTCGGCGAGCATCATTGTCGGGAAAGTTAGCAATCGCGCATGAAGGGGGATCTTAGTGGACCCGTTATTGATTGCCAGAGGGCTGCCGCATCGGTATCCATTTGTACTCGTCGACAAAATTGTCGACATCGAGTACATGAAACGCTCGAAAGGCATGAAGAACATTAGCGCAAACGAGCCCTGGGTGCAAGGCCATTTCCCGGAAGAGCCGGTATATCCAGGCGTCCTCATGATTGAGACAATGGCGCAGGTCGGGGGATTCATCTTCTACAATGCCGAAGAACCGAATCCGATGCCGAATTTGCGGCTGTGCGCCGTCAATAACGTGAAGATCGTAAGAGTCGTTCAACCGGGCGACGTGCTAATAGTGGAAGCCGAGCTGACGGACTCCATCGCTTCGTTTCATCAATTGAAGTGCGAGGCAAGGGTAGAAGGGCAGCTTGTCGTGTCCGGAACCGTCACGCTCGCCGAAATGACAAAATAATAGAAAGCGTTTACAAGCGATGTCTCGTGCCGGTATGACTATAATCATTGAAGTTGGGAGAGTCCTATGCAACGGATATTTGTTACGGCTCTTAGCGTCATTAGTTGTGTTGGCGCAGACCTAGACCGCTATTGGGAGGGAATTAATAGGCCGAGGGGAACAAGCCCGAACGAATTGGAGCTTCCCGTACCGATTCCAGGTAATGTTGACGGGCGCTTGGCAAGACGAATGAACCGGTTCTCGCTGATGACGTTAAGCGCTTCAAAGATGATTATGGAGGAGCTGCCTGCGGACCGGTTCGATGAATCGCGGATCGGAACGGTCTACACGACGGGCTACGGTCCGCTAAATTCCATCATTACGTTGAGCAAACAACTGGAATCGCAGGGCGTGGACCTGGTCAGTCCCACTGTATTTACAAGCACGGTGTATAATTCCGGGCTAGGGCACACTTGCTTAAGCCTCAAGCTGAAGGGCGTCAGCACGATGCTGATGGGAAGCAATGCCATTGCGTATGCAGCGGACCTGCTGAAGGCGGATAAGGCAGATGTGATTCTATGCGGCGGCGTGGAAGAGTACTGTCCGGAATTGGAAGAAAGCTTGAAGTCGAAGGACTATACGAC
Organism: Bacillota bacterium; assembly: GCA_023433615.1. Classification (GTDB taxonomy): domain Bacteria; phylum Bacillota; class Bacilli; order Paenibacillales; family Paenibacillaceae; genus Paenibacillus_I. The sequence continues at coordinate 7,154 of JAEZCJ010000153.1, read as the reverse complement.
AAGCGATCAGGAATTCCTATGTCGGCCGCTTGACGGGGCTCGAAGCGGTACGAGGGTTACGGAAGGATCGGCGATGCTGATGCTCGCGGGAGAGAAAGCGCTTACGGAATGCCCGGACGCCATCCTTTGCGAGATATTCGGCTATGCGAGCCTTGCAACGCCTCATAATCTAGCGAGAGATCCGGACCAGGCAGGCTTTGACGCTATGGTGCAGGTCATGCGACTGGCGTTAGAGCAAGCCCGACTGTCTACGGACGAGATCGACGGCATCCTGATGGCGGCCGGAGGCGGGCGGCATGTCGATAAGGCGGAAGCGAAGGCGATTCATGAAGTATTCGGTGCGCGCGCATCCTCCATACCTGCTGCTTCCATTAAAGGGGCAATCGGCGAAACGATGGGAGCATCCTTCGCGTTCAATGCCGTCACGGCTGCTCTTGCCATTCAGAAGGGCATGCTGCCGTTGACTGCAGGGTGTCTGGAACCGGATCGTACGCTTGAACTGGACGTTGTCCATAAGGAGCCTCGTGCCGGCAGCTACCGGTTTGTAATGGTGAACGGGTATGACGTAAGCGGTTGTGTATACAGCGCGATCTTCGGAGCGGTGCGGGGGTGAACAGTTGAAGTTCGAGAATAAGATTGTGTTGGTAACGGGCGGCGCGCGCGGGATCGGCAAGGCGATCGTCCAGGCTTTTGCACGGGAGGGCGCTGTCGTGCTCTTCACCTACAAGGACAGTGAGGCAGGCGCCTTGCAATTGGAGGCCGAGCTGCGGGAAGCGGGGGGGAGCTGCCGATCGTTCGCCTTGGACGTGGCTGATCATTCAGCGGTTCAGTCCGTCATTGAAGAAGCGATCGGCAACTATGAGCGAATCGATATTCTCATTAATAATGCCGGCGTCACGGAAGACGGGTTCCTCATGTTAATGGATGAAGGCGCATGGGATAAGGTCATGGATACGAACCTGAAGGGTGCCTTCAACTGCTGCAAGGCCGTGATCCCCTCCATGTTAGGCAATCGGCGCGGCGCAATCGTGAACATATCGTCCATATCCGCGCTTACCGGCGTCTCCAGCCAGACGAATTATAGCGCGTCCAAAGCTGGTCTGCTCGGATTTACCCGCTCATTATCGAAGGAGATGGCCGGCAAGAACATCCGCGTTAACGCTGTTGCCCCCGGCTACATCGCAACGGATATGCTTGCCAAGGTTCCGAGCCGCGTGCGCAGCCAATTCATGGAGCGGATTGCGTGCGGGCGGGTCGGCAGCGTCGACGAAGTGGCGGATGTCGTGCTGTTCTTAGCATCGGAGCAGGCCAGTTACATTCATGGCCAGACGATTGTGGTGGATGGCGGAATATTATGAAACATAGGCTTGCAGGGCGACCTGCAAAATTCATGGAGGAGGCAGATCGAAATGGAAAATTTCAATCAGCGGTTCAACAAGGTACTGGAGCAAGTCATTGAGCAAAGCGTGGACGAGCAGTTGCTGAACGCCGCTATTCAAGATGCCGGGCTGCATTCCATCTCGTTCGTCAAGTTTATCGTTGCATTGGAGAACGAGTTCGACCGCGAATTCGGCGACAACCTGCTTGATAGCGAGAATTTCAATACGCTCAGAGAGTTCAGAGAAAGCTTGAAGGCTCATGTGGCCGGAGATGCGCAAGAACCGCTTCAGATCCAAGCGAACTAGGTCAGGAGGCCGCTATGAGAAGCGCAAGCAACAATGAATCTTCCATAGGTACCATCCGGCTTCTGTCCGCTTATCTGCGGCCGTATCGCATATCGGTCGGATTGAAGTTGTTCAGCACGCTGTTATCGGCGTCGAATGATATCTTCATGGTCTATGTCATCAGTGCCTTGGTCAATGCGTCTCTATCCGGCGATCGTGCTGCATTAACGAATGTCGTGTACTTAATGGCTATTTCAGTCGTTGCGGGGGTTGTTGCCAGCATACTGGGCGTCTATACATCCGGACGTTACAGCATATTTGCGGCAAGGGACATGAAGAATGCTGTCGGCGAACGTCTCGGTAAGCTGCCCGTATCCTACATCGATTCGCGCCATTCGGGTGACTTCAGTTCAAGAATGACGACCAGCATGTATACGATTGAGGGGTTCCTGAACCATGATTTTGCCGCGGTGCTTTTCCACATCATTCGAGTAGTCGTCTGCATCGCCTTCATGTTCTATATGAATTGGCAGCTAACCTTGTTCTGCTTCCTCATCATCCTCCTTATGGCCGTGGTAACTGTCGCGATCAGCCGTCCTCTGGGGGAATATGCCGCCAATGTCCACAAGGGTATGGCAAGTACGAATTCGATGGTTCAGGATACGATCAGCGGCTTCTATCTGATTAAGTCCTACAATCTGGCGCAGGTGTTCCTTGAGAAATACCGCGGAACGTTACATCAAGTGCTTGCGCATGTTCTGCGAATCGCGAAGCGAATTGCCGCGATGGAATCGGTAAGCATTCTGGTCCGAACAGTCCCCTTTATCGTGTTCTTTCTGTTCGGAGGGTATCTGGTTCATCAAGATCTCCTCACGATTGGGGCATTGCTCGCATTTGCGCAGTTTATCAATTACCTGACCACCGGCATGGGGGAGCTTCCAAGACTATTAAGCAATTACAAGACGACCTCAGGGGTCGTGAACTATGTGTTCGAGTTCTATAACGAAGAGCCGGAACGAGCCGGCGGCAAGACGCTGATCGCGCGGGATTGCGACAATGCGGATCCTGTCCTGGCGTTCAACAGCGTGTCGGCCTCGTACGACGAGAGCGACAAGGTGCTGGACGATATCAGCTTTACGCTACCGAAAGGGAAAACCATCGCGATTGTCGGACCCAGCGGATCGGGGAAAACAACGATCTTCAAATTAATCGCGGGATTCTATCCGTATCAGTCCGGTGAGATCAAGCTGTTCAATGAACCGTTGTCGAGCTTGTCCTTATCGTCCGCCCGTTCGATGCTGTCGCTCGTATCGCAGGATACGTTCTTGTTCCCAGGGACGATCGAGGAGAACATCACTTGCTCGAACGACGGGTATAGCCGCGAGGATATCGAGCTGGCCGCGAGAACGGCGAACATTCACGCGTATATTCAATCGTTGCCGGACGGCTATCAGACTCTCGTGGGAGAGCGCGGCGTCAAATTATCCGGGGGACAACGGCAGCGAATTGCCATTGCTCGCGCCATTCTCAAGAATGCGCCGATTCTTCTGCTTGACGAGGCAACGTCAGCGCTGGATACGGAATCGGAATACCTGGTTCAGGCTGCGATCAATCGAATCATGGCAGACAAGACCGTGCTTCTCATTGCGCATCGCCTATCGACCGTAATGATGGCTGACCATATTATCGTGCTTGACGAAGGGCGCATCGTTCAACAAGGGACGCATGCCGAGTTGCTCGCAGTCGACGGGATGTATAATCGATTGTTTCGCAATCAATCCACGAATCGGGAAGCCATGACCCAGCAGTATGACAGAGAGGGAGCATAACCGATGGACAATACGCAGCAAGCGAAGAGAATGTTCCGGTTGCTCGGTCGGCGCAAAGGCACCTATTTACTAGGGATGTTCGGGAACGGCGCGATCAACTCCAGCGTCTCGATCGTAACGGCAATGCTGGTTGCCTTCATCCTGGACGCAATAACGAGCGAGAGCATGAATGCCGTCTATGCGGTCTGCCTGCAGTTCGCAGGCATTATTATCGCGCTCAGCCTATTGGCGCCGCTGTTCCACTATTGGTTTGAAAGAACGGTCAAGCTCGTGATGATCGACTTTCGCGTGATGGTGTTTCGGCACCTAGGCAAGCTTCCCGTGCAGTATTACGAGAATACGCACAGCGGCGACAGTCTGTCGCGACTCACGAATGATGTAGGCGCGGTGGAGAACGCGCTCAATCAAGAAGCTAAAACGATAGCGTCATTGGTTGTCGCCGGCATAGCATCGGCCATCATCATGTTCTTCCTGGACTGGCGGTTCGCGATCGCCATGATCGTCCTCGGTCTGCTGTCTACTTACGTGAACGCTAGATTCGCCAAGCCGATGCGGGAGATCAGCGCCGAGATTCAGCTGAAATCCGCCGATCAGATGGAGCGATTGCTTAACCTGATAGCGGGAACGCAGGTCAGCAGATTGTTCCAAGTCACGCAGAGTATTCACAAGCCGTACACGCAGATCACGAATAAGCTTGCCCTGCTCTCCATGAAACGCACGAAGAAGAATGCCCAGCTTACCGGAGCCAACTACTTGCTGCTATGGATCAATAACGGCGGGGCCTTCACCTTAGGGGCAATCCTGTTAATCAATGGGCAAATTTCGGTTGGCAGCTTGCTAGGCGTCGTTCTGTTGCTCGAGAACATTACGAATCTGTTTCGTAATCTCGGGATATTCTGGACCAATCTTCAGACCTCGCTGGCAGGATTAGAGCGCGTGTACGAACTAATCGATGCTGCCGATGAGCCTGACAAGTTCGAAGGCGTCATGGAAGGGCCGGATCAAGCCCGTGCACAGGAAGATTGCGTCATTCAGTGCCAAGAGGTGAGCTTCGGTTACGGCGACAGCGCGCAGACGGTCAACAACGTGGATCTTCGCGCGGCGAAGGGTCAGGTCATCGCCTTGGCAGGTCCGAGCGGAGGCGGCAAGAGCACGATCCTGAAGCTGCTGCTCGGTTTCTATCCCGTTCAATCCGGCACGATTCTCGTCAATGGCAGGCCGTTTACTTCCTATTCCTTATCCGAGTTAAGGGACATGATGGCATATGTGCCGCAGGAGCCCTATCTATTCGAAGGAACGATCGAAGAGAATATCAGGTACGGAAAGGCGGGCGCGAGTACGCAGGAAGTAATCGAAGCGGCCGTGGCAGCGAATGCGCATGATTTCATTGTCGAACAGGCCGACGGCTATGACACCTTGGTAGGGGAGAGAGGGGTAAGGCTCTCGGGAGGGCAGAAACAGCGAATCGCGATTGCCAGGGCAATTCTTAAGGATGCTCCGATCCTGCTGCTGGATGAAGCGACATCGGCGCTCGATTCCGAATCCGAGCATATCGTCCAACAGGGACTGGAACGTCTCATGCAAGGACGGACAACGATTGCCGTTGCGCATCGGTTGTCGACCATTCGGAAGGCGGACATGATCTATGTCATCGTCCAAGGCGAAGTGGCAGAGAAGGGCACGCATGAGCAGTTAAGGCTTCATGACGGCGTATATAACCAGCTATACGAGGCTCAGGCGAGCACGAGAGAAGTCGAGCAAGTCGGATAATAGGCGAATGTACATATCGAAATGGAGTGATTTTATGCGGGATGGTTACTACCTATCGACTTATTTTACGATTGACGAGTATTTTCATGTGTTCGAGGTGACGACCAGACACGACAACAGCGTCGCCTTATTCCGCAAGGAGAACGATCAAGTCACGCTGGTCCACTACTGGGAGCTGGAGCGCGTGTCGGGCATCAAGCATCATGAGCTCGCCTTCTTTGACAGAGAGCATGCGGTCAGCGTACTGAACCAGCTGCTCGCCGAATATGACTTAACGGTTGACGACATGGTCGAAATTTGGGGAACGCCCAAGCTGTCTACTGTCGACGACTACCATTCGGTGCCTGAATTGCCTGACTATGCCTACCACGGCATTTGGCATTTATTCTCCGGCGTCATGATCGATACGGACGTCTTTCACAATGAGAAAATACTGGCATTCGCTGTCGACGGCGGGCCGGAATTCAACGTCGATCTCGAATCGGAGAATCACGTCAAATATTTCTACCCTGGCGCGTACATCGATAAGGGGGAAATCACGTATTTCCCATCGTATTCGCCTGCTACGTTGTGGGGCTATGCGGGATTGCGATACGGCATGAAGGAAGGAACGCTGATGGCGCTGGCCAGCGCGATCCCGTTCGATTACGAGCCGCGCTACCTCAAGGATTCCATTCTATTCTTCAAGAAAGGATCCAATGTCGAGACAAGCAAGGACTTCTTCAAGTATTTCTTGGCGCTCGAGGAGGACTTCGGCCGACTGTCTCCCGATCAGCTCAGCGATCAGTTCACGTACGAGGAGAACAAAATCGCCTACGTCATGAACATCGTGCAGCAGGTATCCAAAGAGATCATGGACCTGAACGTGGAGAACGCCATCTCGCGATTCGAGATCGACCCCAAGGAAACCGTGCTGTCGCTGACCGGCGGATTCGCGCTGAACTGCCCGACCAACTCTTACTTAATGAACAAGCACAAGTTCAAGGGGTTCATGGCTCCGCCATGCGTCAATGATTCCGGCATGTCGCTCGGCTGCGGCCTATATGCCTTCTACAAGAAGATGGGCAAATTCGACTTCCGGCTGTCCCATGCCTATCACGGCGACAAGGACGATTCGCTGGATCGCATCCTTGAGCAATATGGCGATTTCGTCAAAAGCGCATCCGACTTTGATCCGGCGCTATTCGTGGAAGACATTACGAGCCATCCTGTCGTGTGGTTCAACAGCCGCGCAGAGATCGGTCCGCGCGCCTTGGGTAATCGCAGCCTGCTGGCGGACCCCAGGTCGAATCACGCCAAGGACCAGCTCAACGTGATTAAGCAGAGGGAATGGTGGAGGCCGGTTGCGCCGCTCATCCTCGAGAGTCACTTAGGCGATTGGTTCAAGGAGGATATCTCGTCGCCATACATGCTGCAAACCTCCTATGTCAAGGAAGACAGAGCGAGCCAGGTGCCGGCCATTCTGCACTTGGATCAATCGGCCAGAGTCCAAACGGTCAATCCGGACGATAACCCGGACACGTATGAGCTGCTCCAGCTGTTTAAGGAAGCGACAGGCGTCCCGATTCTGTGCAACACTTCGCTCAACGATAAGAGCGAACCGATTATCAACAAGCTGGAAGAGGCCGTCAATTTTGCGCTCCGCAAGAAGATGAGGGTTGTGTACTTCAATAAGAAACGCATCGAGCTCCACCGGTTCGAGGCCTACACGGCAACTGCGCCTCAGCCGCGATTGGCAGACGCTTTCACCAGATCCAACAGATTGATCAAACTGATCAGAAGGCAGTTTAACCCGCATAATCTGAGCACGAAGTACTTCAATCTGGCAACTGTGTATCCGGAAGTGAAGACGCTGCTGAAGGAGGGACGTGAGGAGGAGGCTAGGCAATAC
>JAEZCJ010000132.1 GCA_023433615.1 Bacillota bacterium | reverse complement strand
CTGCAGGAGTCCTACCCGCTCTACGCGGTCACGATCGGTCTGGTGCTGCCGCTGATGCTGCTGATCGCCGCGCGGATCCGCCTCGGCAGTCCAAGGAGGACAGCACGATGAAGCGCATAATCAGGCATATGCGGCAAACGGGGCCCTCCGGCAAGTCGCAGCCGCAGCCACAGGCGCAGGCGCAGTCGACTCCTCTCCTCGCCAGCCTCGTCGATAACGAACGGCTGCTCCGGCAGTATATGGATGAGACGGACGATCTCGGCTATCGGCATCTGCGGCTGCCGCGACAAGCCGAAGAAGCCGCGGATACGGAAGCGGTCGTCTACTATCTGGACGGCGTCGTCGACAAGACGCTGATCGATCAATTCATTATCCGCGAGCTTCAACAAGGGGCTAGCCCCGCTGCGGTCGACCTCGGCAGCATGCTTACGACGAATAAGCTCGACGTCGTGAATACGGTCGAAGAAGCGGCCAAGGGACTGCTCGCCGGTCAAGCCGTTGTACTGATCGGAGACATCGCGCGCGCCTATGTCGCCCCCGTAGAGGGCGGCGAGCGGCGAGGCGTGAATGAACCGATGGCCGAAGCCGTCGTTAGAGGCCCGAGGGAATCGTTCAACGAATCGATCCAGACGAATATCGGCTTAGTCCGCAAGCGGCTGCAGACGCCTAAGCTGAAGGTCGAGAATCGCAAGATCGGCAAGCTGTCGAACACGACCGTCTCCATCTTGTACGTGAAGGGACTTGCCAAGGCGGAGAACGTGGAAGAAGTGAAGAACCGTCTGGCCAAGATCGATCTCGACGGCATCCTCGAATCGCAGTATATCGAGGAATTCATTGAAGATCCGGTATACTCGCCTTTCCCGACCGTGTTCAACACCGAGCGGCCCGACCGGGTCGCCGCGGCGCTCCTGGAAGGGAGAATCGCGATCCTGACCGACGGTACGCCGATCGCGTTGATCGTACCGGCAACGATCAGCCTGTTCCTCTATTCCAACGAGGATTACTACCAGCGGTTCGACATTGCCTCGCTCTTGAAGCTGCTGCGTACGGTGACGTTCCTCTTGTCGTTCCTGCTGCCGTCGTTCTATGTCGCGCTTCTGACCTTCCATCAGGAGATGATCCCGACGCCTCTCTTGATCGCCTTGACCGGGCAGCGCGAAGGGGTGCCGTTCGGCATTGCGGTCGAAGTGCTGCTGATGGAGCTTACGTTCGAGATCCTTCGCGAGGCCGGCATCCGACTGCCGAAGACGATCGGTTCGGCCGTCTCGATCGTAGGCGGCTTAGTGCTCGGGCAGGCAGCGGTCGAAGCCTCGCTGGTCGGCGCGGGAACGGTCATTGCCGTATCCGCGACGGCGATCGCTTCGTTCACGACGCCGTCCTACAGCATTGCCGTCGCCTCCAGGATGATACGATTCGCACTCTTGCTGCTGGCCGCCTTCATCGGCGCCTTCGGCTTCTTCTTCGGGCTCATCCTGCTGGTGATCCACCTGAATTCCATCCGCTCGTTCGGCGTACCTTACTTATCTCCGATGATGCCGTTCCATAAGAAGAGCTGGCGCGATTTATTCGTTCGCTTCCCTTGGTGGGCGATGGAGCAGAATCCGCAAGAGGTGGCGGCGGACGACACGAAGATGGACCATCGGCAAAAGTGGAACAGCCGGCCCGAGGGGGGAGATGCGTGAAACGACAAGTGCGCGGTGCCGCGATCGTTCTCTCCATGTTCGCCGCACTGACGATGGTCAGCGGCTGCTGGGACAAGAAAGAATTGAATGAAGTCGCCGTCGTCATCGGCGTAGGGGTCGATCTCAATTCGAACGGCGAGTATGAGATTACGGCTCAGGTCATTAAGCCGACCTCCCAGGGGAGCAGCATCGCAAGCGGAGGGTCGGAGCTGCCGACTTGGAGCTTATCTGCCTCCGGCAGAACGTACACGGACGCCGTGTCCGAGCTGAATCGCATCTCGCCGCGCCGTCTCTACTGGCCGCATCTGCAGATCGTCATCTTCGGGCAGGAGATCGCGCAAGCAGGCGTCGCACCGGTGCTGACCTGGTTCGAGCGCGACCGCGACAGCCGCTCCGGCACCTTCGTCGTCGTCACGCGCGGCACGGCCGAAGACCTGCTGAACCAGAAGATTGAGCTCGGCAGCGTGCCCGCTAAGTCGATGGCCGATCTCATTAACAATGCCCAGATTCGACAGCTGCCGGCCAGGCAGATGACGCTGCGCAAGCTCACGGCTATATTAGCGATGCCCGGCGTTGACCCGACGCTCGACATCATCAACCCCCGGAAAATTCGCGGCAAGGTCGAGACGTATGAGCTTGCCGGGGCCGCCATATTCCGGGGCGACAAGATGGTGGGATCCGTGACGACAGAGACGGTCCATGGGCTCGCGATCGCGACCAATAAGTATGAGAATGCGATCCTCACCGTGGCCTGTCCGAAGAATGAGCAGGAATATGTCACATTTCTTCTGACAGACTTCCAGAGCAAGCTGCGCGCGGATTGGGCAGATGGCCGCGTGTTCGCTCAGCTGCGCGTCTTCATCGAAGGCAATGTGAACGATCAGACTTGTAAGGAACGGGTGCTGGAGCCGGAGGCGCTGAAAGTGCTGGAGAAGAATATCGCGGACAAAGTCGAGGCGCTGGTCCGCGGCATGTTCGAGGAGGGCGTTCAGGAGCAGGCCGATGTCTTCGGCATAGGACGCAAGCTGCGCATGACCCATCCGAATACATGGAGGATGGTCAGCAAGGATTGGCGGAACGAGCTTCAGCATGTGAAGCTCGAGATCCGCACCGATGCGAATGTCCGTCGCGGCGGCCTCGTCATCGAACCGACAATCGATAAAATGAAAGAATGACTCGGAAGGAGTGGATCAGGATGCGTATCGCGGGCTTGCTGGCGCTGTTCGCGGCGATTGCCTTGCTGGACATGCCGCGACTATGGAAGCGGCGCAAGACGAAGGCGAAGGAACTGGCTGTCTACGGCAGCATCTTAGGGCTGGCATTCACGCTTTGCCTGCTGCAGACGCTGCGCGTCCCGATGGGAAACCCGAACCGCGCGATTGCGGCTGCAGTCGATCTGTTCAAGGGTGCCATCGGCATGCACTAGTGGATGGCCTTCTTATCCATGCCTGCGCCCAGTACGTCCGCGACATTCTGGATCGAGATGAACGCCTGAGGATCGATCTCCTGCACGAGCGTCTTGAGCTTGGAGACCTCTAGTCTCGTCACCACGCAATAGATCATCTGCGTATCTTCGCGCGAATAGCCGCCCTTCGCGTACACCATTGTCGTGCTGCGGCCAAGGCGCGTCATAATGGCTTCGTTCACTTCATCGTAATAACTCGAAATGATCATCGCGGACTTCGATTCCTCAAGGCCCTCCACGACGATGTCCATCACCTTGGCCGCGATGTAGAAGGCGAAGATCGAATACATCGCCGAGTCGGCTCCGAATACGAAGCCTGCCGCGATGAAGATGAAGACGTTAATGAACATGATGATCTGCCCGACCGGCAGCCGCAGCTTCTTCGAGAGGTGAATCGCGACGATTTCCAATCCGTCCAGCGCGCCGCCGAATCGGATGACGAGACCTACGCCGAGCCCGAGAATCAACCCGCCGAACAGTACCGCCAATATTTTCTCCTCCGTAAAAGGCTCCGCATGGTGAAAATACGACGTGGTCAGCGACAGGACGGCGATACCGTACAGCGTCGAGATGACGAATGTCTTGCCGATCTGCTTGTAACCGAACACGAGGAACGGCAGGTTAATGACAAAAATAAGGATGGCGAGCGGAAACGGCGTGATCTCCGACAGCAGGATCGAGATCCCCGTAATGCCCCCATCGATAATTTGATTCGGGACTAGAAATTTTTCCAGTCCTACCCCCATCAGGATCGCTCCAGCCGTAATGAAGAAAAAGCGCTGCAGCCAATCCAGCCATGACAATTTCCCGTGTTTCTTAGCCATATATTCGCTCCCCTCTGAATGAACCTAATAAATGCTACCATATTTTTGCCGGATCGCAAAATGAAGAAGCAGCCGACTTAGCGTCGACTGCTTCCGCTTATCTTTCTTCCGATTTCCGCCGGATCACAACAGACTGCGAATATCCTTCTCGATCTTGTCCGGCGTCACCTTCGGTCCGTAGCGTCTTACGATTCGGCCTTCCCGGTCGACGAGGAATTTCGTGAAGTTCCACTTGATCGACTTCGTGCCCAGCACGCCGCGAGCCTTGTCGGTCAGATGCTTGAACAGCGGATGCGCGCCGGCTCCGTTCACGTCGACCTTGGCATACAGCGGGAACGATACGCCGAAGTTCAGTTCGCAAGCTTCTGCGATCGCGTCATCGTTCGCTTCCTCTTGATTCGCGAACTGGCCGCAAGGGAAGCCGAGCACGGCCAAGCCCTCGCTGCCAAGCTGCTCGTGCAGCTTCTGCAGCCCTTTGAACTGCGGCGCGAATCCGCACTTCGTTGCCGTGTTGACGATCAACATGACATCGCCCTTATATTCAGCCAACGTCTGCTTCTGCCCTCGGATCGTCTGCACTTCGTAATCGTATATCGACATGGTTAGTCCCTCCATTGCGGTATGTTTAAATAAATTGTATACAATTTAATTTGATGCGTCAATTTATCCTATGTTAAAATATCTGTACACAACCATGTAAAAGGGATGGATCGATGATGGCCGCGGATGACTTGCTTAAGCTTGAGAATCAGCTATGCTTCGCCTTCTACGCCTGCTCCCGCGAGATCACGAAGCTATACCGTCCGCTCCTGGCCGGGCTCGGGCTGACGTATACCCAATACATTACCCTGCTCGTGCTATGGGAGAAGGACGGCTTAAGCGTCAAGGAGCTCGGAGCCCGTCTCTATCTCGATTCCGGCACGCTGACTCCGCTGCTTAAGAAGCTGGAATCGATGGGTCTCGTCACCAGAACCCGCAACCGGGCCGACGAGCGCACCGTCACGATTGACCTGACGGACGAGGGACGCGCGCTCAAGGCACGTGCAGCGGATATCCCGGTCAAGCTCTATGCAGGCGCAGGATTCAGGCCGGAAGAACTGCTATCGCTGCGGACGCAGCTCCAAGCGCTGCTGCGCAAGGTCGACGAAGCGGCGGCGCAGCAGGGCTAGCCGACGGTTCTGGCGCGGGCTGGCGCCCCGCTGGCCCAAGGCACGAATAACCGCCCCCAGGCATCTTGTGCCGGGGGCGGTTGTTTGCGTTTGTTGGCGCGGTAAGGCGGTGGCGGTTGGATAGCATTTCGTATTATTAGGTCAACCAGAATTTCTGGTTGGCCCTTTTTCATGGTCGGGTTACGATGGCGGTAGCCGGGAGAACGTGGTAGCATTTGGGGGCTTTAGCCCGTAGCAAAAACTGTTCTCCCACTACCCCCAATGACCATGTTTGAGCTGGTAGAGGGTGAGACCTCGAATAACAAGCGAAGCTGTGGGATTGGAACCATCGTGGGAGTGCCGGCAATTATTCAGGAGGAGATGACATGAGACCGGTTGTTGGATTGGATGTGTCAAAGGAACAAGCACACTTCAGGCGTTCACAGAACGAAACAAGCCTTACGGCAGCATTATCAGCATTACGCATACGCAGGATGGCTTTAACAGGCCAGGTTGTTTGCTGGACGAGTTGAATCAGCTCACGGGGCTTGAGCCTGCTGTGGTGTTGGAGGCGACTGGGCATTACCATCGCAGTTTGGTCGCCTATTTAGAGCGTGAAGGGCATCGCCACTACATCGTGAATCCCTTGCAATCCAAACGCGCAAAAGGGGCGCAACTGCGAAAGGTAAAAACAGATGCGGTGGATGCATGTCATCTGGCTGAGATGTTCTACCGCGGGGATGTTCGGCCTCACCGAACATGGGCGGAGGAGATGACCGAGCTGCAGCATCTAACGCGTCAGCATGAGTTTGTGACCTCGATGCTCGTCCAGGCCAAACTGAATGCCAGGAGCCTACTGGATCAAGTGTGTCCTGTTTACGAGAGTGTGTTCCACAACCTGTTTTCCACGACGTCCTTGCGGGTGTTGCGCCATATGCTGAGCGGTGGCACCGTTACGGTAGAAACGATTCGAGAAACGGCAGGCTCGTCACACGGTAAAGCGTGGATTCAGACAAAAGCAGAACGGATTCAAGGGTTACCGCCACAGGACAGGAACAGCTTCGCCAGCTTGAGAATGCCATTGAGAAGACAGCGCTGACGCTTCCGGAAGTGGAACTGCTGAAGACGATTCCAGGCGTTGGGGAAAAACTTGCAGCGTCACTAGCGGCAGAGATAGGGGATGCGACGCAATTTGAGGATCCAAAACAGCTCGTGGCGTATGCCGGGCGAGATCCAGGTGTGCATAGCTCGGAAAAGTTCACGGCCAGCAGCAGTCGCATTTCAAAGAGAGGCTCTAAACGACTGCGTAGAGCGCTGTACGTTGCCGTCCAATGCGGGCTCAGGAAAGGCGTTAACGGGCGGTTAAAAGCTTATTACGAGAAGAAAAGGAAAGAGGGCAAGCCCTACAAGGTAGTCGTGATCGCTTGCGCCAACAAGCTTTTACATCACGTCCATGCCATCCTTGTGAAAGGCGAGCCCTACAAAGTCTAGTGCCATATTTATCCAGAAGAATCCGCGCCAACGGAAGCTTCTTTGTGTTGTTCAAACACAGTATAGCAAAAATCTCAGCCGCAATCCAAGCACAGGATGTTGACAAACATTAGCTGGTTTTTGCTATCCAATACGCCACGCGTCGCATCACTCCGGCGAACGAGTGCGGTTTTCCGCTTTCGTTCGCCCTCGACGACACCGTTTCGGCGAACGAGTGCGGTTTTCCGCTTTCGTTCGCCCTCGACGGCCCTATTCCGGCGAACGAGTGCGGTTCTTCGCTTTCGTTCGCCCTCGACGGCCCCATTCCGGCGAACGAGTGCGGTTCTCCGCTTTCGTTCGGCACTCGACGGCCCCATTCCGGCGAAGGAGTGCGGTTTTCCGCTTTCGTTCGCCTCGACGGGCCCATTCCGGCGAACGAGTGCGGTTTTCCGCTTTCGTTCGCCCTCGACGGCCCCATTCCGGCGAACGAGTGCGGGTTTCCGCTTTCGTTCACCCTCGGCG
>JAEZCJ010000125.1 GCA_023433615.1 Bacillota bacterium | reverse complement strand
GCATTCTTCGCGCCGGAATCCGAGTTCTTCATCTTCGACGACGTTCGCTACGAGAGCGGCATGAACACCTCCTTCTTCTCGGTAGACTCCGAAGAAGCAGGCTGGAACTCCGGCCGCAAGGAAGAGGGCGGAAACCTGGGCTTCAAGGTGCGCACGAAGGGCGGCTATGTACCGGTTCAACCGATCGATACGCAGCAAGATATTCGCTCCGAGATGGTTCGCCTGATGCAAGAAGCAGGTCTGCGCGTAGAGCGTCATCACCATGAAGTCGCTACGGCAGGTCAAGGAGAAATCAACTTCCGCTTCGACACGCTAACGAAAACAGCCGACAACCTGATGAAATACAAATACATCATCCATAACACGGCCCGCCAATACGGCAAGACGGCAACGTTCATGCCGAAGCCGCTCTTCGGCGACAACGGCAGCGGCATGCATGTTCACCAATCGATCTTCAACGGCGATTCCCCGCTGTTCTATGAAATGGGCGGCTATGCTAACCTGAGCGAGATGGCACTTCACTATATCGGCGGCATCCTGTTCCACGCGCCGGCTCTGATCGCGCTGACGAACCCGTCGACGAACTCCTTCAAGCGTCTGGTTCCAGGTTACGAAGCACCGGTTAACCTCGTGTTCTCCAAAGGCAATCGTTCCGCTGCAGTCCGCATTCCGGTCGCTGCGGTTACGCCTAAGGGCTGCCGCATCGAATTCCGTACGCCGGACTCCACGGCTAACCCGTACCTGGCTTTCGCAGCGATGCTGCTGGCTGGCTTGGACGGCATCAAGCGCAAGCTTGATCCGAAAGCGCTCGGCTACGGTCCGTTCGACAAGAACATCTATGACCTGTCCGATGCAGAGAAGAGCGAGATCCGCAGCGTTCCGGGCACTTTGGACGAAGCGCTCGACGCGCTTGAAGCAGACAGCGAGTTCTTGACGGAAGGCGGCGTATTCACGCAGGACTTCATCGACAACTACGTTGCCGTGAAGCGCGGCGAAGCGAAAGCCGTATCGATCCGCATTCATCCGCACGAGTACAGCCTTTACTACGATTGCTAATTTTATCGGACTTATCCATGAAGAGCTCCCGTTAGGGAGCTTTTCTGTGTTACGGGCGCAGCGGCGAACGATGCACGATCTCGTACATGGGCGAACGTCCCAGTCGGCTGACGAATAGGCAGGCCTCGGTCACGGCGAAGCTAAGCTCCGGTACTTCGACATGTTCCAGCAGAGCGGGATTCCATGGCTGATCGCCGCGATACTTGCGAGCGATGGTCAGGTGCGGTCGATAGGCCCGCTGCTCGGCCTGAAATCCGACGCGAGTCCGCAAGCTCTGTCCAAGCTCAGCATGCAGACTGCGGAGCGGATCGAGCGGTTCGGGGAGGCCGACCCACAGAATTGAGGGGCTTCGCGGGGCGCCGAAGGTGCCCAGTCCGGCAATCCGCAGCGTGAAGGCCGATACGGCTGCCGCTCCTTGGTCGAGCGCTACTTGCATGCCGGCCTGATGGCCGACAGGCATCTCGCCGAGAAAATGCAGCGTCACATGCCAGTCATGCGGGTGCGCCCACTTGCCGAACGCGAAGCGCTGCTGCCACATGGGCAGCATGGATCGCAATTCATGTCGGATCGAATCAGGCAATGCAATCCCCGTAAACAATCGTATAGTTTCGTTCATAGAAGGTTCCTCCTATTGGATGGTTATCTTACCAAAAGCCCGGTTGTCAGCGCCGAGAAGGTTGGACGATGGTAGTAAGTGAGGAACGGAGCGTAGGCAGACCTACGTGAGTACCTCAAGCGTTTCGTAATAAACGCAGCATCGGAAGCATATGCTTTTCGCCAGCGTTCAAGATTCGACGCCGAGTCCGCTTCGAAGCAATTACTTCGTAATAACAAGCGGGCCGGGCTTGATGAGTGGGGGGGAAACTTGTTATAGTTACCATATCACAGAGGAAGACAAGGAGTGGAACGGTGAGTAATCGCGCATACAATTTTAACGCCGGACCTGCGGCATTGCCGTTAGAGGTTCTGGAGCAAGCGCAAGCGCAGTTCGTGGAGTACCAAGGCGCTGGCATGTCGATCATGGAAATGTCGCATCGCAGCGCACTCTACGAGGGATTGAACAATGATACGCAGGCGCTGATGCGCGAATTGTTCGGAATACCGGACAATTACGAGGTCTTATTCCTGCAAGGCGGCGCAAGCACGCAATTCGCCATGGTACCGATGAATCTGCTGAAACCCGGCACTGCTGGCGCTTACGTGATGACGGGCAGCTGGGCGAGCAAAGCAGCCAAGGAAGCGAAGCTGTTCGGAGAGACCGCTGTCGCTGCTTCGTCGCAGAATGACGAATATCGCCGCATTCCTGCTTTATCCGATATTGTGATCCCGGAGCAGGCAGCTTATGTGCATGTAACGTCGAATGAGACGATTGAAGGAACGCAATTCCAAGAGTTCCCGGATACGGGCAGCGTGCCGCTGATCGGCGACATGTCCAGCGACATTATGTCGCGTCCGGTCGACATTAGCAAGTTCGGCCTTATCTATGCCGGCGCGCAGAAGAACCTTGGCCCGTCCGGCGTGACGGTCGTCATTATCCGCAAGGATCTGGCGGAGAACAGTCCGGCAACCGTGCCGACCATGCTGCGCTACGACACGCATGCCAAGGACCGTTCGCTCTACAATACGCCGCCATCGTTCTCGGTGTATATGGTGAATTTGGTTCTGCAATGGATTAAAAACAAGGGCGGCGTTCAGGCGATCGAACAATTCAACCGCGACAAGACGCAGTTGATCTACGACCGCATCGATAACAGCGGAGGGTTCTACCGGGGGTTCGCGCAAACTGAGAGCCGTTCCCGCATGAATATTACGTTCCGTATTCATTCCGAGGAGCTGGAGAAGCAGTTCATCAAGGAATCCGAGCTGCAGGGCTTCGTCGGATTGAAAGGACATCGCAGCGTCGGCGGCCTTCGCGCATCCACCTACAATGCCGTTCCGCTCGAGAGCTGCCAAGCGCTAGCGTCGTTCATGGCAGACTTCCAGAAGCGCCACGGCTAAGACGGCGAGACACAGAATAACCGCCCTTTCCCGGCGCTTCACGCGGGAAAGGGCGGTTTCCTTGTTGAAACGAAACGAATCAGCCATGGGAGAGATCCTTGGACTTCGGATATGTCGCGGTCTGCGAATGCGGTCCCGATAACTTGTAGCCGACGTTCCGCACGGTCATGATATACTCCGGCGTCCGGGCGTTGCGCTCGATTTTGTCACGCAAGTGACTGATATGGACGTCTACGATTCGGGTATCGCCGAGAAAATGATAATCCCACACGCCATGCAGCAATTGCTGACGGCTGAGTACCTTCCCGCGATGCTTGCAGAGGAAGAGAAGGAGCTCGAATTCCTTCGGCGTCAGCTCGACCGGCTTGCCGTCGAGGTGAACTTCGCGCTGGTCGGCATGAACGGACAATCTTCCGATCTCGTGGATCGTGCCGCCCCCGGCGGCAGGCAGCGACTGCACGCGCCGCAGAATGGCCTGGATGCGCGAGATTAACTCTTGCGGACTGAAGGGCTTGGTCATGTAATCGTCTGCGCCGTTATCGAGGCCGGCGATCTTGTCGGTAACGTCTTGGAGGGCGGTCAGCATGACGATCGGCACGGCGTTATTCTGCTTGCGGAGTTCGCGGCAGACTTGGATGCCGTCCATCTTGGGCAGCATCAGGTCGAGCACGATCAGGTCCGGACGAAAGGGCTTCAGCATATCGAAGACGGCTTCGCCGTCATTGACGCAGCGTACGTCGAATCCGGCGAGCTTCAGGTTGAACTCGATCAGCATCGAGATCGACGGTTCATCGTCGACGACCAATATTTTATTTCTCACACCGCATTCTCCTTTGCCGTCATCATGGTAATGCAATTATGCAGGAGGACCTTACGGGCGAGATTAACCACACGTTAACCGAATGTAAAATTACCGCTTGTGATCACGAAGCTTCTCAGGGAGCTTATTCGGCGTCGAATCTTGAACGCTGGCGCAATTTCCGGTGCTCACGTAGGGACAGCCTACGCTCCGCTCCTCAATTGCTACCATCGTCCAATATTCGAAGGTAGCGACAACCGGTCTTAATTAAATTGGAGGGAATGACATGCCGCTTCATATCGTACTCGTTGAACCTGAAATTCCGGCTAACACCGGCAATATTGCCCGCACCTGCGCGGCGACCGGCACGCATCTGCACCTTGTGCATCCCCTCGGCTTCCGGACGGACGACGCGACGCTGAGGCGCGCCGGGCTGGATTATTGGTACGCCGTGAACGTCACGCACTACGATGCATTCGAGGAGGTAGCTGCGCGGTTCGCGGGCAGCCGTTTCTTCTTCGCCAGCACGCGTGCAGAGAAGCGCTATACGGAGCATCGATATCGGGACGGGGACCTGTTCGTCTTCGGCAAGGAGACGAAGGGATTGCCGCAGGCGCTGCTCGATGCGAACCCGGATACGTGCTTGCGGCTCCCGATGACCGATAAGGTGCGCTCGCTCAATCTGTCCAATTCGGCGGCAATCGTCGTGTACGAGGCGTATCGTCAGCTGAATTTTGCCGGGCTGGATTAATGGATTGCCGTCAAAATGTGTTCACATCCCTTGTTGCAGAATATTAAGCAAAAACAATTCTGGGAAGGAAAAGCAACTTACTTCTCGAAAGTCTAAGATGCGCAAGGTTTCTAGACATGTAAAGACTAGGATATGAGGACACAGGAGAGGTGATACATTTGAAACCAGCAGGCGTTGTGCGTAAAGTAGACCAATTGGGCCGAATCGTGCTGCCCAAATCGCTTAGAAAAAGGTATCAGATGAACGAGGGGGATCCCGTCGAGATACTGGTGCAAGGGGATCATATTATTCTGGAGCGCTACCGTCCGCGCTGCGTATTCTGCGGCTCGATGGACGGCGTCAGCGAATTCAAGGAGCGGCATCTCTGCACGTCTTGCATGTCGGATATGATCCAAATGAAGAGATAAGCGCTTAACGGGAACCTTAGGGTTCCTGTTTGTATGTAAAGCTCTTTTCGCGCGGTTGCGCGGCGGTACGCAAAAGAAGCTCCTCATTCGCGTCAAGCGAACGAAGAGCTTCTTGTCGTAGTGCCTGTTACAGGCCTTTGGTCTTGTCGTCGTTGTATGCCGCCGTCAGAATGGAGACGAGGAACAATACGAAGACGGTCATGACGATAACGAATGTGATGCTCACCCTGAACACCTCCAATAATTAGTTACTATTATACCCAACCTGCGGGGAAAAGAAAACGGCATACATTGTGAACGAATTGTTACAACTTGCGGGCGTCATTTGTTGCCAGCAGGCATCGATGCGCGTAAAATGGACAAAGATGAACAGGTGGACATACGGAATTCACAAACGGGAGGCAGGAGAGGGTATGGAATATCGTTTCTCATCGCGCGTCGAGCGGCTGCAATCGTCGGCCGTCCGGGATATTCTGAAGTTAACGCAGGGCAAGGGCAAACAGATCATCTCGTTCGCGGGAGGTCTCCCGGCAGAGGAGCTGTTCCCGATCGACGCGATGCGCGAGGCTGCAAGCCGCGTACTGCAGGTTGGTAGCGGCTCGCTGCAGTATGGCGTGACGGAAGGCTATATGCCGCTTCGCGAGCAATTGTGCGGGCGGATGGCAGATAAGGGCATGCAGGTCGTGCCGGAACAGATGCTGCTGACGACCGGCTCTCAGCAGGCGATTGATCTGGCTGTGCGCGTGCTGACCGAGCCTGGCGATACGGTGCTCGTCGAGAATCCGACGTATCTAGCCGGCTTGCAAGTGTTCGGCTTGAACGGACTGGATGTAGCGGCTGCGGAGAGCGATGCGGAAGGCATGCTGCTGGAGGATGCAGAGCGCATTATGAAGGAGAAGAAGCCGAAGCTGGTCTACGTGGTGCCCACGTTCGGCAATCCGACAGGGCGCGTCTGGAGCCTGGAGCGCCGAAAAGGTTTGCTTGCGCTATGCCGCAAGTACGGCATCCCGATCATCGAGGATGATCCATATGGGGACATTAAGTTCGATCGCGAGGCGGATTATCGGACGATCTTCTCGCTTGACGATCGCGCGGACGGCGGCCATGTGCTCTACACGAGCACGTTCTCGAAGACGGTCGCGCCAGCGCTGCGAACCGGCTGGGCGATGGGCGATCGGACCGTGATTCAGAATATGGCTAAGGTGAAGCAGGCGGCGGATATCCATTCCAGCACATTGGATCAACAGACGTTGGATCAGCTGCTGCGGCATTTCCCGCTGGATGAGCACATTCGCGTGATCGCGGAGAATTACGGCGCCCGCATGCGTCAGATGCAAGAACTGCTCGCGGCGCGGATGCCGCAAGGGCTGTCCTGGATCGAGCCGAAGGGCGGCATGTTCCTCTGGCTGGAGTTGCCGGAAGGTCTGGACGCGGAGGCGCTGCTCAAGGTTGCCGTGCAGAAGGGCGTGGCATTCGTGCCGGGCTCGGCATTCTACGCTGGCGAGCCGAAACGCAACACGGCGCGGCTGAATTTCACTTACACGACCGGCGAGCAGATGGCCGTCGGCATGGATCGGCTGGCCGAGGCGATCGGAGAGTTCACGGCGCGCGGAATATAGAGCAGTTATTGTGAGGATCGTCCAGGACTACGCGCATATTTGGCGCGTTCCGGGGCTCGCAGGATGGCGGTGAATTGAGGGGAAGTGCATATTGTACAACTATTTTACGGATAAATGGGTACATGAGGTGATTAACGTAAAATAGTACCGCAAAAAATGGGCAGATGGGTCGTGTCGTGAGATATTGCCAGATTTAGTGGTAGGAAATGCATACATACACCTTCAGTGGCTGCATTTGGGCAGATTAAGAGCACCTTTGGACCTCTGTCAAGAAAGTGGACACCACTTATGCCGTTTTTCTCTTATCAAACTTCGCAGCGAACCGGGCCGGCGTTAGGTATCCAAGTGAGCCGTGGATCCGCTTGCGGTTGTAGAAAAATT
>JAEZCJ010000114.1 GCA_023433615.1 Bacillota bacterium | reverse complement strand
TATGATCCGCGATCCAAGGGTGCGGAGGTTTATCTTGAATTGGCGAAGGAAGTGATTACGTATGAGCAAGCGGCTAGGTAGAGGGCTGGATGCATTGATTCCTTCCTTATCCGTGAACGAAGACGATAAGGTCATCGAAATTACGTTATCTCAACTGCGGCCGAATCCTTATCAGCCGCGCAAAACCTTTGACGAAGACGCGATTAAGGATCTTGCGGAATCGATTAAGCAGCATGGCGTGATTCAACCGATCATCGTCCGCAGCGTCGTGAAGGGCTATGAGATAATTGCGGGTGAGAGGCGCTTCCGTGCTTCGCAGCTGCTCGGCAATGCGACGATTCCTGCGGTCGTTAGAAGCTTCTCCGACCAGCAAGCGATGGAGATTGCCTTAATCGAGAACCTGCAGCGCGAAGATCTGAATGCGATCGAGCTTGCTATCGCTTATCAATCCATAATGGATAAGTTCAATCTTACGCAAGAGGAACTGTCGCTCAAGGTAGGCAAGTCGCGTTCGCATATCGCGAACTTCCTGCGTTTGCTCGCATTGCCAGCAGAAATCAAGGATAATGTTTCACGTGGAACATTATCGATGGGACATGCTAGGGCGCTTGCGGGGTTGAAGGAAGATGCGAAGAAACGCGAGCTTGCAAGAATGAGTATCGAGAACGAGTGGAGCGTCAGGGAACTTGAGGAGACGATTCAAAAGCTGGAACGCGGCGGCGAGAAGCAGGATCAGCCGCAGACTGCCAAGTCGAAAAAACGGGACCCATTCATAGAGCAGCTGGAGGAATCATTGCGCGAACGATTCAAAACGACCGTGAAGATCAAGCAGCAGAAGGACAAGGGAAGAATAGAGCTGCTGTATTACAACAAGCAAGACTTAGAGAGGCTGCTAGAATTGTTGGAGCAATTGGCCTAATTCAATCAACGTCTCATTCATAGAACACGGCAGACGCAATCAGTGGCATACCTACGTTGTTTTCTTTCTGAGGAGAGATTAAACTAAGGTATGCCATTGTTATGCCTAGAACAATTGCGCGAACACAAGCAAGCACAAGGAGGACACGATGAAGGATCATGCAGAGCAGGTGGTCTATCTCGATCATGCCGCAACCTCATGGCCGAAACCGCAAGCAGTCATTGATGCCGTTCACGAAGCCATGATGCATGATGGGGCGAATCCCGGCAGGGGCAGCCATCGAATGGCGGTACAAGCCAGTCGGACGGTGTTCGAGGCACGTAAGCAGGTTGCTAAGCTGCTGCGGGTTGGGAATCCGAATGATATCGCATTCGCGTTCAACACGACCGGTGCATTGAACTTAGCCATCAAGGGGTTGCTGCGTGCAGGGGATCATGCGATCGCAACGGCCGTTGAGCATAATTCGGTGCGTCGACCGTTGGAATACTTGAAGCGGACGCTCGGCATCGACGTAACATACATCGAAGCGGATGAGGAAGGCGGAATTGAGCCTTCACAGGTGGAAGCGGCCCTGCGCCCGAATACGAGGCTGGTCGTTGTAAACCATAGCTCTAATCTGTTGGGATCCATCCTGCCTGTTGAGGCGATTGGGGAGATCACCAGACGAAGAGGGGTTCGTCTCTTGGTGGACGCCGCACAGAGTGCGGGTATACTGCCGATTGATGCGGAAGCAATGGGAATCGATCTGCTTGCTTTCCCAGGACATAAGGGGCTGCTAGGACCACAAGGGACAGGGGGGCTGTACATCCATCCGGATGTGGAGTTGGAGCCGCTCTTGCATGGCGGAACAGGCAGCCAATCCGAAGCGATCGAACAGCCGAATGTCAGACCGGATCGCTATGAGTCCGGTACGCTGAACACGCAGGGACTCGCGGGCTTGGCAGCCGGGGTGCGCTACGTCCTGCATGAGACGGTCGAAAAGATCCATAATAAAGAATGGACGCTGTCGCAGCGCCTAATGGATGGGTTATTATCAATAGAAGGAATACGGTTGTTAGGACCGCGGCTGGGGGCTCCGAGGACCGGCATCGTCTCATTCATCGTGGGGTCTGCCGACCCCTCGGAGACCGCGTTCATCCTAGACCAGCATTACGGCATTGCCGTGCGGTCCGGATTCCATTGTACGCCGCTTGCGCATGCCTGCGCGGGGACGACAATGACAGGCGCTGTACGTGCAAGCGTAGGCTGGAATACGAAGGAATCGGACGTCGATGCCTTGGTCGAGGCGGTTAGAGAGATAAAGAAGCATTACGAATGATGCTTAGCATCCATTCGTGAAGCGGACATGGGGGAGATCAGCGTGGATACGTTCAGCACCGAGCCGATCGGGCTTGCGGTCGTCTTGTTAGGTTTATTGCTGATATTGATGATGATATGGAACATGAGTCTTGGCAGTCGATTGAAGAAGTTGAGGAAACGGTACGATGCGATGATGAACGGACAAGGTGTCGAGAACCTGGAGCAAGTGATCGGGGACCTGCAGCGCCGGATGAGCGAGCGTGAGCAGGAGGCGACGGCTGGGACGGCCGAAATGGCCCGTCTAAGCGAAGCTGTGAGCCTCGCTAAGGGTAAGGTAGGCGTAGTGCGGTATAACGCCTTCCAAGGCCAAGGGAACGATCTGAGCTTCTCTGTCGCGGTCGTGAATGACCGGCAGGATGGTGTCGTCATCAGCGGCATTCATAATCGTGAAGAGACGTATGTATATGCCAAGCCGCTTGAGAAGGGGAGCTCGACGTATTCGTTGTCCGAAGAAGAGCGTAAAGCGATCAGTCAGGCCGTGCAAGCGTAGCGGCTGTTGCCCGGGCGGAAGAAGCGATCGATAAGAAGAGGCTCTGTGCGATAATATCCGCCATACGCATGACGAGGTGGAGGCGCGTATTCTGCAGCACGAAATATTCCATGAACCCGCCGACGTTGACGATGCCCGTGATATGGATATCGCCTACAGGTGGAAGCTCCTTGTTCACGCCGGCGCCTGGACGGACAGGTCCGTCTCCGACTTGAATGCAACCGACGCTGGCGACTTGACCGAGACAGGCGTCGATTCCGATAATAAAGGGACGGTGGATGGTACGGTCGATCTCAAGCAGCGTCTCCTCCAGATTCATCGCATGCACGGGGTTCTCTAACGTGCCGAATAGATCGAAGTGCGTGCTGCGGAACTTATGCAGATGCGTTCCGACCAGCGGACCAAGCGAATCGCCGGTGGAACGATCGGTCCCTACGCATACGATCACGACGCGGCGGTCCTGCGCTTGCGCGTTGAGATAGCTTGTCAATCGTTCCGTCAGCAGGATGCCGACATTCGATTCCATATACGAAATCTTCAGCGGCATTTCATTACGATTCGCGATTCTCATAGAATCCCCTCCGCCATGCTTGAATAAGGTGATGCACAAAATGAATAAACTGCGTATTCAATATGATCAACTGTCAGCGCCGAGAAGGTTGGACGATGGAAGGTACTGAGGAACGGAGTGTAGGCAGAACCTACATGAGTACCGGAAGTACCGCGTCAGCGTTCAACATTCGACGCGAGTAAGCTTCGTAGCACTGCCTCGCAATCACAGTTGATCCCTATTAGTATATGGACGAGGGTGGGAATTTATACTATGCATAAGCGCAAAATGTGCGATTGCGAAAAGGGGCGGCAGCGTGCTGATTGCATTTGATTCGACGCAGCAGGCACTACGTGCCGAGATGCTGCTAGAGTATGCGGACATTGAGATCGATATACGGCCTACGCCGAAGGAGATTACGGCAGGTTGCGCGTTGTCGATCGATTTTGCGGATGCGGATGTGGGGGAAGTCAGTCGCGTCATCATTCAGGAGAATGTAGAAATAAGAGGCTTGTTCAAGCTAACGGAAGCCGGATATGAGTCCATCGCGTTAGCGGAATAGAATAAATAGGCTATACTAGCGATTGAAGGCGGTGGATGACGCATGCTCATGATCGGGAACGAATGGGAGCATTCCGTCGATAAGGTGAGGAACTGGCTGACAGATGACGCGATGTGGATCGCTGCCGGCATCGCGACGATTCGCGTATTGCTGATCTTGTTGATTGGCCGCATCGCGATCTGGGTCATACATAAGGCCGTGACCTACATGATCTTGAATCGGAATCCGACTCGGTTGCATGTCGAGCAGCGGCGCGTGCAGACGATCGGTAAGCTGCTGAAGAACGTTGCTTCGTATGTCGTCTATTTTATCGTGATGCTGCTGGCACTCTCAGAGTTCAATATCAATTTAGGACCGCTGCTTGCGGGAGCAGGCGTAGTAGGTCTCGCAATCGGGTTCGGAGCGCAGAGTCTGGTGAAGGATGTCATCACAGGGTTCTTCATCATACTGGAGGATCAGTTCGCGGTAGGGGACGTCATTCAGACGGGCAACTATAAGGGAACGGTAGAGATGATCGGCCTGAGAGCGACGTGCCTCTCGAGCTGGACAGGGGAAGTCTACATCATCCCGAACGGCCTGATTAACGAGGTGACGAACTATTCCTTGCGGAACTCGC
The DNA here is from genome assembly GCA_023433615.1 of Bacillota bacterium. Classification (GTDB taxonomy): domain Bacteria; phylum Bacillota; class Bacilli; order Paenibacillales; family Paenibacillaceae; genus Paenibacillus_I. The sequence goes on along the minus strand of JAEZCJ010000114.1, from coordinate 1,276 downwards.
TGGCCATTGTGGATGTGGCGATTGCTTATGAAGCAGATATCGACCGCGCGATCGCAGCGATCAGGGAGACCGTATCGCTGGTCACCGAGGAGAACCTTGCCAAACCGGCGGAGGTGCTCGGCGTTCAAGCGCTTAGCCCGTCCGAGGTCACGCTCCGCATCATCGCCGAATGCAGGCCGAACGCGCAAGCCGCAGTATCGCGCAAGCTGAACGCTGAGATTAAGAAGGCGCTCGACGCGCAGGGAATCGAGATTCCCAATCCAAGAAAGGTTACGTATTATCGAGGAGAACGGGGAGGGATATAGGATGGAGCGCAAACAGTTCGAGCTGGGGGATGTCGTGCTCATGAAGAAGCCTCATCCATGTGGGGCGAACGAGATGGAAGTCATTCGCATGGGGATGGACATTCGGATCAAGTGCGTGGGCTGCAAGCACAGCGTGCTCGTTCCTCGCGCGAAGTTCGAGAAGAACATGAAGAAGGTGCTGCGAAGCGCGTCAGAAGGGGGAGAAACGTCCGAACAGTAGCGGGAATATTCCGACTTTTCCTTACGGAGCGTTTGGACGCTTTTGCATGTTGCATCGGACAAGTGTGTGTGATAGAATGAGTCTTGCTTGAAAAATACGTCGACCTGAGCGAGCAGCATAACGGTCCGGCGACATCCATACGGAGAGGTACCCAAGAGGCCCAAGGGGGCTGACTCGAAATCAGCTAGGCGTGTCACAGCGTGCGTGGGTTCGAATCCCACCCTCTCCGCCATACATATCGACAGACGACTCGCGAGAGTCGTTTTTTGTTGTGGCGTGCCCAGCTAAGCACGCATCTTCTAGCCGGCGAAAGTCCGGTCGCGGGAGGCATGTCAGGCCGTAACATGAAGTGAATCTTGCCGCGTCGTCAAAAAGGCCTCGCAAGAGGGCAAAGAGGAAGCCGAATCTCGCACAACTGGATGAAGGCCAAGGAAGCTGTTTAGAACTTGGAGCGACAGCGACGAATCCTCCGGCGTAGAGGGAGCGGCATGGTATGAAAGAAGATGCAGTGAACTGGGGAGACCCTCCCCTGCACAGTTTTTTTTGAGGCTGTAAATAGACGCTCTATAAGCGAACCGGTGAAATGAGACGTCTGCAGGAAGGGAGTCCGAGGGGCTCATAGTACCCGAGGAACGCAGGACAACACAACCTGCGGGAGGGAAGGAGCCCTGCTTTGTTCAAGTTTCTTGAGGAGGTACGAGTCAGTGAATGCCGAATGGCTAACGACACCAAAGGAAAACGTTCAACAACT
>JAEZCJ010000081.1 GCA_023433615.1 Bacillota bacterium | reverse complement strand
CGATGAAGATGGAGATGAAGCTGGACCTTGCGCTCAAGGGCGATATGGCGTTCAACCTTCATATCCCGATGGTCATTACGCAAGACAAGATGTGGGTGAAGATCCCCGATATCCCGATGCTGCCGCTGGGCGAGGCTTCCGGCAAGTTCATCGAGATCGACATGAAGCAGCTGGCGGAAGAGCAGGGCGTCGAAGTGCCTGAGCTCGATATGAACAAGCAGCGCAAGATGATTGAAGAGATGACGAACATCTTGTTCAAGCATTTCGAGGAGAAGGACTACTTTGCGGAAGTGAAGAAGGAAGACCTGACGAGCTTGCCGGCTGACGTGAAGCCGGACCAGATCGTGAAGTTCTTCGTCACGCAAGAGACTTTCGAGCCGATGGTGATGACGCTCATCGATAAGGTTGCTCCGGAAGTGATTGACCTGATGATCGCCAATCCGGATTATCTGGATACGATGCAGCTCACGAAGGATGACCTGGAAGAGGCGAAGAAGGAGTTGGCCGAGGGCGATCGCGGAGAACTGCGTGCAGGACTCGACGAGTTCAAGGAAGCCGTGAAGGTGAATGAGCTGAGCTTGACGACAGCCATCGAGGGCGATCTGCCGGTGTATCAAGAGGCGAAGCTGAACCTGGACGTAACGGATAACGGCCAGACAGCGAAGGTAGGCCTGACATTCACTTCGCAATACAGCAACATCAATAAGGACGTGAAGTTCGAAGTCGAGATCCCTGAGGATACGATGACGATCGAGGAGCTCATGAATGCTTTCATGGCGCCTGCTATGTAATGGAAGAATAAGAACTAATAGCACGAAGCCCCGGCCAATCGCCGGGGCTTCGTGCTATATATGCTTGCGCGATCGGCAGCGTCTCGAATGTTAGATCGCCATCGGCTTGCCCATGAAGTCCACGAATGCGAACGGGCTCTTCGCGAGCTCCGCGCCTTCGGCCAGATCCAGAATGCCTGCAGCGCTGCTGCGCGGATCGCCGGGTGCCTTGTCGCCGCCCATGTCCGTCTTGATCCAGCCGGGATGAACGCTTAATACGCGAATATTGCGCTTCTCGACATAACGCTTCAATTGCTCGGAGAACATGTTAAGCGCCGTCTTGGAGATCGCGTAAGGATAGTCGCCGGCATAGGCGTTCGTCAGGCTGCCTGCCTCCGAGGAGATATTCAGAATCGCACCGTAGCTGCCGTCGGTCGGCAGGAGCGGCAGCATATGCTTCACGACGATGATCGGCCCGTACAAGTTGATCTCGAGCGTCCGACGCACGTCATCCATGTTGAGCTGCTCCAGCGGATTCTCGCGGCCGAGCAGAATGCCGGCATTGTTGATCACGCCGTGCAGCTGGATGCCTTGGGCGCTCAATGCGGCCGCAACGCCGCCAACCTGCTCCTCGTTCACGACATCCATGGCATGGACGGACAGCAAGTCGGGGTATTGCTGCCGCAGCGTGTCCAGCTTATCGCCCGGCTGCGGCGTGCGGGCAGCAGCGAAGACGCGGTGGCCGCGCCGCAGCGCTTCCGAGGCAAGCTCGAAGCCCAAGCCGCGGTTGGCTCCGGTAATTAGGATATTCATCGGTTATACGCCTCCGTGAGCGCGGGGATGCGCCAGCTTAATCTTGCTTCTTGCCTAGCTCTTGCAGGCCGAGGACGACGCCGAGCACGTTCTCGGAATCGAAGTAGCTGTAACGGCCGGAGCCGTACTCGCCCTTATGCGTGAGCGGCAGTCCTTTGGATTCCAGGAAGTCGATATGCTGCTCGAAGCCGTTGATCGTGAACGTGATGAAATGGACGCCTTGCCCATGCTTCTGCTTGAATTCATTCCACGGGCTAGCCTCGTCGTAGGGCTCGAGGAGCTCTACCGTCACCGGACCCATCTGCAGGTTCGCGAACTTCGTTCTGGCCGGTACGTGCTCGCCGCGGTACCAGGTGTAGTTCTGCTCGGTATGCGTCACTTCGTCATTCGGATCCGGAATGCTGAAGGGAGGTACCGGAATCCCGAAGAGCTCCGCATATTTCTTCGCAGCCGCTTCGATATCGTTCACGACAATACCGATCTTAATCAGGTTATTATTCTCGATCTTCTCCATGCCGGTCACGTCCTCTGTCATAGCTTCTATTTCTTATCGTTCTCGAGCAGCTCGATCAATACCTTCAGCTGAGGGAAAGAATCGATGTAGGCGTAGCGTCCGCCCGTATACTCGCCCTTCTGAATGAGCGGCATGCCCTTGCCTTGCAGCGTCATGATCTTCTCCTTCATGCCGTCGATGACGAAGGCGATGTGATGCGGACCTTCGCCGTGCTCGTCGAGGTGCTCGCGCCAGGTGCTCGGGTTCTGATCAGGTTCGATCAGTTCGATCTGCAACTGCCCGGCATTGATGAATGCCAGCTTCGCTCTCGCTTCGGTGGAACCGCCACGCAGCTCGGTCTGCGCAATATCGACCGTGTCCGTGATGATAGCTTGCGGCTTATCGATGCCGAAGAAGTCGGCCCAAGCCTGGCTGGTTGCTTCAATGTCATGCACGAGAATGCCGATCTGCGTTACGATGTTGTTGCCCAATACAGGATTAGCCATGATAGTGACACTCCTCTTATATAGTAAATTTGGGTTGAACACGTGTTTATTGTGCCGTAAAAAAAGAATATTATCGGGATTGGCAAGAATCCCGAATAATAAGAGTCGATGGTACGGTGAACGGCTCGAAGTCTCCGGCGCCATGCTCGATTTTCTTAATCAGCGCGCCTGTCAGATGCTTCATCATCGCTTTGAAGTCGACCTTAACGGTCGTCAATGCCGGCTGATGCATGCTGCTCAGCGCATGGTCGTCGAAGCCGATGATCGAGACTTCCGATGGGATCGATACGCCGTGCTCCTTGAACGCGCGCATCGCGCCGAATGCGACGCTGTCATTGGCCGCGACGATCGCCGTCGGCAGAGGCGTGCCGCTAGCCAGCAGCGTCTGAATCGCCGTATATCCGGCTCCCTCGTGGAAATCGCCTTCGAGAATCCATTGCGGTTCGATCGGCAGCTTGCGCTTCTCCATCGCCTTAATGAAGCCCTCGAACTTTGTCGGACCGGAATGGCGCTGCATGTTGCCGTTAATGATGCCGATGGCGGTATGGCCAAGCGAAGCGAGGTGATCGACGGCTTGCTCCATGCCGGCATTGTTATCGAAGTTCGCGATGATCCGGTTCGGTTCGCAGTGTCCGGGAAGCTCCTGGTCGACGATCGCGACCATGAAGCCCTTGGTGATCAGCTCTTCGATCATCGGCTCATCGTTCTTCGCCCCGATGAAGATGCCGCCGTCAATTCGGCGCTGGTGGAAAATCTCCTTCACGCTCTTGACGGCCTCGAAGTCGTCCGTACGGCGGATAATATGCGTGAGAACGTAATAGCCGCATGCCGAAGCGTTCTCAATAACGCTCGAGATCAGCATGTTCGTCAGGATGTCGTTCGAGACATGGCCGGCATCGACGAGGAATAGCCCGATCGTGCGCGTCTTCTTGCCTGCGAGCACTTGTGCGGACATATTAGGGTAGTAATTATATTGTTCAATGACCTTCATGACCTTCTCGCGGGTCTCAGGCGGGACATTGGTGTAGTTGTTAATGACCCGGCTGACCGTGCTGCGGGATACGCCGGCCAATCTTGCGATCTCTACGCTGTTCACTTCGACTTTTCTCAACGGACAGCACTCCTTGTGTGAACGCGTGTTCAACGCGTCTATCATACAAAAATTATGTTTCCTAGTCAATTCTATTATTCATTATAGCAAATTAACGCGAATCTTGTTGTATTTCTATTGGGGGCGAAAATAAAAAAATTGCGAGAGACATCTCGCAATTCGAAGGTTATGTATGGTCGAGACGACAGGATTTGAACCTGCGACCTCTTGCTCCCGAAGCAAGCGCTCTACCAAGCTGAGCCACGTCTCGAAAGGCTAATTCTGTTGAAGCAGAATGATAATAGCATATGGAGAGGTTAATTGTAAAGATGCCCGCAGCCTGAAAATAACGGTGAAAAGGGCTGCCTAAGCCTGGCATATTCACTCGGCTTCCATGACGTCATCGATTCGGAACCAATCGCCGTTAACTTGGAAGCGGCGCTTGAAGGAATCGATCCGTTCGACGACGCCGATGACGCGCAATTCCTCGTAGCGGTCGAACATCCGGAGCATGACGAGCCGCTTCTCGCTGCAAGAGCTGCGGATCCGTGACTCGATTCGTACGATCTGATCGGCGTAAAGGGTAGGGCGTGTCTTGAGCCCGATATCCATGTTCACATCGTTCACCTCAGATTTATTATAAGAGAACGTGAGTTCGTGAATCAACATGAATATTGTGTAAAATTCTTCCTTTACTCATCGTTGTTTTTGTTGGTGTTCTGGACTAAGGTTGTGGTATAATGATTATCGCTGTGGCCCCGTAGCTCAGTGGATAGAGCGACGGTTTCCTAAACCGCAGGTCGGACGTTCGAGTCGTCTCGGGGCCGCCACCATATATACAAGAGCATATGGAGCATCGCGATTAAGTTAGGGCTGTCCGCAGCAGAGTAACCGCTCTGCAGCAGACAGCCCTATTGTCGTCCGATTCCGTCTACTCGGTGATGAAGAACTTCCCTTGCGAGTCTTCCTTGCCGACCAGATCATCCGTGCGTACGGCACCGCCGTTCGTATCGGGCAGGGCTGGAGCAGTCTTCTTAACATGCGCATTCCGAAGCGCCTCTTGCACCTTGTCCGCCTTCTCCTTGTAGTACGTCTCGATCTGGCTCTTCAGGATGAAGGCGCGGAGCTTGCTGGCGTGGTCGTCTGACATATGGACGATCCGGGTCCCGAACTGCAGACCGACATCGATCCGCTTCTTATGTACGATCTCCATCCGGCAATGGAAATTGAAGCCGAGGTCGACCTCGATCGCCAGCTCCGTCTGCGCCGCCAGCGGCAGCTCGATCTCCGTGACGAAGCCTGCGCCAGCCATGCTGATGTTCTCCATCCGGAAGGGGATTGGCTCATCGAATCGGCGCTCTGTCTTGCGGGCAGTCTCGAACATGCTGAGCATCTTGCCGTTCGTGCGCGCATCGACCCGTGGGTGCTGCCGCTTGTCCATGAACCGCTTGCGGTTCTCCGGCGGGTTGATAATAATAAGGGCTCCTTGGGCTTTGGCGATGACGGTTGTCTCAAACACGTATATGCCGCCCTTGCTGTATACCATGACGCGCACGGCCTCGCCAAGCTTGAAGGTGTCGAACTGCGGGAATTCTATCTCGATGATCTCGCCAGCCGCATAAGTCAGCGTGCCAGTGGCGACGTAGCCTTTCTTCTCTACTACGGCTTTGCAGTCGGTCATAACCGATATGTCGTAGCCTTCCTTAGAGCCGTAGTAGTACACATCCTTCTTAAGCGGATCTGTCATTGCCATCATTCATTCCCCTTCCCATGTAAAATGCTCGATTAGTCGACAAAAAGCCATCCCTGACAATGGGATGGCTTACCGTAATGACGGATCGTATCCGATTTCGGTAACCAGGCAATCATAGCTCTATTGGATGAGCCGTAGACCCTTGGCTTTGCGTCCTTGCCTTTCGGCAAGTTTGCCATTGTCGATTCGTGTCTCTATGCAATTAGGCCGAACTTTGTAAGCAGTATAATCAGTATACCCGCGTATGCATTTTTTGGCAATCGACAAATGCAAACAATCTTCAGCAGTCGAATGCTGTTATTTAATAAGCTGTTGTACGGTCTGATCGGCTTGCTTGATTCGGTTGACCGTCTCGATGTTGCGGTTGAGAAGCGTCTCGACAGTAGCGGACAGCTCTTGCAGAGTCGCAGTGGACTGCTCCGTGACGGCTGCGAAGTTCTGCGTCTCGCCTTCGATTGCCTTAGCAGATGATAGAACCGAATTGGCGAGGTCGCCGTACCCGACCATGCTGCTGTTCACGACGTCGACGGATTCCGCGATATCGACGAATGCCGCGCGCGTCTCCGATGTCAAGTTCACGCTGGCTGCCATCTGAACGGCGATTCGTTCCATCTGCTTCGCGCTGGTGCCGGCTTGCGCCTCTAGCAGCTGCAGGTTCCGCGAAATCTCGGTCGCCGATGCGCCGGATGTCTCGGCGAGCTTGCGAATCTCGCCGGCTACGACGGCGAAGCCTCTGCCGCTCTCGCCTGCGCGCGCCGCCTCGATGCTGGCATTGAGGGAGAGCAGATTCGTCTGCGTGGCGATCTCTTGGATGGAGTTGCTGAATTGCGCCGCGGTCTGAATCATATTGTTCAGCGATTGGATGTCCTCGGCCATCCGGCCGATACTGCCTCTGAATTCCGTGATCGTGTCATGCAGGGCATCGATCTTCTCTCGGCCGCCATGCGCTTGCTGGCTGGCCGTATCCGCCTTCGTCTGAAGGCTTTCGAGCGTATTCAGCATCGTATCGATCAGCTGCGCCGTCTTCTGAACGGCTTCCGCGATCTCGGCGGTCGATTCTGCCTGTCCGCTGGCGCCTGCCGCAATGTCGCGGAATGCGGTATTCATATGATCGAACATGGCATTATTGTCGTCACCGGCCTTCGATACGGCGGAGAGATGCTCCGACATTTCGTTAACGGTTGACAGCACGAGCTGCTGCTGGGTTTGTTGAGCTTGCATGGCGGCCATTGTCTGTTCGCCTTGCTTGCGAATTTCGTTCATGAGGTAGCCGGAGCTGCGGACGACGAAGAAGATAATCGCCGCTATGAGGACATAGTAGATTATGAATGTGGATGCGAGCTCTTGCTGCGCGGCATCGATATCTTGCAGGAAGAGCGTAAAGATGTTCAGGAACAGGCCAAGAATCGCTCCGATGATATAGAGCAGCGTAGTCATATAGATAGTAGCCATGATCATAATATAGTAAGCCGACAGAGTATAGGTGATGTTGGGGTCCTGCACGGCAAGGATCATACTGGTGATGAAGCTGCCGATAATGCCGATGTATGGGATGATGCGCGTCAGTTTATTGGTATAATGAAGCACGCCGACTACGATAAGCTGCGCAACCATCAGAAACACTGCGAGATAGGTGGATTGGCTGCTGTTAGCTGCTTGAGCCGTACCGCTCAAGGCAAGAATGCCTACCAGCGCGAGCAGCGTGGTTGCGGACAGCGCCTTGAAGAGAAGTCCGTTCTTGCGTCTTAAATCCATTGCGAGCAACTGAGCTACTATATTCGTGTCTGCGTTCATCTGTCGTGCTCCTCATCATGTCGATTTTGCTGGTAGTATACCACCTTTCGACCGATTCCGTAACATTTATTTATTCGAGGAAGCACGCGAATAGGTCCTTAGTAGGGGGTGTGTAGAAAATGTCGAAACAAATGTGAAAAAATTACGGATTCATCGACAGATTTTTACAAAATCTGTGACAACCGATGTGTATAATGGTAGGAAACCTACCCCTAAACTGGAGGCAAATGGAGCGGCCATGGAAAAGGTATCTCTTCTGCTACAGCTGCAACACCTCCGCACACGCCTTCATGAGATGGCGGAGGCCAAAGGCAGCTTGACCGATCCGGATGTCCTAGCCCTAAGCGAGGAAGCAGATCAGTTAATTGTAGTCCTTCAGCAGCTTCAGAAGAATGAAATCGGCGGCATTGCGGCTCTCCGCAAGCCCTATTCGACATAGCGCCTGGCTGCTATATTCACAGCTTCTTGCGCAGCCTCCTGAAGAAATCCGTCAACAGCCGGGCGCTCTCCTCTTGGAGCACATTCGGCACAACTTCTGCCATATGATTGAACCTGTTCTCCTGGAGCAGGTTCATTAACGTGCCGGCGCAGCCTGCCTTGGGATCCCCGGTACCGTATACGACCCTCTCGATACGCGATTGCACGATCGCCCCTGCGCACATCGGGCAAGGCTCCAATGTTACGTACAACGTGCAATTGAGCAGCCGCCACGCCTGCAGGCGCTCGCTTGCTTCCCGAATCGCGATCATCTCGGCATGCGCGGTCGGATCCCCTGTGGTTTCCCGCAGATTATGCCCTCTTCCGATGATTACGCCCTCTCTGACAATAACGGCACCGATCGGCACCTCGCGTATCGCTTCGGCTTTTTTCGCTTCGGCGATTGCTTCTATCATGAACTTCCTATCATCCTCGTTGTGCACACAGACTTCCTCCTCAATCACCATGAATCGACACCATATCCTGTCGATAAATCACGAATTATGCCACGAACAAGCATTCGTTGTTAACAGGTTGTGTATAGATATGTGGATAAATAATAAGTTGTACACAGATTTATACACATTATATACAGGGGGTTGAGGATAACAAATATGTTATCCACAGAAAAGTGGTTCGCTATTTCGCGGCATGCATAGTCAACGACCGACAGAGATGAGGCCATGGAATGACTTCCAATTTCCTTCTTTTGTGATATGATCGCCTATATGGACCTTATATCGTAAAGGATGTGTCAATGTTTGTCGGTAAAGTACAAATTGACGCTGACCATCTCGACTATCGTATTCCTATTCTTGTCACTTACTGTCATTCTGAATGATTACTCCACACGGGTCAACCTTCGTGCCGAGTCTGAGAGAGATATGGAACGGTTCTCGAATCAAGTCGCCAATGCCGTCGATCAATACGATCGTATCCGCTTGGCTTATGAGGTCGAGATCATCGAGAAGCTGCGCTATGCAAGCTACCTGTCAGCCAGCATGATCCCCAAGAATCGGGGCGAGATCACGGATGCCGCGTTAGCAAGAACGGCGGAGCAGATGAGTCTGGCCCATGTATCGATGATCAGATTCGACGGCTCCCAGTGGACGATCGAAGAGTCGAGCTCGATAGACCTGCGGGGGAAGCCCGTTGACTTGAGCGTCGTACCCAAGGGATTGATGCTCCACTTGGAGATGAACGGCAACGGCAGCAAAAGTGCTGAGGGTTCCTTCTACTTATCCGACTGGCCGAACGACAAGCTGGAGGCGGATCAGGGGAGAAGGCTCTGGGGCTACCTGCAGTTGCCTGACCGGGATTATATGCTTGCGGTCGGCATCGATGTCGAGCAAGAGATCAGCTTGCTGGAGCGGGGAGGCCCGCAGGCTATTATTCGTGACATTACCGGCCTGCATCCGGAAATTGTGGAGATGACCGTCATCAAGGACGGACAAGTCCAATTCGGCGAGTACCGTTATGAGGAAGGTTCGCTTGAGGAAGCGGTGGATAAGGCGATCGAGCAGGATCGAATCACGTATCGCGATCACCGGTTGGGAGAACGAAGACTGTCGGTCAGCTACAAGACGTATGGCGATGCAGATCGGTACGTTGTTCGTACCGTCACGAATCTCGACTACCTGCATGCCGAGCTCCGCAAGAATCGATTGAACCATGTTGTTATCTATGCGACAGTGCTGATATTCGTCATCTTGACGAGCTATTGGTTGTCCGGCGTCCTGATCCGTCCTGTTCGTTCCATCCTAGGCAAGGTCAACGAGGTCGCGGCAGGCGTGTTCGATACGCCGCTTGAGGTGAAGCACAAGGACGAGCTGGGGCAGCTGGCAGAGCGAATCAATGCAATGGCTAAAAATTTGGATGTCTATACGAACAAGCTGAAGGGCGCCTTCGAAGAGAATCGTTCGATGAACGAGTACTTGGAATCTATTATTAACCATACGCCGGATGCCATACATATAGAAGAACTGGACGGAACGATCGTCCGGGTTAACCACGCGTTCGAGACCATGTTCGGCTGGTCGCAGGATGAGGCGGTCGGACAGCGGCTGCGGCTGGTCCCGGAGCGGTATATGCAGGAGGAGAAGCAAGCGTTCGATGCCATGATGGCCGGAACGCTGAAGCCTGCCCGCGAGACGGTGCGCATCCGCAAGGACGGGACTTGGCTGGATGTCAGCGTGACGACATCGCCGATCCGCGACAAGAACGGGATCATTCGCGCCTTCGCCAGCATCACGCGGGACATGACGAGCAAGAATAAGATGGACGAGCTTCTGCGGCAAGCGGAGAAGCTGAACACGGTCGGCCAGCTGGCCGCCGGCGTCGCGCATGAGATCCGCAATCCGCTGACAACGCTGCGCGGGTTCGTGCAGCTGCAGCAGCAGACACAGAAGCTCAATGTTCGGCACAGCGACCTCATGCTGTCCGAGCTGGACCGCATCAATCTGATCGTCGGCGAATTCTTGATACTCGCTAAGCCGCAGGCGACGAAGTTCGAGATCAAGGACGTGCGGTTCGTGCTCGGTGACGTGCTGTCGCTGCTCGACAGTCAGGCGCATCTATGCGACGTGATGTTCCAGACTTCATTCACTGCCGAGCCGTGCGAAGTGGCTTGCGAAGAGAACCAGCTGAAGCAGGTGTTCATCAACATCTTGAAGAACGGCATCGAGGCAATGCCGGATGGAGGCACGATCCTGATCCGTGTCGAGAGGCCGGAGGCCGATCGCATCGAGGTGGCGATTATCGATGAGGGGATTGGCATCCCGGAAGAGATAATCCCGAAGCTCGGCGATCCGTTCTTCACCGGGAAGGATACCGGGACAGGGCTCGGCATTATGGTGAGCCAACGTATCATTCAGAGCCATCACGGCACGATGAACATCCGCAGCACCGTCGGTGAAGGGACCGAGGTGACGCTCACGCTGCCGGCGATCGTCGACTAGCAGGCGAGCTATTAGGGAAGGATGCAGGTATAATGGCAACGAAGCAATCGGATATCCCCTACGCGGCTTTGGTTGCAGGGGCGACCGGCCTGGTAGGAAGCGCGCTCGTGGCGCAGCTGCTCGCGGACGAAGCTTGCATATCGGTTACCGTCATCGCGCGCTCCGAGGTTCCTGAAGCGCTCCTGCGGACGGCAGGCACGCATAAGCTGCGCTGGATCGGCGCGGGTTTAGATCGGCTTGAGGAGAGCTTGCAAGGCGTGAACGCGGACCGCGTATTCTGCGCGCTCGGCACGACGATGAAGCAAGCGAAGACGCGGGAGGCGTTCCGCCGCGTCGATCTGACGTACCCGTTGGCGCTCGGGCAATGGGCGGAGAGGCACGGTGCGCAAGTGCTGGCGGTCGTCACGGCGATGGGCGCTTCCGAGCGCTCGTCCTTCTTCTACAATCGCGTGAAGGGCGAAGCGGAGCGGGAGCTGTCGTCCTTGTCGGTGCCGCATACGATCTTCCTGCGGCCCTCGCTGCTGCTAGGCGCGCGCACGGAGTATCGGAGAGGCGAGCAATGGAGCGCGAAGGTAAGCGCTCGGGCGAGCTTCCTCTTCGCCGGCCCGCTGCGCCGATACAAGCCGATCGCGGGCGAAGCGGTTGCGGCCGCTATGCGTTATGCGGCATCGGAGGCGGCAGCAGGCCGGCTGGCGCATGCGAAGGCGAAGGATGGCTGCCGAGAAGGATCCTGGGTCACGGCCAAGCATGCGCACGGCAGCAGCGTCACCGTTCTGGAGTCGGATGCGATTGCTTCTATTGCACGGGAAATATCGAGGTGAAACGATAAGGTATGCGTATTAATAAGTTCATTAGCGAGACGGGCTATTGTTCCCGCAGAGAAGCGGATAAGCTGGTGGAGAGCGGGAGAGTCACCATTAACGGAGCGACCGCAGAGCTAGGCAGCCAGGCCGAAGCGGGCGATGACGTGCGCATCGACGGCCGGCAGATCGGCGAGCAGACGAAGCACGTGTATATCGCGTTGAATAAACCGGTAGGCATTACGAGTACGACGGAGCGGCATGTGAAAGGCAATATCGTCGATTATGTCGGGCATAACGAACGGATCTTTCCCATTGGGCGGCTCGACAAGGATTCGGAAGGCTTGATCCTGCTGACGAATGACGGCGATATCGTCAATCCTGTGCTGCGCTCCGAGGGCAAGCATGAGAAGGAATATATCGTCACGGTGGATCGCCCTGTCACGCCGAAGTTCTTGGAAGGCATGGCGAGCGGCGTGCACATCCTAGGCAGCATGACGCTGCCGTGCAAGGTGACGCGCATCAGGGAGAGGTCCTTCCGGATCGTGCTGACGGAAGGGCGCAATCGGCAGATTCGGCGGATGTGCTCTGCATTCGGCTACAGCGTACGGCGGCTGCAGCGTGTGAGGATCATGAACATCCAGCTCGGAACGCTGCCGACAGGGCAATGGCGGGATCTGACCGATGCCGAGAAGCAACAGCTGTTCACGGACCTGAACTACAGAACGGTATAGAGAATGTTCAAATAGTCCAATTGTGATCGCGAAGTAATTCATGAGGCAGAAGCGGACAACCGGGCCCTTATGAACTCGTATTATAAGAAAGCCCGTCAACCTATCTGCGGGATAGATTGACGGGCTTCTGCTTGTGCTTGATTGTGATGTGGCAAGCCTATTGCGTGGCAGCTTGCGCTTCTGCATTGACGGCTACGCTCTCGGCTGTGGCAGGGTCGGCGTACTTACGAATGATCGAGACCTCGACGCGGCGGTTCTTGGCCCTGCCCGCAGTCGTCGTGTTCTCCGCGATCGGACGGTATTCGCCGTAGCCCGTAGGGCTGATCAGGCGAGGGTCCAGCTTGCCGCTCTCGATCAGGATCGACATGAAGTTGATCGCGCGCTTCGCGCTGAGCTCATAGTTCGAGGCGAACTCGAACGTATTGATCGGCTGATTATCCGTATGGCCGTGAACCGTAACCTCGTACCCGGGGTACTTACTCAGCATCGTGCCGATCGCGATGCCGAGCTTCTCGGCGTTGTCCGTGATGCTCGCGCTCCCGGAGGAGAACAGGGCATTGTCGCTGATCGTGATCATGAGCTCCGACTGGTTCAGCTTCGTTTCGAGCTGCGTAGTTAGGCCATTGTTCTGGATGTATTCGTCCAAGCTCCGCTTCAGCTCTTCCAACTGCTGTTGCTCCTGCTGCTTGAGCTGTTCTTGCTGCTTCTGCGCTTCTTGCGACTGGTGCGTCTGATTCAGGCTGTCTTCCGCATCCGCGCTGCGGCGGGTATTGTCCTGCTCATGCATCTGATTCGCGTTCGTGACGATGCCGGACTGCTCCAATACGCCGGTGCCGGAGTTGAACGCGATGCTGAAGGCCTTGCTCATATCCTGGAATTTCTTGGCATCAACCGAGCTCATCGCGTACAAGACGATGAACAAGGCCAGGAGCAGCGTCAGCAGATCCGCATAAGGGATCAGCCATGTTTCGTCTGCGTGCTCCTCGTGTTCTTCGTGCTTATGCTTTTTGTTCAACGGCCATTCCCTCCGTTTCGGACATCGCCTTCCGCTCGGTAGGCGTCAAGAAGACGGACAGCTTCTGGCTGATCGCGATCGTGGATACGCCCGATTGAATCGAGAGCAGTCCTTCTACCATCATGAGGCGGATCTGCGACTCGGCCTTGGACAGCCGCTTCAGCTTATTGGCGATCGGATGCCACAGCACGTAGCCCGTGAAGATACCGAGCAGGGTTGCGATGAACGCGGCGGCAATGGCGTGCGCCAGCGCGCCCATGTCGCTCATATCCGCAAGAGCGGCGATGAGGCCGATTACGGCACCGAGTACGCCGAGCGTCGGCGCGTACATGCCGGCTTGCGAGAAGATCAATGCGCCGGCCTTGTGACGTTCTTCCGTCGCGGAGATCTCTTCGAGCAGAACGTCGCGGACAAAATCTTGGTCATTGCCGTCGATGATCATCCGCATGCCGTTACGCAGGAACGGATCCTCGATCTCGTCAACCTTGGTCTCGAGCGCAAGCAGGCCCTCGCGGCGCGTGATCGTCGCCCATTCCATGAACATGCGAATCAATTCATCGCGGTTAACCAGCTTCTGCTGGATGAATGTGATTTTCAACAAAGTAGGGAACTTCTTGATCTCGGACATCGGGAAGCCGATGAACAGGGACGCGGCCGTGCCGACGAAAATAATGACGTAAGCTGCCGGGTTGATCAATTGCGCCAATGGTGCGTGTTTGAGGAACATCCCTCCGATTACTGCTACGAGTCCTAGTACAATGCCGATAATGGTCGATTTCTCCATAATACACCCCATAACGAAATATGTAAGTTCCATGATACCTTATGCCGAACCGTCACCGAATTGCATAATCAGAACATTTTCGACATTACTATTATAGTATTTATCGTCAAAAAAGTGGAGAATATTAGAGTAGGATTGATATGTGGAGCGAATTGGCAGTCCGTGTACTATAATATACAAGGGAAAAAGACTGCGCAGAGAGGCGGAATGCACGTGGGCGTGAAGCATGCGAGGGAGTATAAGGATATTCTGCAGGACTTAACGGAAGCGGTAGCCGGCATTACGGACAGCTACGCGTTCTTCGATATGACGGCCGAGGAATGGGAGGCGCTGGGCGAGGCGGAGCGGCATGAGGTGCTCGAAGCGCTGGCTGACGACGTGTTCTATGGCTTGGGTGAGCAGGCATCGATTGAGGTCGGCGGCGGGGTTGTCGTCTATCATCCGAAGCATCATGTCATAGAAGTTTCCGTGGATGGCAAGGAGATTCGGATCGTTAGGCTGGTGTAGGCGGAGCCAGCTCGATTACGCGCTTTACATTCTACTTCTGCCCTCGTACAATCATAGTAATATGTCAGGTAATATTACATCATGAAGATGAGGGTCGATGGATGGGAAGATATGAAGAGACCGGAGGACCGGCGGCAGCCGTGCCGTCGATGGAGGATGCCGTGCCGTACTTCCAGCCGATCCTGGCGCTGGATAAGCGGCAGATCGTAGGCTATGAGGTGCTGGGACGCAGCGTGGGCCGGGAAGGCGTGCAGAGCCTGGGGCCATTCTTCGCGGATGACCGGGTATCGGTGGAAGACCAGATGCGCATTGACCGCCACATTCGGCGGCAAGCGTTCGACAAGCTGAGCCGGACGGCGGGGCAGCAGCCGATGCTGTTCGTGAACTTGAAGCCCTCATGGATTCAGAAGGCCTATGCGCAGACCGGCGAGCTGCCGACCTTATCTTACTTAGAGGATTATCGGATCGATCCCAGCCGGATCGTGCTGGAGATCACGGAGGACGCTTACGTCGGTTCGATGAGCGAGTTCCGGGACATTGTCGAGATCTACCGCAGCAAGGGATGCCGCATCGCGATCGACGATGTCGGCACCGGGTTCAGCTCGGCGGATCGCATCGCCCAGATTCAACCCGACCTATTGAAGGTCGATATTCATATCATGAAGAGCAGCGCCAGCCACAGCGGTTACCTGGGCGTGCTTCGCTCGTTCTCGACATTGGCCGAGCAGATCGGTGCCTCGCTCTTGATTGAGGGCGTGGAGACGCGGGATGACTTGCTGCGGGCGATCGAGATCGGGGCGAGGTATGTGCAGGGTTATTTGTTCGCGCCGGCGGAGGCGGAGTATCGTCATCCGGATGCGTTCTCTTCCTTGGTCGAGCAGGGGCTGGAGGATCATCGGCGCATCGTGCGCGCATCGGATGCGCACTGGCGAAGCCTCGGGGATGAGCTCGTGGCCAGCATGGATGCCGGCCGCTTCGCATTCGAGCGCGGCAGTCTCGGGGCGGCGTTCGAGCTGTCGCCGGAATTCGCCGACCGCTATGACGGGATGATCGAGCGCATCCTGCCCCTCATGCCGGAATCGTGCATACGCGTGTACTTGTGCCGGGTGGACGGGATGCAGCTGTCCTCGAACTATCATTGCAGCGGCGGCACATGGGTCCGAGAGACGGAATTCCGCGGCGCGAATTGGAGTTGGCGCCCTTACTTCCTATCGGATCTGCTGCAGCTGCGGGGAGCATCGCGCGCGACGGTGTCGCGGCCTTATGCCGATCTGGATTCGCGGCTGTGGATCCGAACCGTGTCCGCTGCGGTGTCCGAGAAGGGCATCCTGTTCATGGACATCGCGGACGGGCGGATCGAGCGCTAGCTGCTGCTACTGTTGCTGTTGCTATTGTCGTGCGGACGGTAGACCATGCAGTAGAATTCGCCGGGCCCGACAGGCGTAGGCCGCCAGTAGGTATCGTCGATTACGAATCCGGCTCGCTGGTAAGCGCGGATCGCGCGCTCATTCCAAGTGAGTACCTCAAGGTCGATCTCGTCGCCCGGCATTCGCCGAGCGGCTTCTTCCGCGACCAGCCGGATGAAGGAAGCGCCAGCGCCGCGGCCGCAGAGGTCGGGTCGCATGCCGATGCCGAGCCGCGTAAGGCCGAGCAGCGGGAAGAACTGCGCGAATCCGAGCAACTCGCCGGCTTTGTTGATGATGGACGCGAATTGCCGCTCGCGCAGCTCGGGATCGCCGAATTCGATCTTGCGCTCCAGCATGTCCTCCCAAGCCGGCCAGTTGAAGATATCGAACGGCTCCTCATAGCGCCATTCGCATAATACGACGGCATGCGCGATCTCCATGGGGACGATATGCATGCCGCGAAAGACATCCACCATTAACGCTTCATCCCCCTCCAGCACGCTTCCACAAAATTGATGAAATCATTATAACAAATCATGGGTGCCGCATGGTAAGATGGTTAGGGTAAAATCGCGTTCATCACGCATCCGATTCGGCACAATCAGCGGATGTTGGCATACTGAAGGAGCATTCATGAAGAAATTAATATGGCTAGGCTGTCTCTCTTACCTCGTAATCGGCATGGCGCATGTCGTCGCGGGTGCCGTGCTGGAGCCCGTGCTGGATCACTACGGACTGGATTACCGCGATGGCGGCCAGTGGATTATGAATCAATTCCTCGGATTCTTGTTCGGCGTCCTGGCGACGCCTTATATGATTCGGATGCTCGGCAGACGCAGCACGCTGCTTGTGGCGCTGGGCACCTTAACGGCGGCTGAGGCGGCGTACAGTCTGCTGCTGCCGTGGGGCTGGATGCTCGGCTTCGCTCCGGTCGCAGGCTTCGGCTTCGGGTTAACCGAAGCGGTGCTCGGCGCCATCATTATCGAATTCGTCGTTGAGGGCAAGGCTTCGGCGATGACGCGTCTGGAGACGTTCTTCGGCCTCGGCGCGCTCGCCATGCCCGCCATTGCGGGCGTGCTGATCGCGAACCAGGTGTGGCAGATGGCTTTTCCCGTCGTGACGGCGGTATCGGGCATTACGACGCTGCTCTGGCTGACGCTCTCATTCGGCAAGGTCGACGACATGCTGGCCTACGATCCGCTCGCCCGCGCGGCGGGCAGGGCAGGGAGCGGCGCACCGCCGAAGGCGCGCTATGTGCGAGCGTCGCTGCCGGTGCTGGTGATCGGCATGTTGTACTTCGCGCTGTACGTGGGGATGGAGATGAGCTTCAGCAACTATCTGCCGTCGATCCTGAAGGAGCGCATGGGCATGGAGGAGGCTGCGGCAGCTTCCGCGCTGAGCATTTTCTGGGGCATGATGGTCGTGGGGAGAATATTCTCCGGGCGCGTGGCCGAGTGGAGCGGGTACTTCCGGTACTTGCTGATCTCGTCCGCCGTCGGTACGGGCTTCCTCGCCCTGCTCGCGATGACGGGGCACGAGGTGACCGGGCTGATCTGGACGGGACTCAGCGGCTTGTTCTGGTCGGGCGTGTTCGCGATCGGGCTGCTGTACGTGAACGGCAAGCTGCCGGGCATGACGGAGCGGACGACGAGCTATCTGGTCGCTGCGGGCGGATTGGGCGGCGCGCTGCTGCCGAAGGCGACGGGCTGGTTCATGGACAACTACGGCGCGGTCGGCACGCTGTGGATGATCGCGGGCGCGGCGGCAATGCTGATCGTGCTGCTCGGCGCGATGGCGGCGGCATCGCGGCGGGTGCCGGTGCAGCCGGTCGAGGGGCAGTAGAGGGGGAGAGGGCTGTGGCGGTCGTCGCTTGGAGCGACGCGTCATGGCCCTTTGTTGTAGGTGGCGGTGTGGCGGCGGTGGTGAGGGGCGGAACGAGTGCGGAAAACCGCCCTCGATTGCCGGATGAGGCGCTGAGGGGCGGAACGAGTGCGGAAAACCGCCCTCGATTGCCGGATGAGGCGTCGCGGGGCGGAACGAGTGCGGAAAACCGCCCTCGATCGCTGGATGAGGCGCCGCGGGGCGGAACGAGTGCGGAAAACCGCACTCGATTGCCGGATGAGGCGTGGTGGGGCGAAATGAGTGCGGAAAACCGCCCTCGATTGCCGGATGAGGCGCTGTGGGGCGAAACGAGTGCGGAAAACCGCCCTCGATTGCCAGATGAGGCGCCGCGGGGCGAAACGAGTGCGGAAAACCGCCCTCGATTGCCGGATGAGGCGTCGCGGGTCGAGACGAGTGCGGAAAACCGCCCTCGATCGCTGGATGAGGCGCCGCGGGTCGAAACGAGTGCGGAAAACCGCCCTCGATTGCCGGATGAGGCGCCGCATGGCGGAATGAGTGCGGAAAACCGCCCTCGATTGTCGGATGAGGCGCCGCATGGCGAAACGAGTGCGGAAAACCGCCCTCGATTGTTGGATGCAGCGCTGAGTGGCCGAACGAGTGCGGAAAACCGCCCTCGATCGCTGGATGAGGCGCCGCATGGCGAAACGAGTGCGGAAAACCGCCCTCGATCGCCGGATGAGGCGCCGCGGGTCGAAACGAGTGCGAAAACCCTCGATTGCCCGATGAGGCGCCGCATGGCGAAACGAGTGCGGAAAACCGCACTCGATTGCCTCGGCGCTGTGCCCTTACGGGTCAGTACAGATCCGGGCTTTGGAGAGACCCGATGTATTCGTAGTAACTAATACGTGGAGACGCGCCTCGTGCCACAGCGCGGAACTTCCCTTTGTCCACCAGAAGGCGGCAGTATTTAATAACCGTGCTCTTATGCAGCTCCAACTCCCGAGCTGCCTCATAAGGCCTAATAATGCGATTGCGGCGGATGGCGGCGCGCATGAGGTCGCGTTCGATCCGGGAATAGGGTCTTGCAGACGGTGTAGCAGCATCGTGGTTCACTAGCAGGTGCGAAGAGAGAATGCTTCGCATCATAGAGAGGACGAATGCGGGATTCTCTTTGAGCTCATCGAGCGGGATGTAGGAGACGGTGCAATCTTGCGCCTGAAGGTACAGCCCGCGATTGAAGTCCTTGCGATACTGCGAGCGATCGGTGCCATGGGTACCGTAGTCCATGATCTCGAATATGAAACGCGATGCGCCAACAATCCACATGAAATCCGCATAGTAAGGTCTCCCTCGCCAATCCCTCACCTCATACTCCGGATGCAGCCCGTGAAAATGTCCCGCCAACGGCCACCATATCCGCTCGACGAACAGACGGTTGCCGAAGCCGTGGCCGCGTCTGAGCGCATCGAGTCGCTCGCCGGTCCTCTTTTTCATATGTGCCTTGATCCACTGATCGTGCTCGGTATCGAACCCCATTCGCTGTCATCCTCCATTCAATATTGTCGGTGCAATGCAAGAAGCCCCGCTCTTCCCCATAGGGGATAAGGAGCGGGGCATGCTATGCCACGGTATTGGTGCTTGATATTCTATATATTGACATAAAATGGCGACTGTCGCAATGGTTTAGCCGATTATACCTTCGCGCGGTGCACCGGCAAGCCTGCGACGTCCAGCTTCACGCGGAACAGCCCGCCAGCCTGCGGCTGCTTGCTGAGAGCGACTTCATCATTGCCGACTCTTGCAGTCGTAATGTACAGTTCGTCCAGGTTCTCGCCGCCGAATGCGCATGAGGTGACGTTGAGGACGGGAATCGGTATGGTGGCGAGCTTGTCCCCCGTGAGGGGATTCCATCTTCCAACCTGCGAACCGCCCCAGTGGCCGATCCACAGCATGCCCTCTGCATCGATGCTCATGCCGTCCGGTCCGCCTTCGCCCTCGATGTCCGGGTACGTGATGGCGGGTCGGCGATTGGAAATCGCGCCTGTTGCAGCGTCGTAGTCGAAAGCGTAGACGATGCGTTCAAAAGAGTCGATGTAGTACATGATTGTCGCATCGGCATTCCACGCGAGGCCATTGGAACAGCCGACCTCGGATAGGCGGTGCGACAGTTGCCCGTTATCGAGCATGTACAGGTTGGCGTCGCGCTGCCATTTGGCGCTCATCGTGCCTGCCCAGAAACGGCCAGCCGGATCGCATTTGCCGTCGTTCATCCGGTTAGCCGGATTGGCATCTTCGGTGTGGGCGATGAGGGTGGATGCGCCGCTCTCGAGGTCGTATCGGTAGAACCCGTCTGCGAGCGCGAGAATCCATGAACCGTCTTCTGCTGGCACGGCGGCACCTATTTTGGACGGGAGCTGGTGGCGGGTACGCCTGCCGTCACTCGGGCGGAAGCGATGCAGCGTGCAGCCCTCAATATCGACCCAGAAAATCTCCTGAAGCCGATCGTCCCACACGGGTCCTTCGCCGAGCTGATTCTGTTCGTCTATGATGCATACTGCTTGATAAGTCATCATGCTGAGAGGCCTCCTGTATCCATCGATAATGGTGGATCATGTTCTCCTCTACTAGGGTATCAGAGATTGGCTGGGATTGGAATCGCGAAGAGGAGTACGCCGCATGCCGGTCGAATAAGTTGGTTAGGATTGGGAAGTCTAGCAATGCGATGATACGGAGGTGCGGATCGTGGAGCATATTGTGAGCATGAAGTGGCTGCTGGCCCGGTTGTATGAGGAGGAGCTGGCGATCGTCGACTGCCGATTCCTGCTGAGCGACGCGGATGCAGGCAGGCGCAGCTATAGCGAGGGGTATATCCCCGGCGCGGTGTATATGGATCTGGAGCGGGATCAATCGGCTCCGGTAGGGGAGCATGGCGGACGGCATCCGCTACCGGATGTGGCGGAGCTTGCGGCTAAGCTGGGGCGGGCCGGCATTGATCGTAACACGCGCGTAGTGGCTTACGATGACCAGGGCGGCGCGATGGCGTCCCGGCTCTGGTGGCTGCTGCGTTATATGGGGCATGATGCGGTGTATGTGATGGATCAGGGTTACAGCGCGTGGAAGGCAGCGGGTTATCCCGTGACCGATGCGCAGCCTGCGATTCGCGTGCCGAAGCGGTATGAGCCGACTGTGCAAGAGGCGATGCTGGCGGATGTGGATGCGGTGCGTGCGGCTAGCAGCGAAAGCAGCAGTGTACTCGTCGATTCGCGCGAGACGCGGCGATACTTGGGGCTGGAGGAGCCGATCGACAAGGTGGCCGGGCATATTCCGGGCGCGGGCAATTGGTTCTGGAAGGACAACCTGGATGAACAGGGACGTTGGCGGAGCGCGAAGCAGCTCGAGGAGCGGTTCGCAGCGCTGCCGAAGGATGCGGCGATTATTGTGTACTGCGGGTCGGGCGTCACGGCATGCCCGAACGTGCTCGCGCTAGAGGCGGCGGGGTATCGCAACGTGAAGCTGTATGCGGGCAGTTGGAGCGATTGGATTAGTTATAGCGAGAATCCGGTGGCGACAGGAGAAGAGTAAGAGCTGAGAGGTCGCGTCGGACGCGGGTTTGGGGGCTGTGACAGGTTAGGAGCAAGTGAGCTGTCGCAGCCCTCTTTGGGCTTTTCTGTCAACAGCTTGCAAACAATGAACCCGAGGAAAGCAGTTGCAGGAACCCCCGAGCCAACCACGGTGAGGCGGTCGGGACAGGTTGCCCAACAACCAGCATCGAGTACAGAAACAGCAAGAGCAAGCATAAATTCAGCCACAGCATGGGTACTGGCTTGGCTTCTCTTGCTTGCTCTTGGATCATTATTCAGCCACTCCCTCTGCAAGGCAGCGCTTTTGTTGCTGTTGGGGATTGTTGGGGTACGCTTGGGGTACGCCTAGGGCAACGTTGTCTCGTGATCGCTCGCTACGGCTCTTGGGCTTGGGGTACGCTGGGAATGCCTGAAATTAACTATCCCTGTTTTGGCATGTTGTTTTGGCTTGTTTTGTCCTCTTGGGTATTTAATTTGACCGTACCCCTCGTACCCTTTGAATCAGAAGCGTAGAGAGGGGGCTGCGTTTGAACCGAACCCCCTCCGTACCCCGACCGTACCCTGCCGTACCCCTGAACCTGAAACGGATTCAGCCATAAGCTACTGTGCCTTCGCCACGGTTGCTGCCGCGGTTGTTAGAAGCTCGTCCAACTTCTCAGCGGCTTCCTGTTGAAGCGTTGGAAACAGATGCGAGTAGCGATCTAACGTTATCATTATTGATGAATGACCAAGTCGCTCACTTACGGCTTTCGGATGGATTCCAGCCTTGAGCAGTAACGAGGCGTGCGTGTGACGAAGGTCGTGCAGCCTGATCTTGGGTAGTCCAGACTTCCGGAGCAGGTCCAGCCAACGAGCCTCCAAGAAGTATGGGCTGACAGGGAAGCCGTTCCGCGTCTGTACAACCAGACCCTGATCGTTGTAATCTGTGCCGTTCTTCTCTGCCTTCTTCCGGTCTTCCTCCAACACAAGGCGATGCTTCTTGAGAGCCTCCACGGTCTGTTGCGGCAAAACGATCGTTCGGATACCAGCAGCAGTCTTTGGCTCTTGCATGATGTGACCGACAACGCCGCGAGTATATGACCGCCGAACCGATAGCTTTCCAGCCGCAAGGTCGATGTCCTCCCACTTCACTCCTAAAACCTCACCACGACGCATCCCGGTCGTTGCCGCCAGCAAAAAGATAATGTGATAACGGCTGTTCTTCGTGAACTCCAAAAACTGCATCAATTCCTCGTCCGTCCAAGTCTTCGTTTCACTTTTAGGTATCTGTGGCGGCTTAACCAGTCGAGCAACATTCTTGACTAATAACTCCCACTTCACAGCCGTTTCGAGTGCATCGTGCAGGACTTTATGAACGTGGTTGATTGTCTGCGGAGACAACCGCTTTTCTCCGCTTCCAAGCCGCTCGTACATGCTGACTAAATGTTGCGGCGACAGGTTTACCATTTTGATCTGACCAAGCTGCGGGATGATATGGTAATTGACCAGCCACCGATATGTCTTATATGTGCCGGGGCGAATATGCATCTGCTTCTGCGCCAGCCACGACGTAAAGAATGTCGCTACGTCATCCTTCGTTGGCTCAATATAAGTATCTGTATTTAGCTCGTGGAGAACCTTCTGGAGCGCCTTCTCCGCATCGGCTTTAGATTCATAGCCTCCTTTGCTCTTCTGACGACGCTTGCCTTCGCTGTTCTTGCCCATTTCAACCACCCACGACCACTTGTTACCGCGCTTTGATACACAACCTCTCATCTTCCTACCTCCTACGTATCCTCAAATTTGGCCGCAAAAAAGAGCCTTCCGCTTCGTGAAAAGCGAAAAGGCTCATATCTTTTGGCTACGGTTCTTGTTGGCTCACCTAAGCGGTTACCAACAACCGTTTGGGTGAAAGCTAGCCAACCTCTGTGTTTTCGTTACGACGTTTGCCGCACCAACAGGTTGTGGCTGGATTCAAATCCAAGCGGTTACCCTGTCTTGCAGCAGCAATCGAACCCAAACGGTCTACCCCTAAAACCAGTAAAACACGTAATAATCCAGTCTGCCAATTTTTACATAAAAAGGAAGTCGAAAAGGAGGGCTGTGGAAGCAATATCTTGGGAGGCGCGGCGTGGGCGCTTGTGCGATGGGTGGTTGACCCTCTTTAAGCTGGTACGATATATTTCAGTACCGACCCAAACGGCTACCCCTGCGTCCAACTACGTAGCCTCGCCAGTCGGAGTCGAGCTCAAGGAGGACAAGCCTATGCACCCAACCTAAATAGGCTGAGAGAGCCACCCGACCTAGGAATCGGTTGCCTCTCTCGTTTACCGCTAACCTTAATGTTTTATACCGTCATTTTACAACAACGCCCGACGGGAAACAATCCGATGGAGACAATCGCGAAAGAAAGCGAGGAGACAGAATGAATATAGAAAACTTGTTCGACGAGCCGGACGATACGCCAGACATAAATACAGCAGAAGGGTTGAAGCAGTTCCTAGGCTCGCTTAGCAACGAAGAACTGCAAGTGAGAGAATCAGGCATCATCAATCAAGTGCTGTACAACGTGAGAAGTGAGTTTCAGCTATTGGAGTTCCTCACCATCTACGCCAACGAGAAACTAAACCGCAACATGATAAACCCGACCGAGCACACCGCCTTCGTCAAAGAGAAAGCGAAGCAGTTTGTCCACCCACTGAAACGACTTCCTGCTTCGAATAGCGTGCTGAGCGCCTTCTTTCCAAGCCACCCGATCAAAGTTGATTTGGTTATCCCAACGCCATATTATCTCGATTACCATCGTGGGACGCTTCGATTGAAGTTTGGCAACAAAGGGTTCCCGGAGGAAGAAGTGGTCAGCCCGCATGTAATCTTGCCGACTGAAACGGTCGAGGATTCAAGCGACACTAGCGGGGACATGCTTTTGCGACTGATCGTTTGGAACTCTGCAAGCTCGACGTGGGAGTACTTTCCGGAACCTGTGCCTAAAGGCGAAATTGTGATGGAGAAAGGCATCAGCATACTTGACAAGAAAAGCATGGTCACTTTAGGCGACGAGTACAGAAAGCCGACAGCCAAGTTCCTAAAATACCTCTGCACCTGAACTGGTTACATGCCGACGAGTGGGCTGTTTTGCGCGTGTTGCTCTTGCAGATCGCGGTTGTTCAACTGGACGTACTTCCGTACCATGGAAATATCGTGGTGACCGAGTATCTTTTGCAGCGAAAAAAGGTCGCCGCCGTTCATGAGGTACAGCTTGGCGAACGTGTGCCGGAACGTGTGCGGAGAGATGCGAACGCCAGTGATGCCTGCGTTTTCGCCATGAAGACGGATGCGTTCGTATGCTTGGTTGTACGTCAAAGGCTTGCCGTTGTTCGAGAGAAAAAGGT
Organism: Bacillota bacterium; assembly: GCA_023433615.1. GTDB lineage: Bacteria > Bacillota > Bacilli > Paenibacillales > Paenibacillaceae > Paenibacillus_I. Next base: position 1,039 of record JAEZCJ010000081.1, on the reverse strand, counting down.
TTGAAGGGCTTCGCTTGGCGAACTGCTTCCGATTCTCTTGGATAAGCGCGGTGAGAATCTCGGCAGTACGTCTACTTACAGGTACGGGGCGTGACGTACCGTTCTTGGCTATGTCGGCGCGGACAATGATCGTTCTGTCGGCAACGTCTAGGTCATCAACGGTCAGGTTAAGCGCTTCGTTGATCCGCAGTCCCGTGTCGAAAAGCACGGTGAGCAGCACATAGTCACGAAAGCCAAGGTACTCCCGCTGGTTCGGTGCAGCAAGCAGTTGCAGTACTTGCTCCTTCTCGAAAGCTCCGATGGTGTCCTCTTTTACCTTTTGCAGCTTGATGCGGGACGCAAGGTCGGTTTGCAGGTAGCCTTCATCGTGGAGGAACCGAAGGAAGCACTTGAGCGTCCGGGTACGGATATTCACGGTCGCTGGGGACAAGCCTTTGGTAGTGTTGTGGCTTTGCAACGTTGGGTGTCCGGTGTACAAGGCTTGTTCAGACAGCATGTGTTGTACGTACTGGCGAACGTGGTCAGCGGTCAGTTCTTCCAGTTTGAGCGTTGGATACTGTTCGACCAGCCAACGTTGCAGGTAACGGTAATGGCTTTCGTGGTCTTTCAGCGTCCGGGGCTTCAAGCCTTCCGTTTTCTTGGCTCGGAGAAACAAGGCGAAGTAATAATCGAGTGGATGATGCAAGGTGATCGCGGCGGAAGTCAACCGTGCGCGAGTTGCTGTGGGCATATGAATCACTCCTCTCAAAATGGATGCAAAAAAAGCCGCCAAAGCTACGGCGGCAGTGATCGGTATGTACATGATGATTATAAAATCGATGCATCCAAGGGGTCTGTCCAGTATTTTGTGTAAACCCTCTTGAAGCAGAATTAACGTAAGTGATGCCCGATGCGGTCGGGGAAGAAAACGGTGAGCTGGAGGAGCATTTGTCCCCAGTTCTGAACACGTCCCGTCCATTTACGAGTGACGTCCATCGTGGCCAGGTAGAGCATCTTTAGCAATGCTTCATCAGAAGGGAAAATGCTCTTGCCTTTCGTG
>JAEZCJ010000068.1 GCA_023433615.1 Bacillota bacterium | reverse complement strand
GAAGTTCACGGCGTTCGATTCGTACTTCTCGACCGAATATTCGAACTGGATCGCGGATGCGACCGAGCTGTATGCGACGATTAACGATGCGCTGGGCGATCTGCGGACGCAGCCGATTGCGGAGCATGTCCGCCACTCGGAAGGCGTCGTCGAAGTGCGCTACGAGAACGGCCGATCCGTATACGTGAACTACACCGACAAGCCCGTTACGGTTGGCGGCGTGAAGATCGAAGCGGAAAATTACACGGTAGGCGGTGAAACGAAATGACCAAGAGAGGTTTATCCCTGACACAGAAACGATCGCTTCTCGGGTTCGTCTTCATCCTGCCGTGGCTGCTTGGCTTCCTGTTCTTGTTCGCGACGCCGTTCATCCAATCACTGCAATTCAGCTTCAGCGAATTGAAGGTTGCGCCTAATGGATATACGCTTGACTTCATCGGGATCGACAACTTCAAGAATGCGCTGCTCGTGGATCCGACTTTCAATCGGATCCTGACGGAATCGGTCAGCGAGATGGCCTATGACGTACCGATGATTCTATTCTTCTCGCTGTTCTCTGCTACGCTGCTCAATTCCAAGTTCAGAGGACGCGCGATCGCACGTTCCGTATTCTTCCTGCCTGTTATTCTAGCATCGGGTGCGGTTGCGGCCGCGCAATCGGCAGGTCTCATCCAGATGACCGGCAGCTCCGAAATCGCGAAGGAACTCAGTCTCCAGCAAACCGGCTTCGATCCGATGATGCTTAGCTTCGTCTTGGAGAACGCGGGCATCCCGCCATGGTTCATCGAGTATGTTACCTCAGCGGTTAGCCGGATCCTTGAGATTATCCGCAGCTCCGGCGTACAGATTCTGATCTTCCTAGCAGCGCTACAAGCGGTTCCAGGCACAATGTACGAAGTAGCCAAGATGGAGGGCGCCACGGCTTACGAGTCGTTCTGGAAAATTACGTTCCCGATGGTCAGCCCGCTCATTCTGACGAACGTCATCTATACGATAATCGATTCGTTCGCGGACAGCCAGGTAACGCAGACGATCTATCAGACTGCATTCACGGCGCAGAACTTCGGTCTCAGCGCGGCGATGGCATGGCTGTACACGATCGTTGTCAGTATCATTCTGGTCGTGATCGGTGTCCTGATATCCAGAAGGGTATTCTACAATAACTGACGACGTGAGGAGGCGTAACCATGGCGGCAAAAATCATGGAGAACGAAGCGGTCATGCTTCGGTTCCAGAAAACGAAGAACAAATCGATCGACATGATCTGGACGATATTCCGGTATATTCTCATCATCGGGATCTCGTTCGTCATCTTGTACCCGATCCTGCAGCAAGTTTCGGTAGCCTTCAAGGATCCGATCGACATCTATAACCCGACCATCTATATGGTTCCCGTCAATTTCACGATGGAAAACATTCGACTGTCGATGGAGATCCTGAATTACTGGCCGCTGCTCCAGAATACGCTGTTCTTCGTCCTCTCGACGACGTTTCTCTCGGCGGCATCCTGCGCGCTGGCGGGTTACGGGTTCGCGCGGTTCACGTTCCCGGGCAGCAATATTCTTTTCACGCTGGTAGTCCTGACGATCCTGATCCCGACTAGTACGTTGATGGTGCCGATGTACTTGCACTTCCGGAGCTTCGACGTGCTCGGTCTCGTCTCGATGTTCACGGGCAAGGATGGGATCAACCTGCTTAACACATACTGGCCGTCGCTCATTACGGCAGCGTTCGCCAACGGCCTCAAGTCGGGCCTGTACATCTACATCTTCCGCCAGTTCTTCAAAGGGCTGCCGAAGGAGATCGAGGAAGCGGCATTGATCGATGGTGCAGGGGGGATTCGCACCTTCTTCACGATCATGCTGCCGAACGCGATTCCGCCGATCATTACCGTGCTGCTGTTCGCGTTCGTCTGGCAGTACAATGACACCTTCTACACATCGCTGTTCATGAATCAGAGCGATCTGATGGCGATTAAGATCGCTTCGCTTCCGGCCGATGTCAACAATGTGCTACCCCGTTTGCAAGGCATCGGGGGTGCCCCAGTGCGCGCGGATCCGAATCACATCTCGATGATCGTCGATACCGGTATTTTATTGGCCATTGCGCCGCTGATTATCATGTATTTGTTTGTTCAGCGTTACTTTGTCGAGAGTGTCGAGCGTACCGGTGTCGTTGGCTGAGCCATCGAAACGGATTAAGTTTTATGAAGGGAGTGATGCCATAAGATCATAATTCTCAGCCAATCCCAAACAATAGGAGGAGAAATGTGAATGCAAGCAACAGAATGGGTCGGACGAACATCTGTCAGAAGGCTAATTGCTTTTGTTTGTGTGGTTACTCTGGTCTGTACATCGGTCCAGTTTTTTCCTGTAAAAGCCAACGGGGATAGTGCGGTCCAAGTGTATGAGGCTGAACAGGCGGAGTTCTCCGATACGCTATTCGTCGCATCGGACGTACCAGGATATTCCGGTACTGGCTATGTCGGGAGATTCGAGCAAAACTCGGATTACATTCATTTTGATATCGAAGTAGCGGAAGCGGGGCTTTACGACCTTGTCGTAGGGTACGGAGCAATATTTGGCGGAGGCAAAGTCATCGACATTAAGGTGAACGGGAGTTTAATCGGCAACGTGTCTATCGGACAAAGCGGCTTTGGAGAAGTTAGCGCTGGCAAAATCCTTTTAAATCAAGGAACTAATCAGGTCACCATCTCTCCGAACTGGACTTGGCTTGCAATTGATTACATCAAGATTTCGCCGGCACCGGCACCGGAGCCTCACCAGGCAGCGAAGCAGCTTATCAATCCGAATGCAACGCAAGCGACAAAAGCGCTGCACAGTTACTTAATCGATCACTTCGGAACGAATATCCTATCCGGACAACAGGAGTATCCGAATGCGCCTCTGCAAGAAACGCAGTATGTGTACGAGAATACCGGCAAATATCCGGCAATTCTCGGCCTAGACTTTATGGATAACTCACCGTCTCGCGTAGAACGCGGAACCTCAGCCGATGAAGTCCCTGGAGCGATCGACTGGGTCAACAATCGAGGCGGAATCGTTACACTAATGTGGCATTGGAATGCGCCAAAAGGTTTGATTGATGAGCCGGGCAAGGAATGGTGGAGAGGCTTCTATACAGACGCCACAACTTTTGATTTGGCTTATGCGATGAGCCATCCGGAATCCGAGGACTATCAACTGCTTATTCGCGATATCGATGTCATCGCCGAAGAGTTGAAGCGTCTTCAGGATGCAGGCGTCCCGGTACTGTGGAGACCGCTTCACGAAGCAGAGGGCGGCTGGTTCTGGTGGGGGGCGAAAGGCCCGCAGCCTGCAATTGAATTGTGGAAGCTAATGTACGATCGGATGACTAACCATCATCAACTTAACAATCTAATTTGGGTATGGAACTCAAAGTCCAAGGATTGGTATCCGGGTGATGAGTATGTAGATGTTGCGAGCTTCGACTCATACCCAGGTTCTTACAATTACAGTCCGATGAGCGCGCAATACAATGAACTGGTGGAACTGTCGAGTAACAAGAAGTTGATCGCGATGACAGAGAACGGGCCGATTCCCGATCCGGACTTGCTGCAAATCTACCATGCAAACTACAGCTGGTTTGTATCTTGGAACGGAGCCGTTAGAAGCGATAACAGCATTGAGCATTTGAATAAAGTATATCATCACGATTATGTCATAACGCTCGATGAATTACCTTCACTTCAAACGTATCTAGTAGACAGCTGTATTGAAGAGCTTACTGAACGGATAGAAGTCTATACCACGACAGGAGAACTATCTGGTCCGCTGGCTGTTCAGGTGTCCAATAGTTTCAGACAGGTAAGGCACCATTATGAAAATGGCCGTTATTACCAAGCTGTAAACCACCTGGATAACATAACAAAACAGCTAGAAAAGTCTGCAAGTAAGGGAGACGCAGAACCAACGATGGTGCAGGATTTGCAATCTGCCGTGAACGAACTGACCATCGCGATAATAGAATAGTAGAATAAAGAGAAAATGTAAATGAGATTACCTGCCTGCCCATTGAACTGGAGGCTCTTTTTCTGATGGCCTATTCGTGATATGACCACTTTTCAAAAAGAATTGCCTTCTCGTTCAGCGATAAATCCGCCGCCGGCGGATTTATCGCTGCTTCCCGTCGAGTTCACGATGTTCCCATTCAAGTATCTCTTGTAGGAGATGTTGTGCAATCCCATCAGGGATACTTGGAACCTTTGCCGGAGTTGTCTGATTTATGGAGAGACGGGTTTGTCAGAGATTGCGGGTCCGAGGGGGAATGAAGCCGATTAGGAATGGATTACGCAGGATGGCGAAGAGGAGAGGAACGATTTGACCGTTAGCGTATTCCTTCACAATTTGACCCGAGTGCGTCTTGTATACAATATAAGTATTGATCACTTTTGCATCCAACTTTGCGCGATCACCGGAAGCTTTACAAATTTGTGCAAGTCCTTATCATGATCCACAAATCTCACCGTCCATTCAGGATAAAATAGCAGATCAGTCATACAGTAATTATAACATTATTGAGTTCTCTTCAGTTGCGCACACCTATGACATCGTATCGCGTTCACAACGTCAAAAAGTTCGACAACACAGGAGAGGACCTCGAGGACTTGATCTCGATCGGCACGATCGGGCTGATCAAGGCGATCGAGAGCTTCCAGACCGGGAAGGGCACGAAGCTTGCTACGTTTGCGGCGCGCTGCATCGAGAACGAGATTCTGATGCATCTGCGTTCCTTGAAGAAGACGCGCAAGGACGTGTCGCTGCACGACCCGATCGGGACGGATAAGGAAGGCAACGAGATTACGCTGATCGATATTCTCGGCACCGAGAACGACGACGTGGTCGACATGGTGCAGTTGAAGATCGAGAAGTCGAAGATCTACAAGAACCTCGATATATTGGATGAGCGGGAAAAGGAAGTCGTCGTCGGGCGGTTCGGATTGGAGCACGGCGGGGAAGAGCGCACGCAGCGGGAGGTCGCGAAGGAATTGGGGATTAGCAGGAGCTATGTGAGCCGGATCGAGAAGCGGGCGCTGATGAAGCTGTATCATGAGTTCTATAAGGTGAAGAAGTGATAATAGCCCCAGCGCACAGAATACCGTTAGTCATCTATGTACCAGTTGATGCAACTTCACAAAATGAAACCAAATGGCAGAGATGTCGTTTGGTTTTTTTATGTTACACACTTGACACATGTGGAGAGTGTTTTGGTTGGCTGATGAATAGTATGGTGCTTAGGCCGCTGGCTGCCGGCAAACTTAATAATTGCATGATGAAATATGTTATAATGTTGTTTGTTTTAGCGGTTATCGTATGATGATGAGAGGAATGGAATAAAAGTTGATTAATAATTTTTGGGGGGAATTACCTAAACCGTTTTTTGTACTTGCTCCTATGGAAGATGTAACGAATGTTGTGTTTCGTCATGTTGTGAGTAAAGCGGGTAGACCTGATGTTTTTTTCACTGAGTTTACAAGTACGGAAGGTTACTGTAATCCAGACGCTATATATAGTGAACGTGGGAGATTATACTTTACAGAAGATGAACAGCCTATGGTTGCACATATTTGGGGAAACAACCCTGATTATTATAGGGAAATGAGCATAGGTATAGCAAAGCTTGCATTTAAAGGCATTGATATTAATATGGGCTGTCCTGCTCATAACGTCGCAGCTAAAGCTAAGGGTAGCGGACTTATCCTAGAACCTGAGCTTGCAGCAGATATTATACAAGCTACTAAAGCAGGTGGATTGCCTGTGAGTGTAAAAACTAGACTTGGCTATACACGTGTTGATGAGTGGCGTGAGTGGTTATCACATATATTGCGACAAGACATTGCCAATCTTTCTGTTCATCTACGAACCAAGAAAGAAATGAGTAAGGTGCCTGCTCATTGGGAGCTTATTCCGGAAATTAAACAGCTTCGTGATCAGATTGCACCCCATACATTATTAACGATTAATGGAGATATAGCTGATCGAAAAACAGGCGTAATACTGGCAGAACAATATGGAATTGATGGAATTATGATCGGTAGAGGAATATTTAAAGATCCATATGCTTTTGAGAAAACACCTAGAGAGCATAGCAGAGACGAAAAAATTGAGTTATTAAACTACCATATTGATTTATATGATAAATATGCAACCGAACTAGAACCGAGACCATTTGTTCATTTACTTCGTTTTTTCAAGATATATATGAATGGATTCGATAACGCAGATGAGTTGAAAAATGAGCTCATGCAAACGAAGTCAACAGATGAAGTACGACAAGTGCTACAAAACTTGACTAATCACAGTGTTAAATAATCGCGATGGCGCTTACCATGTCGGATGACGAGCCGTTGAACGTAGCGGCGAAAGTTTGGACGCCTGAATTAGTGGCATAGAAGTACCTTAAGGGTCTACGATGATCGGAAACAGCAGACTGACGATCAGAAATATAACCACAGGTCGAAGTAGGGTGAACACGAAACTTGCTAACGATAGCGGCATCAAAATGGAAGTGAAGCTGGTCCATTTTTCTCGAGTATGAATATGGTATAATTTCAATGAGGCAAGGAGGTCGCGAGTGATTCTTGAGTTACGATGATCAGGAGGGAGCAGGGGATTCCATGAATCGCATGCAGGATTTAAATAAATTCATTAAACTCACAGGTGACAGAGCGAAATTAGACGCAAAAGCTAACGGAACTTACATTATATATAAAACGACGGAAGGTAACTTTGTGAAAGAGTACAGCACCGGGGAGATTGTGCGTATAGACGAGAAGGATTTAACACATGAGTGAGCCTTGCGCCACGATGTATGTGTTCGCTGGAAACAACGGTAGCGGAAAAAGCACAATTCGAAACCTAATTGTGGATCGACTCGGTGTCAGTGTCAATATTGATGCAGATGCGTTGGCTAGGGGAGTTGATGCAGATCATCCCGAACGTCATAAATTAAGAGCTGGGAGAGAAGCAATTAAGCTTGTAAGAGATTGCATTCAAAATAAGCGGGATTTTTCAATTGAAACGACATTAGCAGGAGGCAATGCCATTCGCCAAATGCGTGAAGCGAAGAGGAATGGCTTCGAAATCGTGATGTTCTATGTAGGCTTGGGCGATTATCGACTTAATATCGAACGGGTGGCTGCTCGAGTTAGGAATGGCGGACATCATATCGCAACGGAAGATATTATAAGACGACATTCTACCTCTATGGAGAATTTACTTGCTCATCTTGACCAGTTAGACTACTTAGTCGTAATTGATAATAGCGACTCAGACGGAAGGATCATAATGGAATTCGATCGTGTTAGAATAAATTATCGAGTAAGTACGATTACTGATTGGGTTCAAGTCATCGATTTGAAAATCAAACAATATACCGCAAAATGAACCGGACACAGTCACGTGTCCGGTTCTATTTTGACATCGTATCGCGTTCACAACGTCAAGAAATTTGATAATACGGACTTCTTCTGCCCCATGTGAACCCCACCGTCTTGCATGATAGAGGGATACTTGTGTCTATCGGAGCACGCCTACTATTTCTATTCAAATGGTGGTGGATAATGTCGATTCATGCAGTATAATGGTAATGTTAGGCAGAAGCCGCGATGTCGGTGTGAGATTTGGACAAGCTGGGCTCTGTCATTTCTAAATGGAGGGGAAGACTCGAGTTGAAGAGAATATGGCTTGTATGCGCAATCATTAGTTTAATGGCAAGCTCCGTCACGTTCACCGGTACAGCGACAGCGAATGCGACCGGGAGCGGAATCGCGGAAATTTACAACGACGAAACCATGCTGATGGAGGACGGATCGCTGTGGACCGGCACGAGACTCCAAGGTCCCGTGCAATATACGGAATACGACATCACCGCGATTTCTCCTTCGGGGTATTCGGGCTACGCGTTGAATGCGGATGGTCGGCTCCTGGAGTGGAAGCAGGATGGGGGCATCGGACCCGTCGCAGGTCATACAGGCATCATCCAATTGGTCAAAGGAACTTGGCTGAAGAGCGATGGCACGGTGTGGAATGCGCGCGGACAAATCGCGATTTTCGATAAGGCATTGAGCGATATTGCCCGCATATCGACAGGCTCTTCTTTTAGCTATCTGACCAAGTCGGGCGAGCTCTACAGCGAGAAGCTTAGGAAGGCTCTGGCATCAGGACTGAATCCGTCCTCGGTTACGGCTATCTCGGCAAGCACGGATCGCACCCTCGTGCTGGATAGCAGCGGCAGGCTGACGGAGTATAGCCTGTACAACTTCGATAATGACCTGAATATCATACCAGTGGTGTTGACGGAAGAGGCACGGTGGATCGGGATGTCCGGCAATGATCTGTTCGTCGTGTTGAAGGACGGAACGCTGGCGGTGAGGCTTGACTACGACCCGAAGCTTGGAACTGACAAGCTGAGGGTGCTGGAGGGCTTGAAGGGGGTTGCGCGACTGTCCGGAATCGCGGACTCTGACCGATTCTACGTCAAGTATGCAGACGGTTCATGGGACTGGTATTCCAACGGCAAGCTGACAGATGTGCAGACGCCGAGCGTTGCCGCGATCGACTTGACGGTCGACTATTCAACGCCGATGGTCGGCGAGAAGATCAAAGCGACGATCGTGGAGAAGCACTCGACCGGCACATCGGTACAAGTTCCGCTCAGCCAAGCCGACGTGACGATCGAGAAGCCGCACCTGCTGGCCAAGCAAGCCGACGGCACCCTCCTCGCGACCGGCGTCGGCGTGACGAACGTTACGGTGAAAAAGGGCGGCGCATCCAAGACGATTGCGATTTCGATCAGCCTGCCGAACGCAATCCAAGGAGCGAAGATGGTACAGGGCGTCACATATTTTCCGGTTAAGCCTGTTTTTCAGGCCCTCGGCGGCACTGTGACATATACGGCGCCGACCAAATCGTTCGACATTCGCGTCGGGAGCAAGGCAATTCGATTGACGACGGGAAGCGCGAAGGCAACTGTTGACGGCAAGGCCGTTACGTTGAAAGGTGCGGTGCGTACGGATAACGGACAGACACTCTTCCCGGCTCATCTGCTCTCCGATGCGCTTGGCGCTAACCTGAAGTGGGATGCGGCATGGAAAATGATGACCGTTGCTTTCGGCAGCGCGGAGATGGACGTATGGACGGACGAGACGGCTCGCTTGTACAAGCGGTCGCTGCAAGGAGACCTCGCCGCTTATATCGGCAAGACGTATTGGGTCAATCATTTTCAAGGATGGGATCGGTTCATGAAGGTGACGGTGGCGGACATCCTGCCAGAAACCGATCGGATTGGCAACGTGCGGTTCCAGATCGTGTTCCGCAAGGCGAGCGGCAGTACGCTTACAACGACCTCCTTCACGAAAGAATGGATTGCTTCGAGCTTCAACGACAGCTACGTATTCCTGAATTACGATCCGTATACGAAATACAAATGGTCTTCATCCGTATGGAGCACAATTAAGGCCGAGAAAATATCGATCGGCATGAACAAGGATCAGGTGCTGCTGTCCTGGGGCTCGCCGAGCTCGTCCAGCAAGCTGTCCTCTTCCGGCATCGTCGTAGAGACGTGGGCATACGGATATTCGCAATATGTGACGTTCACGAACGGTAAAGTGACCCAAGTCTATACCATATAGGCTGAACCAAACGAAGAAGAGGCTGTCCCCCAAAAGTAGATTACTTACTGGAGGGGACGGCCTCTTCTTGCTTTGCCGGGGTTTGGTGACCTAAGGTCGCAAGGCCTAAATGAGTCCGAACGTGATGATCTCGATCGGCACGATCGGGCTGATTAAGAACGAGATTCTGATGCATCTGCGCAGCCTGAGGAAGATGCGTAAGGACGTGTCGTTGCACGAACCGATCGTGACGGATAAGGAGGGCAACGATATCACATTGATCGATATTCTCGGCACGGAGATCGACGAAGTCGTGGACATGGTGCAGCTTAAGACCGAGAAGTCGATAATCTACAAGAAACACGACTTAGCGGATAATCGGGAAAAGGAAGTCGTCGTCGGGCGGTGCGGTTGGAGCACGGCGGCGAGGTGCGGACGCAGAGGGAGATCGCGAAGGAGCCGGGCATCTCACGGAGCTAGGCCCTACGGATCGAGAAGCGGGCGCTGATGTAGGTATTTCAACATTGCATGTGCGCTGGTCATTTGTTGGTGAAGGCGAATAGTGAAAACAGTCGTTAGGCTGCTCCGCGACGCTGGAAGAAGTAAGAGCAATACCTGGCAAAGATCAGGGTTTTAACCCCGCCATTTTCAGTGGATATCCCGATAACCGCAAGACGCCGCAGCGGCTATGATGAGAACATACCGAAGCGCAGTGTGCGAAACATCACCGAAGTATGACTCAGAGTAGCATTATACTTCCGATAGTGAACTGGGCATCGAGTGGGAGGGATTATCAATGAACGAAACGAAGGAAAAGCTGGTACTAGTCGGCAACGGTATGGCCGGTATCAATACGATCGAACAAATTCTGAAGCTTGCGCCGTCCCGCTACGAGATTACCGTCATCGGCGGCGAGCCTTATCCGAACTATAATCGAATCATGTTGTCCTATGTACTCGAGGGCAGCAAGAAGATCGATGACATTATTCTAAACGGCTGGAACTGGTACCAGGACAACAACATCGCGCTGCATGCGGGAACCAAAGTGACCAAGATCGATACGGAAGCGAAACGGGTTCATACCGATACCGGATTATCGTTCCCTTATGACAAACTGATCATTGCGACAGGCTCGACCCCGATCGTGCTGCCGATTCCGGGCAACCAATTAAACGGGGTGATCGGGTTCCGCGATATAGCGGACTGCAGCGCGATGATGGAAGCGGCTCGGACCTATCGCAAAGCGGCTGTCATCGGGGGCGGGCTGCTCGGTCTCGAAGCGGCGAAGGGTCTTGTCAATCTCGGCATGGAGGCGACAGTCGTCCATCTGATGCCGGATCTGATGGAAAGACAGCTTGATCCGACTGCGTCAGGCATGTTGAGAGCGGTACTCGAGCGGCAAGGATTGCGCTTCATGATGGAGAAACAGACGGCAGAAATTTACGGCAGCGAACGGGTCGAAGGGCTTCGCTTCACGGATGGCACCGAGCTGGAAGCAGACCTGGTCGTCATGGCCGTCGGGATCAGACCGGACATCGCGGCGGTGAAGGACAGCGCGATTACGGTAAACCGGGGGATCGTCGTGGACGATCACATGCAGACTTCGGTACCCGGCGTCTACGCCGTCGGCGAATGCAATGAACACCGAGGCGTCTGCTACGGTCTCGTTGCTCCGCTGTTCGAGCAGGGACAGGTACTTGCCAAACACATTACCGATACGGCAACCAAGCCTTACGAGGGTTCGGTCATGTCGACCAAATTGAAAATTTCGGGCGTCGACGTGTTCTCGGCCGGAGAGTTCCAGGATCGCCCGGAGCTGTCGGTGCTCCGCAGACAGGACGAGTGGAAAAACACGTACAAGAAGCTGCTGCTTAAGGACCATGTCATTGTCGGAGGTGTCTTGTTCGGCGATGTGACGGATTCGGCGGCTATCCAACAATGGGTGAAGAATGGTACAGCGATGACGGAAGAACTGTACGCCGAGTTCATGGGCACGGCGGCAGCTGGGGCGAAATCCCCTGCTGAGCGGATCGCGGCCATGCCGGATGCCGAAATTGTCTGCGGCTGCAACGGGATTTCCAAGGGCGCGATTGTCAATGCTATTCATGAGCAGGGTCTAACATCAGTCGATGAGATCAAGGCCTGCACAGGTGCTGGGCGTTCGTGCGGCGGTTGTCTGCCTACTGTCGGCGGCATACTCCAGTACGTGCTGGGCGACAAGTATGCCGGCGCGGCTATGAAGACCGGCATCTGCGGGTGTACCGCGTTGAGCCGCGATGAAGTCGTTGCCGCGATCCGCGAGAAGCGGCTCACAACCGTTCGCGAGGTCATGCATGTGCTTGAATGGAACAATACGGAAGGCTGCTCGAAATGCCGGCCTGCCCTTAACTACTACCTGGGCATGGCTTGGCCGAAGGAGCACGCGGATGAGAAAGATTCGCGCTTCGTTAACGAGCGCCTGAACGCCAACATTCAGAAGGACGGTACGTATACCGTCATTCCGCGGATGTACGGCGGAGTGACGACGCCGGAGGAGCTGCGCCGGATCGCGGACGTCGCCGTTAAATATGAAGTGCCGATGGTTAAGGTCACCGGCGGTCAGCGGATCGATCTTGTGGGCGTGAAAAAAGAGAACCTGCCGGACGTATGGTCGGAGCTCGGCATGCCGTCGGGCTACGGATACGCCAAGGCGCTGCGGACAGTGAAGACGTGCGTCGGATCGCTCTACTGCCGCTTCGGCACGCAGGACTCCGTCGGCATGGGAGTGGCGCTGGAGAAGAAGTTCGAGCGGCTTGACATGCCGGCCAAGTTGAAGATGGCCGTTAATGGTTGTCCCCGTAACTGCGCCGAATCGTGCACGAAGGATGTAGGAATCGTCGGCAACGATGGGGGCTGGGAAATCTATGTCGGCGGCAACGGCGGCATCAAGCCTCGGATTGCGGACTTGCTCTGCAAGGTCAAGACAGACGAAGAATTGATGGAAATCACGGGGGCGTTCCTGCAATATTACCGGGAGGACGCCAAGTATTTGGAGCGGACGTCGGATTGGGTCGAGCGGGTAGGGCTAGCGCACATCAAGGAAGCCGTCGTGGATAACCAAGAGAACCGCAGGGTGTTGAGCGAGCGAATCGACACAGCCCTCGAGCAGGTTCACGAGCCTTGGGGTCAGGTCATCGGCGACCAGCTAACGCGTGAACGCGTCTATGGCAATCGCAGCTAAGCAGCTGTCGCAATTGAGGAGGGAACCGAGATGGGAGTACAGAACAAGAACGAGACTGACGAAGTTCATTTCCACGTCGTGGGCCGTCTAGACGATTTCCTCGTCCGGATCGGCCGGACCGTACAGGTCAAGGGGACCGAGATTGCCGTATTTCGCGCAAGCGATGACCGGCTGTTCGCCCTCGACAACACGAATCCGCACCGCAAGGGAGGGCCGCTTGCCGAAGGCATCCTATCCGGGTACGATCTTTACGACCCGTTATACGATACGAAGATCTGTCTGTTGACAGGCGAGGTGCATGCGCCGGATACGGGCCAAGTACGGACCTATCCGGTACACGTGGAAGGACTCGAAGTACGAATTGGAATGCCAATCGCAGCAGCAATCGGGCATTAGCAGGCGATAATGCCGGTGCAAGGAGGAAGCGCGCTCGCGCTTCTTTTTTATTTGGCGTGCCCAGCTAAGCACGCATCTTCTAGCCGGTGAAAGTCCGGTCGCGGGAGGGGCCAAGCCCCCGCGTAGCTAGGATACCTGCGTATGGCGAAATCTGTACGTAGAAGCGTATCGACGAAAGT